>NZ_NOZJ01000004.1:0-372116 GCF_002259095.1 Rhodococcus sp. 05-2254-2 | reverse complement strand
GCGATCCGGCAAGATCATGCGTCGCCTACTGCGCGACGTGGCCGAGGGCCGCGAACTCGGCGACGTCTCCACCCTCGTCGACCCGAAGGTGTTCGAGGCAATCAAGAAAGGCCGCTAGCAAACACTCTCAGTCGATCGATCGGCACCAGCATCCGCATTGCTTCAACGTAGCTGGTGCAACCTCGGTCTTTGACGCAAGGAAACTATGACCCAATTCGTGAAACTCCAGACGCCAGAGGATCACACCGGAGTCGGAATCATCTGCATCGACCGGCCGCCGCACAATCTGCTCAGCCGACAAGTACAGATGGAGATCGCCGCCGCGGCCGAGGAGACAAACCGACGCTCCGATATAAGCGCCGTAGTGGTGTACGGCGGTCCGAAAACTCTCGCGGCCGGAGCCGACATCAAGGAGCTGCACTCCATGACCTCGGCTGAACTACGCGCGGATGCCCGCCGCCTTCAACGACATCTCGGTGCAATTGCGGACATCGGCAAGCCGACGGTCATGGCAATCACCGGTCTGGCTGTCGGTGCCGGTCTCGAGCTGTGTCTAGGGGCCGACCGACGTATTGCCGCCGCGAACGCGAAGCTCGGGCTCCCCGAAACCAAGTTCGGAATCATGCCGGGAGGCGGGGGCACACAGCGACTTGCTCGCTTGATCGGACCATCGAAGGCCAAGGAACTGATCTTCACCGGCCGGGTGATCGAGGCTACCGAGGCACTCGACTTCGGACTCGTCGACGAAGTTGTCGCGCCCGACGACGTCCTCGGCACTGCACTCGCGTGGGCGAGACAGTTCAGCGGGGCCGCTTCTATGGCAATCTCCCATTCGAAGCGTGCCATTGACCTCGGAATGGAAGTTGACCTCGCTGTGGGGCTGCAGATCGAGGAACGCTTATTCGTAGACATCTTCGACACGAAAGATCGGAAGAACGGTTTTCAGTCCTTCATCGATGACGGCCCAGGACGCGCTCACTACAACGGCGATTGACAATGGCACCGACGGTCAGTCGGAGTCTGAGGACTTGTCTTGAAGAGGCATTCCACAAACAACACGGGACACGTGGCGTGACTGGTCACCAGACTGCGCTCGCCGAACCGGATCCTGCGGGCTCCGGCCCGCTGAAGCCTGAATGGTAGGACTACGGCGGACCGCCAATGACACAAACCACAACACAGACCAACTGGTGGGCATGAACACACAGGACGAAGAGGATGGCTAGGCAGCAACTGCCGCCACAGATCAAGAAGATCTACGTCACCAATCGGTCTACCGGCAGTACAGAGTTGCGGTATCAAATGACCGTCGACGCTGGTGTTGCCGACTCCACCGGCACCAGGGCATCGAAGCGAACACAGTTGCGTCGTCGATTTCATACGGAGAAGGACGCTCGCGCAGCCTTTTCCAAGGTACTCGAGGAAGTCTCGAAGGGAACATTCGTTCCCTCGTCGACTACCACGGTCGAAGAGGCCTGCGCTGAATGGCTTGCCGGACGACGCATACGAGAGTCCACAAAAGCCGCGTATACCCATGCCCTTCAACCGCTGCGCGATACTTACGGCGGGCTAGCGGTGCAGAAGTTGACCAAGGGTCACTTGGACGCTTTAGTGAACGATCTGTTGGCCGGCAGCTCGGTCAAACCCGATGGCCAACTGCGACGTCCGTGGAAGGCCACTTCGATCAATCCGATGCTCAACCTTGTAAGCGCGGTCCTCACCGGGCTGATGCGAGAAGGGCGATTGGTACGAGACGTTGCCGCGCTCGTTGACCGCGCGCCCCGTGTGCACGTCGAGATGCAGACATTCACGGAAGACGAAGTGCAACGCCTCCTGGAGGCATCGACGGCCGACCGGAACGGGCACGCCTGGTTGCTTGCGCTGAGCGGCCTAAGACGCGGTGAACTGTGCGGGCTTCGGTGGAACGATGTCGATCTTCACGCCGGCAGCCTGACAATCAACAACACGCGAGTCTCGGTCAATGGACGCGTCGTAGAGGGTCCGCCGAAGACAGAAAAGTCCAAGCGCACGCTTCCCCTCACGCCAGCCCTCAAATCCGCACTCGAAACTGCACACCGCTTGCAGGGTGTGGAACGAAAGAGTTCGAGCTACGTCGGCCCCGGCACGTACGTCGTGTCCGACGCTGTCGGGCGACCATTTCATCCCGATACGGTCAGCGACTATTGGCGCAGGCTATGCATCGACAGCAAGGTGTCCGACATACGTCTCCACGACGCGCGTCACACGTGCGGGACTCTGCTGCACCTTCAAGGTGTGCCTATTGCCGTGATCTCGGCGTGGCTGGGGCATTCGGACAACGCCTTCACGATGCGCACCTATGTCCACTCCCAGAACCAAGCGCTACTGGGCGCGGCCGATACGTTGCAGTCACTCGTCCGACGTCGTGACGAGCCATCCGATGATGCGAGTTGACCGGCGTTCGTCCGCGACCGTCCACCAAGGAGCAGGCGGACTCACCAGGCGCTGTTCCGGCGAGTTTTGAAGCAGTTGTGACACTCTGTGACACCGAGCTTGCCTAGTCGGCAATGAAACTCATTAGAGATAACACAAAGGGCCAGGTCAGGCCCGATTTTCGGTGGAGCCTCCTAACGGGATTGAACCGTTGACCGCTCGCTTACAAGGCGAGTGCTCTACCGCTGAGCTAAGGAGGCAGTGAAGCGAAGCCAGCATATCCGTTCATCGGACGCTCAGTAACAACAGGTACCTTGTCCGTGGATCACCCCAGCAACGTGTAAAGACGGTCATGACTTTCCTGCAAGACCTGACGGCTTCGCTGAGCCGTCTCACCGGTGAGCGTCGGGCCACCATCGATACGCCGACCGCAGCACCGTCGCCCCTACGTCCGATCGATCTGACCGACGATGCGTCGGTTGCGGAGGTGCTGGACCTCGCGGTTCGCGTCGGCGAAGTGCTGTTGGCCTCGGGCACGGCAGCGATGGATACGGCGACTCAGGTGCAGTACATCGCCGCGACGTACGGCCTCGCGCGATGCGATGTCGATGTCACGTACAACTCGATCACCCTCAGTGCTCACCGGGGCCCGACGCGTCCTCCGGCGTCGACGATGCGCATCGTGCATTACCGCTCGATGGACTTCACGCGGCTGGCCGAGGTCGACCGTCTCATTCGCGCCGTGCGCGTGAAGATGGTGCCGCCGAGCGCGGCGCTCGAGCGACTCGACGAGATCACCAAGGCTCCGCACCCGTACAACCGGTGGATTGCGACGCTGGCGTGGTCGGGCATGGCTGCGGCCATCAGTGTGTTGCTCGGCGGTGGCGCGTTGGTGGCTGTGGTCAGCTTCCTGACGACGATGGTGATCGATCGCATCGGCCGCGTCCTCAACCGTGCGGGCCTGCCGTTCTTCTTCCAGCAGGTTGTCGGCGGCTTCGTGGCGGCGACACCGGCGATCACGCTCTACAACTTCCAGGACCAACTGAACATCAGTATCTCGCCGTCGCAGATCATCGCGGCCGGGGTGATCGTGCTGCTCTCGGGCCTCTCGCTCGTCGGCTCGGTGCAGGACGCGATCACCGGGGCCCCGATCACGGCGGTGTCGAGATTCTTCGAAGTGTTGATGATGACCGGCGGCATCATCGCAGGCGTCGCGACATCTCTGCGGTTGGCCGCGCTGATCGGCAGCGATCTGCCGCAGATCAGCAACCTGGCCCCACCGGACATCCTGCAGGTCCCCACCAAGGTGATCGCCGGCGCAGCAGCGTCGCTGTTCTATGCACTGGCCTGCTACGCCGAGCGTCGTGCGTTGACGGCTGCCTTCATGGGCGGCTTCGCGGGATCGCTGGTGTATCTGCTCTCGCAAACGCTCAACGTGGGGCCGATCATCGCCTCGGCCATCGCTGCCACCGTCGTCGGATTCGCAGGTGGTCTGTTGGCTCGTCGTGCGCTGATTCCACCGTTGATCGTCGCCGTCGCAGGCATCACTCCCCTGCTCCCCGGCCTGGCGCTGTACCGAGGTCTGTACGCGATCCTCAACGACCAGCTACTGCTCGGCATCAGCTCGTTGTTCGCGGCGTTCGGCGTCGGCTGCGGCCTGGCCGCCGGTGTGACTTTGGGTGAGTGGGGTGCCCGCACCCTGCGTCGACCACGCATCATCGCGCGCACGGAAGAACTACTGCGCCCGACGCTTCGCCGCACAGAAGAACCGCGCCGACCGACTGTTCGTCGGCGGCGCGGTACGAGTCCTTCGTAAGAGGCGGAGCTCAGGCCTCTGTGCTGGGGGTTCCCTCAGCGGATGCGCGTGCAGCAGCGTCGGCCTCCATGGCCTCACGCAGGCTGCGCGGACGCATGTCGGTCCAGTTCTTCTCGACGTACTCCAAGCACGCGGCGCGGGTGTCTTCACCGAAGACGACACGCCATCCCTGAGGGACCTCGGAGAACGTCGGCCACAGCGAATGCTGGTCTTCGTCGTTGACCAGCACGAAGAAGCGTCCGTCTTCGTCATCGAACGGGTTGGTACTCATCTCGCCTCACTCGTCGCGAACGTTTGGTTGGTAAGTCTGCACCGTGAGGTGCCACACGACCCTAGCAACGCAGGTCGAGCCGTGGTGCCGTCAGGCCTTCAAGAAGCCGAGCAGTTCCGCATTGACGGCCTCGGGGCGCTCGAGATATCCGTAGTGCCCGGCGTCCGCTATCTCGACGTACCGAGCACCGGGAATGGCGTCGGCCAGTTCCTTGCCCAAGTACGGCGGGATCATCCGATCGTCGGCGAATCCGACCGACAGACACGGCACCGACACGCCGCGGTAGGCCGCAGTTCGATCGAAATCGTCCTCCATGCCCAGCTGAGCGCGCACGCCGGCGGACGGCGAGGAGGCGGAGAACTCGAACAGGTCGAGCCAGTCGCGTGCCCCGCGAGAATCACGCAACGTCGCAGGCGACAGGTTCATCACCGCTGTCACCGCAGCCGAGTAGGTTCCCGGGAGCTCGACGCGCTTGTCGTACAGCGCTCGCTCGCCGTTGGCGAGAGTCTTCTGAAATTCGTCGACTCGGGCGTGGCCGGCGAGGAAGACCGCTTTACGAACCAGATCCGGCCTGCTCAGAGCAAGCTCCTGCGCGACGCGTGAGCCCATCGACGTTCCGACGACGTAGGCCTTCTCGTCACCGTTGCGAACGAGCTCGATCAGGCCGGCGGTATCGGCGACCATGTCCTCCATGGTGATGCCGTGCGTGCTCTCCGACGACGGCGCGATGCCGCGATTGTCGAAAGTGCACACCCGGTATCCCGCTGCTGTGAGAGCGGGCACCTGATGCAGCTCCCACACACGGCCCGGGCTACCGGTGCCCATGATCAGAACTACCAGGTCTCCACTGCCCTTGACCTGGTAGTTCAGGTCGATGCCGTTGATCTTGGCGATAGGCATACGTCTCCTTACTGCTGATTCGTCCGTCGGGGATCGTATCGTCCGACACCGACACGGGGTTACTCGAACAGCCAGTGGGTACCTGGTGTTACATGACTGACGAGAACGTAGCGGGCGAAGCACGCAAGGGATTGCTCGACGGAATCAAGGGCAAGGCCAAAGAGGTCGTGGGCGCGGTGACCGGCAACGACTCGTTGACGGCCGAGGGCCAATTACAGGCTGCTCAGGCTCGTGAACACAAGGAGGCCCAGGCTACGGAGCGGGTCGCCGAAGCGCAGGCCACCGAAGCCGCCGAGGAACTGGCCGACGTTCGCACGTCAGCCGAAAGCCGCCGAGAGGCCGCAGAGGAGAACGCCGCGGTCACCGAGGCGCAGGCAGATCGGGTGCGTGAGACGCAGGTGGTCGCGGCCGAGCAGAACAAGCGCGAGACCATAGCGCAGGAGCGCGCTGCCGCTGAGGTCGACGCGACCGCCGAGCAGATCGAGGCCGAAGAGGACCGGCGCATCGAGCAGGCTGCCGCGGACTCCGACGAAATGGTGGCCGCACAGAAGCACCAGGAGGCGCTTCGTCAGGCCGAGGCCGATCGCAAGAAGGCCGAAGAGCTCCGCAACCAGGCCTGAACCACTACTGCAAAACAGGAGTTTCGTTTCATGAGTGTCCTAGCCATACCGATGACCATTCTTCGCATCCAGTACAAGATCGCTCGAATTCCGTTGCAGCTCATCGAGACCAACGTGGTCGAGAAGATGAATGCGGAATCACCCGTGCGCCTGGTGTACGAGCACACGCTCGGTTCACTGGACCGTGCCGTCGGAAACCTGTTGGGAGACAAGGGACTCGCCGATCGCGGCGAAACCCTGGTCGACAGCACCGAGAACCGTGCCGAAGCAGCGCGCCTCGACGCCGAGGCTCGGGCCAAGAAGGCCGCAGCCAACGACGAACTGAAGGTGGCTCGCGAGACCGCCGAGAAGGATCGCCGCGCAGCCGACGCCGCCGCCCAGGAATCCGCACGTGACGCCCGCCAGGAGGCCGAGCAACGCAAGCGCGAGGCCGCTCAGGATGCCGAGCGTGAAGCCGCCGCCAAGAAGAAGAAGGCCGACGAGCAGGCCGCTGCCACCGCGAAGGCCGCAGAGGATCGCAAGAAGGCGCAGCAGGCTCAGGTCGACAAGCAGGAGAAGCTGGCCGCCGCGCCGTCCGAGGCCGAACTGGCCGAGGCCGCCGAGCGTTCCGACGAGGCCGCCGCCAAGAAGGACGAGGCGGAGCGCATCGAGAAGCTGTTCATCGCAGAGAAGAACAAGGACTGACTTCGGTACTGTCGGCGAATTACCGATCTCCGGCAGGACCTCACACCCTTTTTGCCGACTGCGCGCCCCTACTCGCATCAGAGTATGGGCGCGCAGTCGTCAATTGGGGCGCGCGCTCGCCGCCCACCACTTGATCAATCGAGGACGCGGGCGAGAAACGCAGCAATGTTGTCTTCCACTGCCGCGGTGCGGGTCTCGACATCGAAGTCTTCCTTGAATTGACGGCCCAACGCCGGGGTCTTCTTCTTTCGCGCGTAGAGCGAGCACGCGAGGTCAGAGCAGATGTAGGTACCCACCGTGTTGCCGCGCCTGCCGGATTCGCCTGCTTTCGCGGCAGCCATCAACGAGACGCCACCGTTCGCGTGTGTGGTGAGGCAGATGCTGCACATCTGCGCTGTGCGTGGCCCACCGACTTTGTAGCGCAACGAAATTCCACGCAGGCAATCCCCGGAGGGAACGACGATGTAGCTCCTCCCGGCAAGCTTGGGGTCGACCCAACCGAAGAAGTCGAGATCGCTCCACGGCACCGCGTCGAACATCTCGGGAAGGGAGAGCCTTCCGGCGTCCCCCTTGGACGAGTTGACGAACGACGACCTGATGTCGCGCTCGGAGATCGGTTCCATGTCACTGCCTCCAGTGCTGTAAGAGTGTGTCGATTCCGTCGAGGATGCGGGCCCAGGACTGCTGCGAATCGGGCGCACTGTGACCGAACGAGCCCGACGCATCGAGGCTGGCATAGCCGTGAAACACGCTGCCGAGCAATCGAACTGCGTGTACCTGATCCTCTTCGCCGAGGTCGTACCCCCGGAGGATCGCTTTCATCATTGCCGAGTGACGCACTCCCGCACTTGCAAGAGCAGTCTCGTGATCGAGTGGAAACTGCGTCGCCGCATAGCGACCGGGGTGCTCCCGCGAATAACCGAGATACGCGTTGGCGACGGCCACCAATGCGTCCTTGCCCGCTCGGCCTGCCAGCGCCTCGGACACCCGATCGGCCAGTTCCTCCAACGCCAGCAGCGCTATCCCGACGTTCAACTCGTGCGCGTTCTTCAGGTGCGAATACAGGCTCGCCACCTTGACATCGAAGCGTCTGGCCAGCTCACTGGCGGTGACGCGATCGAAGCCGACCTCATCGGCCAGATCCGCTCCTGCCGCCACGATGCGCTGCGCGGTCAATCCTGCGCGTGCCATACCGGCCTCCTCGTTCTTTCGAGGACACCGTAACCAAACCTAATAGCTTTAGGCAAATTGCTAAATCAATCAGCGACCCTGCCACGCCTCCCACAGCTGTGCGTATCGTCCACCGGCCGCGACCAGCTCCTCGTGCGGACCCTGTTCCAGAATTCTGCCGTGTTCGAGGACCACCACGCGGTCGGCGGCAGCGGCCTGAGTCAGCCGATGCGCGACGATCAACGTGCTGCGCCCCCTCGTCGCTGCCTCGGCCGCAGCTTCGAGATCTCGCGCACCGGAACTGCCCGCCTCCGCGGTGGCCTCGTCCAACACCGCGACGGCCGGGTCGGCGAGAACCAGTCGCGCCAAGGCCAATTGCTGCGACTGAGCCGCGGTCAACTGGTGTCCGCCCTCGCCGACGGCGGTATCGAGGCCGTTCTCGAGCGCCTCGACCCACGACCAGGCACCGACGGTGCGTAGTGCGGCTTCGACGTCGTCACGACCGGCATCCGGGGCGGCAAGCAACACGTCGTCGATCAATCGGCCGGCGAACACGTGCACTTCCTGGCTGACTATCGCGACGTGTCGCCGCAGGCCCTCACTGCCCAGCGCATCCAGTGATGCGCCGCCGACACGAACTGTCCCCGATGTCGACGCCATCGAGCCGGCCGCAATCGCTGCAATCGTGGATTTGCCTGCGCCGGTGGATCCGACGAGTGCGACGGTCTCGCCTGCGTCGACCCGCAGGTTCACTCCGTGCAGAACCTCGTGGCCGGACTCGTACTCGTGCCGCAGATCGGTGACGTCCAAGGCGGCGTCGGACGGCACGGAACCGTCGCCGACGGGTCGCTCGTCGGGGATGTCGATGACGCCGACGAGCCGGGCCAACGAGGCTCCCGCGGACTGGATGTCGTCGAACGTGAACAGCAGGGTGCCGATCGGATTGAACAGTCGGTGGAACAGCAGCGCCGCAGCGGTCGTCTCACCGACGGTGACGTGATCGCCTCGCACCAGCAAGAATCCGGCCAACAGGATCACCGAGAGTCCGACGCATTCGGCGCGATTGCTTCGAGATCCGAATCGGGTGAACAAGCGGAACACATCGACACCGATGTCGCGGGCCTTCGCCGACGCCCGATCGATCTCTTTCAGATGCGCCGACTCGAGCCCGTACGCACGAACGGTTTTCGCGCCCTGCATGCTGCTGACGAACGACTGCGCTCGCTCGCCCATCGCCACGCGTTCGGCCGCGTACTTCGGTGCCGAGCGGGGCAGATACCAGCGCAGCGCGAGGACGTACATCGGCAGCGCGACGAGCCCCGCCAGGCCCAGCCGCGAGTCGATGCCGAGCATCGTGATCATGCTCAGGCACACGAGCAGGAACGCGCCGACGAGCTGCGGGATCACCTCACCGATCGACTTGGCCATCACCGCGACGTCGTCGCCCACCCGGGAGAGCAAGTCGCCCTTGCCCACTCGCTCGAGCGTGGCCACCGGCAGATGCAGCGCGCGGCGCACGACGGCCTCGCGCAGCGACGCCAGGATGCCCTCACCCAACGTGCTGATGAGGTAGCCGCTGAAACCGGTGACGATGCCGCCGATCACCGCGGCCACCGAGATCACGACGACGACCCCGATGATCGTCGACGAGTCGGCCCCGTCGCGGACGCGGTCGACCAGGACCCCGAAGACGTAGACCGGCACCAGCGACATCGCCGCCGCAAGTGCGCCGAGGAGCAGCGTGACCGCCGTACGCACCCGTCGTAGTTTCAGCTGTTCCAGCAACCAGCGACCGGATCGGGCTCCGGTGGCGATCGGAAGAAGTTCGGGGGTGGTCATCGCAGCACCGCGTCCTTGTACTGCGTGTCCGAGGACGCGAGATCGTGGTGCGTTCCCTCGGCGACGACGCGGCCGTCGTCGACGACGAGAACGCGATGGGTCACCGACAGCAGCGCAGGGCTGGTGGTGATGAGGATCGTTGTCTGCGAGGTTCTTTCGGTGTGCCGGAGCTCGGCGATGCCGCGGGCGATGGCGTGCTCGGTGACGGCGTCGACGGCGGTAGTGGGGTCGTGCAGTACCAGGACCGGGGCGTCGACCGACAGCGCTCGCGCCAACGCCACTCGCTGGCGTTGGCCGCCGGACAGGCTGGCTCCGCGGTCGGTGACGGCGTGATCGAGACCGGCCTCGTGCAATTCGACGACGTCGGTGGCCGCGGATGCCTGGAGCACTCGGTCGAGTTCGGCGTCGGGCCGCTCCCGCCCGGCGGTGACGTTGCTGCGGACGGTTCCGGCGAACAGGTCGGTGAGGTGCGGCTCGACGAGAACGGTCTCGCGGGCGCGTCGAAGATCGATCTTCCCCGCCGGAATGCCGCCGACGCGAACAGTTCCGGTGTAGTCGGCGTCGGAGATCTGCCCGGACAGCAGCGCGGCGAGCGCCTCCCCGTCCTGCGGTCGGTAGGCGACCACGCCGAGCATCTCGCCCGGTTCTGCCCGGAAGGTGAGGCCGTCGAGCGATCGGAATCGAACGCCGTCGATGTCGAGATCGGTCCCCGCGGGCACCGCGGATTCAGACTGCGGCAGAACGTGTTCCGCACCGAGCACCAGGGCGAGTCGGTCGGCCGATCCGCGCACCATCGCCACGACGCCGGGGATTCTCGCCAACCCGGTCAGGGGTTCGATGACGAACTGGGCAAGGCCGATGACGGTGATCAACTCACCGACCGAAATTCGGCCCTGCAGCGCGAACCAGCCGGCGGTACCGGCGATCCCGACGGCCAGCAACGCGTTGACCGTTGCCGAGAAGCCCTGATAGACGTTGTTCGCGCGAGCCAGCTTCAGAGTCGCCGCCAATGCCGTTCGGCTCGACGTCACGAATCGCTCGGTCGCGGCGTTCTCGGCACCGATGCCACGCAGCGGCCGGACACCGCTGACCAGATCGGTGGCCATACCCGACACACCGGCGATCCGGGCCTGCTGGGCGGTGGCTGCGCGGGTGAGCAGTGGAGCGAGGCGCTGCAGCGCGATCAAGATGACCGGGGTCCCGATCACGACGGCAAGGCCCAGGGGAACATCGATGATCAACAACGCCACAGCCGATGCGACGACCGCCACGGCCGACGCGAAGACCCGCGCGATCAGATCGAGGATCCAGGACTCCTTCTCGGCGTCGGACGTCGAGACCGTCAGCAACTCCCCCGCCGACAGCTCGGTACGTACACCCCGCGGATCGAGGACACGACCGGCGACCTCCACGCGCACCAGATGCGCCTCCCGCTCGATGGCGACGACGATGATGCGGGCACCGATCCGCCACGCATACGACAGGGTGACGAACAAGGCCGCCAGACCGACCAGCGAGACGATCATCGCCGTCACATCACCGGTGTCGATGGCCCGCGAGACGATGAGTCCGATCGCCACCGGGACCATCGTTTCGCACAGTTGATGCACTCCGAACAGCAGCGACGACACGATCAGTCGGGCGCGATGCCGTCGAACGGTGCGTCGCAGAATCGCGGAGCCGGTGGCCGGAGAAGGCTCCTCCACCACTGTCCGAGCATGGCGGAGCGGCACAGAATCGGTCATTTGCTGCAGCCTATGGCATCGGGAAGTGGCGATGGGACGCCACATTTACATAGAGTCGGGACCAACGAACACCGTGTAAGCCCAGCAGAGAGTACGGAGAACACCATGCCTGCCAAGACTTCGACCGACAACGACATCGCCGACGAAGACATCGTCCCACTCGAGTACGAGACGGCCAGCCAGGCTCAGCGCGTCGTCGCGGCCTACGCGACCGATGCCGACGAATGCCGCATGTTGCTGTCGATGTTGGGTATAGATCCTGTTGTGAAGGGCGAAAGCGAGTAGCACCTTCGCAGGACTGGCTCCCCCAGAGATCTACAAGCGGATTGGACAGTTGTGGCTGACGCCTCGCAGGGTTCGGATTTTGTCGTCGTAGCCAACCGGTTGCCGGTCGATCTGGAAAAGCTTCCGGACGGAAGCACCCGATGGAAGCGAAGCCCCGGCGGGTTGGTCACCGCTCTCGAACCGATCCTGCGCGCCAACAAGGGTGCCTGGGTGGGTTGGGTCGGTGTCTCGGACATCGACGTCGAGCCGTTCGTCGAGGACGGCCTGCAACTGCGTCCGGTCACGATCAGCGAGAAGGAATACACCCAGTACTACGAGGGCTTCTCCAACGCGACGCTGTGGCCGCTCTATCACGACGTCATCGTCAAGCCGGAGTACGACCGCGACTGGTGGAACGCCTACGTCGAAGTCAACCGCCGCTTCGCCGAGAAGACCTCCGAGGCTGCAGCACAGGGCGCGACGGTGTGGATCCAGGACTACCAGCTCCAGCTCGTTCCGAAGATGCTGCGGATGCTACGCCCCGACCTGACTATCGGGTTCTTCCTGCACATCCCGTTCCCGCCGATCGAGCTGTTCATGCAGATGCCGTGGCGCACCGAGATCGTCGAAGGGCTGCTCGGTGCCGACCTCATCGGTTTCCATCTGTCCGGCGGCGCGCAGAACTTCCTCTACCTTGCCCGACGCCTCGCCGGGGGAACCACGTCCCGCGGAACCGTCGGAGTGCGGTCCAAGCTGGGCGTCGTGCAGGTCGGCTTCCGAACCGTGCGAGTCGGCGCGTTCCCGATCTCCATCGATTCCGGTGACCTCGACACCAAGTCTCGCTCCAAGGCCGTCCGTGATCGCGCGAAGCAACTGCGCAAGGATCTGGGCAACCCGAAGCGCATCATGCTCGGCGTCGATCGACTCGATTACACCAAGGGAATCGACGTTCGGCTCAACGCGTTCCGCGAATTGCTCGAAGAGGGCCGCGTCGATCCCGCCGAGAACGTCATCGTGCAGTTGGCGACACCCAGCCGGGAACGCGTTGAGAGCTACGTCGCCATGCGCGGCGAAATCGAGCAGCAAGTGGGCCGGATCAACGGCGAGTACGGCCAGGTGGGTCATCCCGTGGTGCACTATCTGCACCGGCCGATCCCCCGCGACGATCTGCTGGCCTACTTCGTCGCTGCCGACGTCATGCTGGTCACTCCGCTGCGTGACGGCATGAACCTCGTCGCCAAGGAGTACGTGGCCTGCCGCAGCGACCTCGGTGGCGCTCTGGTGCTCAGCGAATTCACCGGTGCCGCAGCAGAACTACGCCAGGCGTACCTGTGCAACCCACACGACCTGGACAGCGTGAAGGACGCCATCATCGGCGCACTGGAGCAGGAACCCGAGGCAGGCAAACGCCACATGCGTGCCATGCGCAGGCAGGTGCTCGCGCACGACGTCGATCGCTGGGCCCGCTCCTTCCTGACCGCACTCGCAGCGCCGGCGGAGGGCACCAACCTCAGCCGATAAATTGCTTTCCCGACACCGTCGACGGCTGCTACTTTGCCGTCGACGGTTTTTTCGTGCATCGAGACAGTGAGGAGGTGGCATCGTGGCCACCCGGACATCGACGGACCCGAGCCCCCGTTCCTCCTCCCCCAAGGACCTCGCATGTCTCCACTCGACCACTACGGCCTCGATCAGCACTGGCTGACCGAATTCGAAAAGCTCTCCCAGAAAACAACTCTCGCCCGCGTCGTTCGCGTCGACCGAGGTGAATTCGACGCCGTCACCGACAGCGGCATCGTCCGCTGCACCGGCACCGGTATCTGCACCGGAGATTGGGTGACACTGGACTCGTTCAGGCTCACCGCTACCCTCCCTCGCCGCACGGCCATCGAACGCGCCTCCGCCGGATCCACCTCCGACACACAGGTTCTCGGAGCCAACGTCGACACCGTCGTCGTCACGGTGGCGTCGGACACCGCCCTCGACCTCGGTCGCGTCGAGCGCTACATCACCCTCGCCTGGGGCAGCGGCGCTGTTCCCATCGTCGCGATCACCAAGACCGACAGCGGAAGCGTCGCCGAAGAGCTACTGCTGGCCGCCGCGCCGGGCGTCACCGTGTGCAGCACCAGTGCGGTGTCGGACGGCGGAATCGACTCGTTGGCAGCATATCTGCGCGGCACGGTCGCCCTGATCGGGCCGTCGGGATCCGGAAAGTCGACACTCGGCAACGCCCTGTTGGGCGGTTCGGTTCTCGCCACCGGTGCCACCCGGTCGACCGACGGCAAAGGCAGGCACACGACGGTGCACCGGGAATTGGTGCCGATCCCTTCCTCGAGCCTGGTGCTGCTGGACACCCCGGGTTTGCGTTCCGTGGGCGTACAGGGATCGGAAGACGCTGTGGCGAGCGCCTTTTCCGACGTCGAAGAGCTGGCCGCGTCGTGTCGGTTCGGTGACTGCGCGCACGAACACGAACCCGGCTGTGCGGTGCTCGCCGCTGTCGATGCGGGTCAGCTCACCGACAGAAGGTTGGGCAACTACCGAAAACTGTTGCGGGAGAATGCCTGGTCGACCTCGAGGCACGACGCTCGAGCGCGCAGCGAGAAGCTGCGCGAGTACAAGCAGGTCTCGAAGTCGCTACGCCAGAAATACGCCGTCGACGGCAAGAGGAGGTAGGTCAGCTCTCGTCGAACAGTGAGGGACTGTCGGTCTCCGCCTCGGCCTGCCGTGCCGAACCTTCACTGCTCGACGCCTTCCGCACCACCTCGACCGTGGTGGTGCGTACCGACAACCGATGGCCGTCGTGATGCTCGAGCAACGCCAGACCCTGACGGATCTCGAGCACCTTCCACGGGCCTGCGTGACCGGACGCCTGAACCAGGTCGCCTGGTGCGATCTCGGAAGCCACTGTTGTTCTCCATTCACCGAGCAAGCAATTCGGAATCGAGCAAGTCTGTGACACACACCCTATCGGGCGCGCCCTGCCCGCATCTCACTTGCTCGTCGAACAATTTAGGAGTACTCATGTAATAGTTATAGAAGTACAAGCATTATCGCGGAGGTGAACGTGGCCGAGTTGACTCGACGACACCGGTATCTCGTGCTCGGCATCTGCTGCTTGAGTCTGTTTCTCGTCAGCACCGACAACACGATCGTCAACGTCGCGCTGCCGTCGATGCGCGCAGATCTGAATGCATCGGTATCGGGTCTGCAGTGGATCATCGACGCATACACGCTGGTCGTGGCATCACTGCTGATGCTCGGCGGCTCGATGGCCGACAAGTACGGCCGCAAGCGCTTCTTTCTGATCGGCACCGGAACGTTCGTCCTCGGCTCCCTGCTGTGCAGCGTCGCACCGTCGCTCGGTTGGCTCATCGCCTTCCGCATGCTGCAGGCCGTCGGCGGCTCGATGATGAATCCTGTCGCGATGTCGATCATCACCAACACCTTCACCGATCCGAAAGAACGTGCCGGAGCCATCGGAATGTGGGGTGCCGTCGTCGGAATCTCGATGTCGGCGGGCCCGGCGCTGGGCGGCATCCTCGTCACCGGTGCCGGCTGGCAGTCCATCTTCTGGATCAACGTCCCCGTCGGGATCTTCGCTCTGGCGATGACACTGAAATTCGTCCCGGAATCGAAGGCCGACCACTCACGCAAGTTCGATCCGGCCGGCCAGTTCCTCATCTTCGCGTTCCTCGTGTCCCTGGTGTTCACCATCATCGAAGGTCCCGCGAAGGGGTGGGGATCGCCGCTGATCGTGTTCACCGGTGGCGTCGCCGTCGGCTCTCTCGTCGGGCTGCTGGTGGTCGAGTCGCGAGTCGAGGAACCGCTCATCCAACTGAAGTTCTTCCGGAGCGCGCCGTTCAGCGGAGCGACGGTGATCGCGGTGTGCGCGTTCGCGTCCCTCGGCGGGTTCCTGTTCCTCAATACCCTCTACCTGCAGGACGTGCGCGGATACTCACCACTGCACGCCGGTCTGTACACGCTGCCGATGGCGTTGATGACGCTGATCTTCGCGCCGATCTCCGGTCGTATCGTCGGCACCCTGGGAGCGCGCATTCCACTGCTCGTCGCGGGAATCGGCTTCGTCGCCTCGGCGCTGATGCTCACCCGCCTGACTCCGACGACGTCGTTCGCGTGGCTTGCGGTGGCGTACGTGATTTTCGGAATATCCTTCGGCATGGTCAACGCCCCGATCACCAACACCGCGGTGTCCGGAATGCCGCGCAGTCAGGCCGGAGTGGCATCCGCCATCGCGTCGACGAGCAGGCAGGTGGGTCAATCGCTCGGCGTGGCCGTCGTCGGATCCATCGTCACGGCGAGCATCGTCGGCGAGATCTCCGACGGCTTCACCGCCGCAGCAATTCCGGCATGGTTCGTCATCGCGGGCGCGGGCGTGGTCGTCACCGTGCTCGCAGTGGTCACCACCGGCAGGTGGGCCCGCTCGACCGCCGACCGAATCGACCAACCGGTGCTCGTATGAACGACTCGGAGGCAGCCCTCGTCTGGCGCGAGATGCGCGCGTTGATGCTCGAGAAGCACGACACCCGCCGAGCCGTCGCCGACGCCACCGGGATGAGCTTCCTGCGAGCCAAGCTGCTCACCAAGTTGCTCACGGGCGATCGGACGGTGACCGAGTTGGCCGAGATTCTTGCGTCCGATGCGCCGTACATATCCCTCAACGTTCGCGAGCTGGAGAAACGCGACTTGGTGATGCGCACCGAGGATCCCGACGATCGCCGACGCCGCATCATCGGACTCACCGATGCCGGACGCCGGCTCGCCGCGAAGGCCCGAGCGATCGCCGACGCCCCGCCGCCGGAATTCACGACGGTATCCGCCGAAGACCTGGCGCATCTACGACGGATTCTGCAGCTGCCCTGATTGCTGGGCTTCCCGCTTCAGCGGCGGATGGCGTCGAGTGGTGTGCCGATCTCGACGAGCGCGCGCACGGTCGCCGCTTCCATTCCCGGCGAGCCACAGACCAGAATCTGGCGGTCCGGGAACGGCCCCTGCGTGGCGACGACGTCGGCCACACTGCCCTCCCAACAATGCTCGGGCTCGAAAAACTTTGCGCTGGAACCGATCTCGGCATGAATGCGGTCGTTCCATCGATCCGACGCCCACGGCTCGTGCAGTTGGTCGACGACGGGTACCACCGTCAACCACCGCAACTCCGCCGCCATCAACCACAGCATGTCGCCGGCATACAGATCACGTGGCGACTTGCCGCCGACGAACAGCGTCACGTTCGGTGGCTGTGGGCGGCGCGTGAGGTCGAGCAGAATTGCACGCAACGGAGCGAGGCCGGTACCGCCCGCGATCATCACGACGTCGCGCCCCGAATCGTCGACATGCAGACTGCCCTGCGGATCGCTGATCTGCCACACATGACCGGGCCGCGTCTCGTTGACGATCGAACCGCTCACCCAACCGGCCGGAACGGCTCGAACATGGAATTCCAGCTTCCCGTCTCGCGAAGGCGGCAGCGCCGGTGAGTATCGCCGCGTCAGAGCAGCGTTCTGGGGAACCGTGACCGACACCGACTGGCCTGCCTGAAACGGCACAGCATCGCCTTCGAGTCTGATCACCGCAAGATCGTTCCGAAGGCGATGATACTGAACAACCGTCGAACTCCACGCCTGCATGTGAACCAGGATAGGGGCCGACGCGAAATACCTCGCACACACGCGCGGGGGTCGATGCCGTCGCCCCGGTCGAGGCCGGTCGAGGTGCGGGAGGTTCGCCGCCGACGCCGGTGGGAGGCCGGTCGACGCCGGGCGCCCCCGGTAGACGCCGCAAAAGCGCCCCCGGTCGACGCCGCAAAAGCGCGCGCGTTTGCCGAATGCGCGCGAAATAGTGACCGATCGCCGGCGAATCCGCGCGCACCTGACGAACGCGCGCGCGTGTGCGAGGACGTGTGCAGCAGAGACCCGGGCTCAACACCCGCGGATCGACCCCACCTCAGATGCCCAGTCGACGCCAGGTTCGCCCCCGCCGACGCCCCCGGTCGACGCCGCAAAAGCGCGCGCGTTTGCCGAACGCGCGCGGAATAGCGACCGATCACCGGCGAATCCGCGCGCACCTGACGAACGCGCGCGCTTTTGCGAACAGTTGGGGGTGAACGGTGAAGGGCGAACCCTCGAATTCAGCGCTGGTGGCGCGGTTTCCAGACCACCAGGGCGTTGCGTTGAATTGGCACCAGGTCGCGGCGATAGCTGGCGTGCACGTTGGCCAGATCCTGAGCCAGCTCGGAGACCCGGGCCTGCAGTGCCTCGACCTGATTGGTCAGTTCGATGATGCGCTTGATGCCGGCGAGGTTGACGCCCTCGTCCTGGGAGAGTCGCTGCACTTCGCGAAGCAGTGCGACGTCACGCGGCGAGTAGCGTCGACCGCCGCCGGTGGTGCGATGCGGGGTGACGAGCCCGAGCCGGTCGTAGGTACGCAGCGTCTGCGCGTGCATACCTGCCAACTGTGCCGCGACGGAGATCACGAAGACCTGGGCGTCGGGATCAGCTTGCCCGCCACCAGCTTTCGCGGATCCGCCCTCGGGAGGGACCGACATCACACACCTGCCCACCCGGCCCGCGGGTCGAATCCGCTGGCCTTCTCGGCTTCCAGATAGTTCTTCAGAGCGTCGGTAGCAGCATCGTCGAGTTTCTGCGGGACGGCAACTTTGACGGTCACCATCAGGTCGCCGGTACCGGACTTCTTCGGGATACCGCGGCCTCGCACACGCAGCACTCGGCCGTCGACGGTGCCCGGTGGCACCTTCACTCCGACTCGCCCTTCGAGGGTGGGCACCGACAGCGTGGTGCCGAGCACCAGTTCTCCGTAGCTCACCGGAACGGTCACCGTCAGGTCGTCGCCTGTTCGGCCGAACACCTTGTCGGGCTTGACCCGAACGGTGACGAACAGGTCGCCGGACGGTGCTCCGCGCAAGCCGGCTTCGCCCTGACCGGCGAGCCGGACCTTCTGGCCGTCGCTGATGCCGGCCGGGACGCGCACGGTGATGGTGCGGGTGCGGTTCTGCACTCCGGTGCCGCGGCAGTCGACGCACGGGTCGTCGATGATGGATCCGGTACCGCGGCAGTCGTCGCACGGCTCACTGAAGCCGAACGCGCCTTGGTTTCTGTTGACGACGCCTTGGCCGTTGCATTTGGGGCACACCCGCGGGCTGGTTCCGGGCTTCGCGCCGCTGCCGTGGCAGGTGGTGCACGAGGACGGGCTGGTCAACCGCAGGGGGACCGTGACGCCCTGTGCCGCTTCACGGAACTGCAGCGAGGTCTCGGTTTCGACGTCACTGCCGCGTCGGGGCCGATTGTTCTGCGGACGCTGCTGCGCGCCGCGGTTGAACAGGCCACCGAACAGGTCACCGATTCCGCCGTCGCCGCCGCCCTGGCCGAAGATGTCGCCGACGTCGAAGGTCTGTCCACCGCCGCCGAATCCGCCTGCGCCGGGCGAGAATCCACCTCCGCCACGGTTACCGAAACCACCGGAGGCGAACAGCTTTCGTGCTTCGTCGTATTCCTTGCGCTTGGCCGGGTCGGCGAGGACGGCGTGCGCCTCACTGACCGCCTTGAACTTGTTCTCGGCCGAGGCGTTACCGGGGTTGGCGTCGGGATGGTTGTCCCGGGCCAACTTTCGGTACGCCTTCTTGATCTCTTCTGCAGTCGCGCTGGAGGAAACGCCCAGCTCCTTGTAGAAGTCCTTCTCGATCCACTCCCGCTGGCTCACCGGGCGTTTCCTCCTCTCGCGCTATTTCTCTACTGCTCGTCGGACGCGGGTGCATCCGATTCTTGTGTTGCACTGTCCACGACGCCGACCATCGCGGTCCGCAGGACGCGCTCGCCGAGCTTGTAGCCCGGACGCATCAGCGTTCCGACGACCGGACTGCTGCCGTCGCCCTCGTGGGATACGGCCTCGTGGATGGCCGGGTCGAAGGCGTCGCCCTCGGCTCCGAAAGTGGTCAGGCCGATGTTCGAGAACACCCCTGCCAACTTGTCTGCCACTGCCTTGAGCGGTCCGGTTTCGAGGTCGCCGTGCTGGCGGGCTCGCTCGAGGTCGTCCAGAACCGGAAGAAGCTGCGAGACGACGGACGCCTTCGCGTTCTCCGCTCCGGTCTGCTTCTCACGATCGGTGCGACGCCGGTAGTTGGTGTACTCCGCCGAGACGCGCTGCAGATCTGCGGTGAGCTCTGCAACCTGCGTGTCACGCGGGTCTTCCACTACGTCGCCGTCGACGGTCCCTTCGTCCACCGAGTCGGGCTGGGGCGCAGCCCCGGTGCCCACCAGGGGCTCCGGAACTGCGTCACCTTCCCGTACTTCACCGGTCTCGGGATCGATCTTTCGCTTGTCCACGAAAGTGACCGGTTCCTGCTCGGTGTTCTCCGACGTCACTTCTTGTCCGTGTCGTCGGCGGGCTCGTCGACAACCTCTGCGTCGACGACACCGTCGTCAGCGGCCTGCGCGCCACCCTCTGCGCCGCCCTGCTCCTTGGCCTGAGCCTCGTAGATGGCGGTGCCGAGAGCCTGCGACTCGGTCGAGAGCTTCTCCACGGCGGTCTTGACTGCCGAGATGTCGCTGCCCGCGAGAGCCGTCTTGGCGTCGGCGATGGCGGTTTCGACGCGTCCCTTGAGCTCGGCGTCGACCTTGTCCTCGTTGTCCTTGACGAACTTCTCCGTCTGGTGGACGAGGGACTCGGCCTGGTTGCGGACCTCGGCCTCTTCGCGACGAGCCTTGTCCTCGTCTGCGTGAGCTTCCGCGTCGGCGACCATGCGGTCGATCTCTTCCTTGGACAGACCGGAGCCGTCCTGGATCTTGATCGTGTTCTCCTTGCCGGTGCCCTTGTCCTTGGCCGTGACGTGCACGATGCCGTTGGCGTCGATGTCGAAGGTGACCTCGATCTGTGGGACGCCGCGAGGAGCCGGGGGCAGCTCGGTCAGCTCGAAGGAGCCGAGGAGCTTGTTGTGCGAGGCGATCTCGCGCTCACCCTGGAAGACCTGGATCTGCACCGAGGGCTGATTGTCGTCAGCGGTGGTGAAGGTCTCGGAACGCTTTGTCGGGATGGTGGTGTTGCGTTCGATGAGCTTGGTCATGACGCCACCCTTGGTTTCGATACCGAGGGACAGCGGCGTGACGTCGAGGAGCAGAACGTCCTTGACCTCACCCTTGAGGACACCGGCCTGCAGTGCAGCACCGACGGCCACGACCTCGTCCGGGTTGACGCCCTTGTTGGGCTCGCGTCCACCGGAGAGCTCCTTGACCAGCTCGGAGACGGCGGGCATACGCGTCGAACCACCGACGAGCACGACGTGGTCGATGTCCTTGACGGCGATGCCGGAGTCCTTGACCACTGCCTGGAACGGCGCACGAGTGCGGTCGAGCAGGTCGGAGGTGATCTTCTGGAACTCCGAGCGGCTGAGCTGCTCGTCGAGGAACAGCGGGTTCTTGTCGCCGTCGACCGTGATGTACGGGAGGTTGATCGAGGTGCTCTGCCCGGAGGACAGTTCGATCTTCGCCTTCTCGGCAGCCTCACGCAGACGCTGCAGCGCCATCTTGTCCTTGGTCAGATCGATGCCGTTCTGAGCCTTGAACTTGTCGACGAGCCAGGTCACGATGCGCTCGTCCCAGTCGTCGCCACCGAGGTGGTTGTCGCCGGACGTCGCGCGGACCTCGACGACGCCGTCGCCGATTTCCAGCAGCGAGACGTCGAACGTGCCGCCACCGAGGTCGAACACGAGAATGGTCTGCTCGCTGTCGCCCTTGTCCAGGCCGTATGCGAGAGCTGCCGCGGTGGGCTCGTTGACGATGCGCAGGACGTTGAGGCCGGCGATCTGGCCGGCTTCCTTCGTGGCCTGGCGCTGTGCGTCCTCGAAGTACGCGGGAACGGTGATGACCGCGTCGGTGATTTCCTCGCCCAGGTAGGCCTCGGCGTCGCGCTTGAGCTTCTGCAGCGTGCGCGCGGAGATCTCCTGCGGGGTGTACTTCTTGCCGTCGATCTCCACGGTCCAGTCCGTGCCGACGTGGCGCTTCACGGAGCGAATCGTGCGGTCGACGTTGGTGACCGCCTGGTTCTTCGCGGGCTGGCCGACCAGCACTTCACCGTTCTTGGCGAAAGCGACGATCGACGGGGTGGTGCGTGATCCCTCGGAGTTGGCGACGACAACCGGTTCGCCGCCCTCGAGGACGGACACGACCGAGTTGGTGGTCCCGAGGTCGATACCGACCGCACGAGCCATAATGTTTCCTCCTGTTAGTGCTGGGGTTCAGTCCCTGGGTGAGCGAACTCCGCTCAAGTTTGCACAACGCGTCTTGTCGCGTCAACTTCCAACTTGAGCCTCATCCACTCAAGGCTGCTGACCTGCACAACGGAGGGTGTGGCAAATTTGTTCCCCGGGGGAGCGGCTGCGCCGCATGTGCGCGAAAACTCGACCCCTGCTACGAGGTTTCGTGCACGTGGGGCGAAGCCCCTCCACAGCAGTACGCCGCGACGATCACGAGGATCGTCGCGGCGCAGCGGGGAGAAAGTGTTGCGGGGGGAATTACTCGGCAGGCTCCTCGACCGGGGCGGGGATGCAGCTGTGGGTGAGCAGTCCACCGGTGATGTTGTCGAGGAAGTTCGCATCGAGTGCGCTGGCGAAGGCTGCGGCACCGGCGGGGCGGGCCATCCATTCACGATCGACCGACGGCACGGTGTACGTGGTGGCTTCGCCTGCCTCGATGGTCGTCTCGGTGTTCTGACCCTGCACGCCCGGCAGTGCGCCGTAGTTGACGTTGACGTTCGACGCGTCGTCCGCACCGACGTTGTCCACCTTGACCTGAAGTGCGACGACGCCGCCCTCGGGTGCGTCCTCGACCGTGGTGTCGCAGACGGCGGCCATGGTCACCACCAGGTCGGGGCTTTCGAGAACCACCGAGCCGAGCGGGCCGACGGGTTCGGGGGCAGGTTCGGCCGATGCGGCCGGTGCGAGGGCAACCGCACCGATGGCGGCGGCCAGAGCGGCCGTCGAGGCCAGGATCGATGTGCGGGCAAGACGTCGCATGAACAACTCCTGTAGCTGAGGGGGATGTGACTCATGAGTCTGATGTGACAGATGGGTCAGTTGGTACTCAACTCACTATGTCCTATCGGATTCCGACATTCCACACCAGGCGGTCTCGATTCGATGACGTTCGCATATCGAAGGAAAACGCCCCTGACGAATCACATCCATGTAGTTCGGAGTAGGTTTCACCGGTCGGTGAGCCAGGTTTCACCGGTTGCCGATCAGGGGAACCACAACCCTGCGGATCGGCCGCGCCCTACGTAGGGTTGAGGAAAAGCGAGGCTACGGAGGCACATGGATCCCGAAGTGCAGCACGAACCGAGCGAGATCACCTACGACGAGAAGTTCTATCCGGCTCGGCCGAAACCACTTCGACCTTCGGTGCGTCGCGCCAACAGGAGCAGCAACCCCACACCCGACAGCGAACCGGTGGCCTCGAATCCCGAGTACGTGGACTGGCTCACCGAACAGTCGATGCTGCGCGACGCCAAGCTCATTGCCGAGCAACTCTCGGGCAAGGGCAGCATGTGGCAGAACCCGTATGCCGACCCCGATCCTCGCGCCGCCGTCGAGCGCGCACCGGTGTGGTTCACCGCGTATCCCATCTCGGTGATCAACGCCCCGCAGACGAGCTTCCTGAGCACACTCGGTGACGAGAAGCTGTGGCAGGCCTTTTCCGAAATCGGTGTCACCGCAGTGCATACCGGCCCGGTGAAGGTGGCCGGCGGCATCCACGGTTGGCGTCCGACTCCCTCGGTCGACGGCCACTTCGACCGCATCGGCATGCAGATCGACCCCGCGTTCGGATCGGAAGAGGAGTTCCGACGCCTCTGCGTGGTGGCGTCGGCGTACGACGGCATCGTGATCGACGACATCGTGCCCGGCCACACCGGTAAAGGTGCGGACTTCCGACTCGCCGAGATGGCCGTCGCGGACTACCCCGGCATCTACCACATGGTCGAAATCGAACCGCAGGACTGGCATCTGTTGCCACGTGTGCGGGCCGGTGCCGATTCGCAGAACATCGACGCCGAGGCCGAGGCCAATCTCGCCCGCGCCGGATACATCATCGGCCAGCTGCAGCGCGTGATCTTCTACGAGCTCGGCGTGAAGGAAACCAACTGGAGCGCAACACCTCCCGTCGTCGGCATCGACGGCATCGAGCGTCGCTGGGTGTACCTGCACTACTTCAAGGCCGGTCAGCCGTCGATCAACTGGCTCGATCCCTCCTTCGCCGGCATGCGACTGGTGATCGGCGACGCGTGCCATTCCATCGCCGATCTGGGTGCAGGCGCATTGCGGTTGGACGCCAACGGTTTTCTCGGTGTCGAGCGTCGAGCCGAAGGCCCGGGCTGGTCCGAGGGCCACCCGCTGTCCGAGGCCGCGAACCACCTGATCGCCAGCGTGGTGCGCAAGATGGGTGGGTTCACCTTCCAGGAGTTGAACCTGACGATCGACGACATCAAGGCCATGGGTGAAAACGGTGCCGACCTGTCGTACGACTTCATCAATCGCCCGGCCTACCAGCATGCGCTCGTCATGGGAAACACCGAGTTCCTCAGGCTCACCATGACTCTGGCGCGCGATCACGGCGTCGACACGGCGTCTCTGGTGCACGCGTTGCAGAACCACGACGAGATGACGTTCGAGCTCATCCACTTCGCCACCCTGCACGCCGAGGACGAGTTCACCTACGGCGGCGAGGCGGTCAAGGGCAGCGATCTGGGCGACCGGATCCGCGGTGAGCTGACCGATCGACTCACCGGGCGCTGGGCGCCGTACAACCGGACATTCACCACCAACGGAATCGCTTGCACCACAGCAAGTGTGATCACCGCGTCGCTCGGCATTCGCGATCTGGACCGGATGGACGAGCGCGACATCGAGACGGTCAAGCGGGCCCATCTGCTGCTCGCGATGTACAACGCGTTGCAACCGGGCGTGTTCGCCCTGTCCGGCTGGGATCTACTGGGCATCCTGCCGATCGATGCCGAGGAGGTCGACGACCTCATCCGCGAAGGCGACACCCGCTGGATCAACCGCGGCGCACACGATCTGATGGGGTACTTCCCCGAGGCCGTGCGCTCCGAATCCGGCATCCCCCGCGGGCGCAGCCTGTACGGTTCGCTCCCGGAGCAGCTGGCGGATCCACAGTCGTTCGCCCGCCAGTTGGCGCGAATCATCGAGTTGCGCAAGAAGTTCGGTATCGCCACCGCCCAGCAGATCGACATCCCGACGGTCTCGCACAAGGGTCTGCTGGTGATGGTGCACGAACTCGGGCAGGGAACCATCCAGGCGACGGTGCTCAACTTCTCGTCCGAGGAGATCAGCGCGACCATCCAGTCGAAGCACCTGGTGCCCGGCACCACGGCCGTCGATGTATCGGACGACAACGAGATCGCCACGGTGGACGAACTGAACAGTTTCCCGATGACGCTGCGCCCGTACGAGGGTGTGCCGGTGGTGCTGCGCTGAGACCGCAGAGCTCCCCCACCGACGGATAGACTTCTGCCCGTGGCCGAAGAACAGAACGACCCGACATCGCGGAGGCCCATGCCTCCCCGTCCGCAACCACCGCGGCCCGATGTTGCCGTCGAACCGCTGCGGCCACGGCAGGAGCCATCTCGGTCGGTCCTACCCAAGGGCGCGAGCGCGCTGTGGACTCTGACAGCGGCTCTCATCCTCGCGTTGGCCGCCGTCATCGCGCTGAATTGGGAGTCCGTGCTCTCCGGCGTCGAAACTGCAGTGTCACAGCAGGATTCGACGGCAAGTGCCGCCGACGTCCGCAACACCGCCTCGGCCACGCTGCTGTCCAGTGGTGCCGCAGCAGCGGTGCTCGTGCTGCTGGGATTCGTCGCACTGAATCTGCTGCGCAACGCGGCGGTGTCGTCGAAGGTCCTGATGGGAGCGGTCGGAATCCTGACCATCGGAGCGGCAGTCACGTTCTCGACCTTCGTGTCCGACGCCTCCGCGCTGCTCGGCGGCGTTCTGCAGTGGGGGCCGTTCGTCGTGGCGGGCACGGCTGCCGCTGCGACCGTGGTCGCCCTGCTGCCTCGGCACTGACGAACGACTCGAACCGCTGATCGACGGAACGGTCCGGACCGACGTCACAGGCAATAGTATGGGCGCGGCCACCGATCTTCTGTGGTTGAGTGGGGGCCGACAAACGGGGGTGTCATGACCGAACAGGCCGAGCACACCCGCAGGTCGAGGGTGGTCGGGGTCGGTAGCTCCGCCGGGGGGCTCGACGCCCTCGCGAAATTGCTCGCCGGTGTCTCGGTGACGGCACCGTGGTGCTTCGTCGTTGCGCAACACAGAGCACCGGACACCGACAGTGTTCTGGTCCAGTTACTGGCGCAGCACACGACCATGACGGTCAAGACAGCGCGGGACGGCGAGGCCGTCGAGCGCGGCGTCGTCTACGTCGGGCCTCCTGGTTGCGACATAGAGGTGTCCGGGGGATCGATTCGGTTACCGGTACCGAGCGCAGAGAAGCGACCTTGGCCCAGTATCGATCGTCTTCTGGTGTCGTTGGCAGCGGAATACGGGCCGGACGCTGTCGGAATCATCCTGTCCGGCACCGGCCGCGACGGTGCCATCGGCTCGGAGTCCATCAGAGAAGGCGGCGGGGTGATGGCCGCTCAGGATCCATCGACGGCCGAGTTCGGCCAGATGCCTCACTCTGCACTCGACACCGGATCGGTCAACATCACCGCTGCACCGGAAGATATCGCTGCCGAACTCCACGACCTCTTGTTCGGTACCGCACGCGAGACGGACGATGCAGCTGCCGACTTCTCCGAAGACTCTCCTGCTCCGTCGACCGGACCGTCGGAGCAGGCGACAGTCCCGGAGGACGAATCCGAAGTCGACACCACAGATCTGGATTCGATCGTCGAGACATTGCGCCGCATCACCGGGGTCGACTACTCGGGTTACAAACGTTCCACCTTGAGCCGGCAGATCGAGCGACGCAGGCGGGGGAAGGGACTCACCACAACCGACTATGCCGTCGCGCTGTCGACCGACGTCGTCGAGGCCAACGCCCTCGCTCGATCGATCCTCGTCAGCGTGACCTCGTTCTTTCGCGACGCCGCAGTCTGGGAAAGTGTGCGCTCGCGACTCGACGCACTGGCCCGATCCTTGGCCTCGGACGAGCAGCTGAGGCTCTGGATACCCGGATGTGCCACCGGAGAAGAGGCCTACACGATCGCCATGCTGGCGGCCGAGGCACTCGGGCTTTCCGATGCCGGCACTGCCCTCAACGGCCGACTCAAGATTTTCGCCACCGATCTGGACGAGGCCGCGTTGAGCGTCGCTCGACGCGGCCGATACTCCGCCGCGTCGGTCACCGCGGTCCCCGAGCATCTCCGTGACAGATGGATGCTTCGCTCCGCGTCGGAATGGGCGGTGGCACCGGAACTACGCGAGTGCATGGTCATCGTTCGACACAACGTGGCATACGACCCCCCGTTTCCTCGGGTGCACCTCATCTCCCTTCGCAACACTCTCATCTATTTCGAGCCGCGATTGCAGGCGCGAGTGTTGGATCTGTGTCACTACGCGTTGGTTCCGGATGGGCTTCTCGTACTGGGTCTTTCGGAACGAATCGCCAACGTCGATGCGGTGTTCACCGCAGTCGATTACACCCACCGCATCTACCGTCGAGACGACTCGAGCCGATTGCCCTCCATCTCCGTCACTCGGCACGTCGGAACGACTCCGATCCACGGCAGCTCCCTTCCGGTCGGGGCCGGTTCCCCGGGGCGTGCGGACGGAGCTCTCGCGTACCGACGCATCCTCCAGGTCACCGCCGACCCGATGCTGATACTCGATGAACGCGATGTCGTGGTCGAGATCATCGGTGACGTGTCCGCGTGGTGCAGCGTCGGTGAAGGCAGGCAAACCGGCGCTGTGACGGAGATACTGCGCGATTCCTTTCGTCTGGGGGTGCGTACGCTGCTGAGACGACTGCACAGAACGGATACCACGACAGCAGAGTTGTTGACCGACAAGCAATCTCGGGTACGCATCACGGCCACACTCGTACCGATGGAGCTGATCACCCGAACCGTTCTGTCGTTTCACGAGGAAACGCCGTCCACCCCAGCCGGTGCACAGCCACATGACTCCCGATCCGACACCGATTTCGACGTGAACGCCGAACTCCACTCCACGCAACGGGCTCTGGAGGCCATCGTTGCCGACCTCGGCTCCTCGAACGAAGAGCTGCAGGCGATGAACGAGGAGCTTCAGGCGTCCTCGGAGGAACTTCAGGCCACCACGGAAGAGGCGCAGGCAGCCAACGAGGAACTGGAAGCGACGAACGAGGAGTTGACGACCCTCAACCAGGAACTGCAAGCGAGAACGAACGAAGCGCTGCAGGCGAACACCGACCTGACGAACATACAGGCGTCGCTGACCAGTGGCCTGATCATCGTGGACCGCGAACTTCGAGTCACTCGATTCACCCCACTGGCGGTGAGGTTGTTCTCGCTGATCGACGCGGATCTCGGACGATCGCTGGTCGCCATACCGACGACCCTCGAGATCCTCGGCCTCGAGGACGATCTGCGCTCGACACTCGACGAGCGTCAGTCGCGAATCCGCGAGATCAGCGGAAGCAATGCGGACTTCCTGCTGCAAACTCAGCCCTACGTGAGCTCACAGGGCGACGTCCAAGGCGTCATCGTGGTGGTCACCGACGTCGGCGACATCAGCTCGACGAGACGGGCACGCGACGCCGCACTGAACAACTTCCACCTCGTTGCAGATTCGATTCGCGAGGTCGTGTGGCAACGCAACGCGGCAGGCACCCTGACGTTCATCAATTCTCGAGTCGAGGAGACCTTCGGACTCGACCGCGACCGAGTCATGGCGGAACCGACGCTGCTGCTGTCCACCGTGCACCCCGAGGACCGCGATCGGGTTGCTTCCATTTCCGCTGCTGCCGAACAGGATTGGACCTGCGAGTACCGAATCGTTCGTCCCGACGGATCGATCCGCTGGATCGAAGAGGTCGCGCATGCCGTACGCGCTGGAGACTCGGCCGAGCGACTGGTCATCGGTAGCGCCGTCGACGTCACCGAGCGTCATCTTCATCAGGAACGAGCGACCGAGCGAACTGCCGTTCTGGAGGCACTGTTCGGCACCGTCGCCGCTGGAATCGTCGTCCTCGACCGCGAGAGCCGGATAGTGGCAATCAATGCCGGCTTCACCGCGATCACCGGATTCGAACAACAGGAATTGGAGGGAACCAATCTGTCGATGCTCGTCGATCGAAGAACGGGTGCAGCACTCGCAGCCCACCGGGCCGACGACCGAGATGCCGACGACAGCTCGGTCGACAACTGGGTGATCGTCGACGCACAAGGCTCGTCCCATCCGATCAGTATCGAGTTCCACTCCGTGTCCAGAAGTTCGGACGCGCCCACTGCGCCGCACACCGTGGCGTTGGTTCACGACACCTCGCGCATTCGCGAGATCAGCGCCGATCTGGCGGCACGGGAGCAATTCGATCGTCACACCGGCCTTCTGACCAGACAATTTCTCCGATCCCGCCTGGCCGACCTCCTCGAGACGTCGCCCAACAGGATCGCCGCGCTGTGGATCGACCTCGACGGTTTCAAGGAGATCAACGATCGCTTCGGCCATCGAGCAGGCGACACGGTGCTCGCAACCGTCGCATCGCGCTTGCAGCAGGCGGCGAGACGCTACGACATCGTCGGTCGACTCGGTGGCGACGAATTCGCCATGCTCGTCACCCGCGGTGAGGACCTCGACGGGCTCGAGATCCTCGCCCTTCGAGTTCTCGAGGATGTCCGTGCCCCGATAGCCCTGACGGACTCGACGGCCTACGTCGCGGCGTCCATCGGCATCGCGGTCAGCCCGGGCGACGGCGCAACCGCGGACGAACTGCTGCACAACGCAGACACTGCGATGTACGAGGCCAAGAACAGCGGACGGGACAGACACGTCTATTTCGCTCCCAGCATGAACAAGCTAGCCGACGACCGAGCGGCGATGCGGCACGAACTGGGAGAAGCCTTCCGCAACCAGAGTTTCGAGCTCTACTACCAGCCCATAATCGACGTCTCGACCGGACGTCCCACCATGCTCGAGGCCCTCGTTCGATGGAAGCGGGGCGACACGATTGTCGCTGCCCAGGAATTCATCGAACATGCCACTCAGACAGGCCATCTCAGGGCGCTCGGTAGAACTGTGCTCGCGCTGCTGGACGCAGATCTGGCCGTGCTGGAGCAGGAGCTGGGCGAGGACCGACCGCGGGTATCGGTCAATTTTTCGGGAACCGAACTCGACGAACGCGAAATCATCGATCGATTCATCACGTGGTGGCCACCCGGCGGCTTCGAGAAACTGGTCATCGAGGTCACCGAGGCCGCTTTGGTCGACGAACACGGCCGAGCCCGGGACACTCTGAGCATCCTCAGTCGCTTCGGTGCCGGTATCGGCATCGACGACTTCGGCACGGGATACTCGAATCTCGAACTGCTCGATCGACTCGAACCGAACATCATCAAGATCGACCGATCCTTGCTTCAACGCGCCCTCACGCATTCCCGCGGTGCCGAGATTCTCTCCGCTGCTGTGCATCTGGCGCATGCCCTCGAAGCAGAGATCGTTGTCGAAGGTGTCGAGAATCAACAGATGTGGGACTACGTCACGACGATCGGTGTCGACATGGCTCAGGGGTACCACATCGCGCGACCGATGCCGCTACGCGAAGCCATGGACTGGTTGACGTCGACCGAGTGACCGAATTCGGCTCACGCAAGCGAGGCCAGTATTCCTTCCGCGCTGCGGGCCGCCGTGGCACACGAGGTCGAGGTGAATCGGTCCAACAGTGGATGCGAGGACAGTGCTCGCCACTTGTGTACCGCCGCAAGCGCGGTGTCTCGCTGTTGGACGTGACCGGCATCGGGAGGCAGGTCGAGGCGTTCGGTGGCGGCGATGCCGAAGCCGCCGATGATGCGCTGCAGCTCGAGCAGTCCGCCGTCGGGCAGTTTCGGTGTGGTGGAGCGCAATCGGCCGAGCAGACGCAATTCGGCGAAGCCGTGCACATCGGCGAGCATTCGTCCGGCTTCGGTGCGCAGCGCATGCGATTCCGGACGGAACTCCAGAATCCGTTGCAGGGCAACCAGAGCCGAGTGCAACTTCAGTTGGTCGGCGCGTTGACCGAATTGCACGTCGATCACCGACCGAAGTTCGGTCAGCCCGCTGCGCTCGACCAGATCGGCGGCCAGCGTGGGCGAATCGCGTACCCCGAGCCGAATCAACGTCACGGCCATCCGAATACCGAACAGCCCGAAACGGTCGACGATGCTGGCCCGCAGCGCCGCGTCGACCGGTAGCGTGCTTTCTGCACGGACGAATCGATCGGCCGAGAGCATTGCCAACTGCAGATCCTCGGTCGGCACCGTGGCCAACATCTCGAATGCCGAGAACTCGTTCTGCCGCAACGTTTCCGCACCGAGCGCCAGCAGACCCGCGACCGGAACCACCGCCTGGCACAGGCCGGTGGCCTCGAGTTCGGACGCGAATCGCGCAGCGACTTCCTTGGCCGACATCATCGCGTCCATCCGCCCCGACCCCACCTCGTCGGCGCGCGAGACGACACCGATCACACCGAGCGGTCCCGAATCACCGCCCACGTGCGCACCGATCTGCCCCAGAAACGACACGTCGGTCGCATTGAGCGTGCGCAGCAGATAGACGACGGCGTCTGCACCCGAGGACGAGTTCTCGGGCGTGAGCATCGCCAACGTACGCGCCGACACGTCTCGCGAGAGCGACGAGGTACCGGGGGTGTCGATGATCGTCGTCTGCGCCAGTGCGCTCGCAGGCCATTCGACGTCCAGTCGGTCGACCTGCGCGGCCGTCAATGACCCGAGATCGAAGGTCAATCGTCCGTCCCGGCGTTGCACCGGCACGTTCGCAGCCCGGTCACCGTCGTACCAGGCCGTGACGGCGGGAGCGACGCCGTTCCGGTACCACGTGACGACCTTCGTGCATTCCGTTGCGTCGGTGGGAGCAATGTCCTGCCCGACAAGCGAATTGAGCAGTGTGGACTTGCCGGCCTTGAGCGATCCCGCGAGTGCCACCCGCAGCGGCTCGTCCAGGCGGTACAGGCATTCGTCGAGCATCCAGGATGCTTCGGCATCACCGGAGTACGTCGATCGTGCCGCCGAGATGAGGTCGCGTGCCCTGGCCAGAGCCGCCACGCTCATACCGCGACGTCCTTGACGAGTCCCACTGCCCGAGCATTCAGTTCGGCCACCACGCGCATGTCGTTCTCCAGCGCAGCGATGCGAGCAGCGCGGTCGGTGTTGTCGGCGGCGGCGGCTTCTTGCGCCGAGCGCAGCGACTCGTTGAGCGACCGCAGCGTCTGCTCGGCGATGGACGTGAAGTGATCACGCAGCACTCGCTGAATCTGCCGCAGCCGGTCCTTGGACTCCTTGCCCACCTGGAAGCTGACGTCGTCGGTGAAACGTCGGATCGCGATCTTGGCCTCGGAACGCCGTTGTTTGACGCGGTTCTCCTTGTCCTCCTTGTACGCCTTGGTGCCGAGCAGCACACCCGCGCCGATGGAGATCGGATTGAGCAGACTCAACCCGACGAACGTTGTGATCAGGCCGAACATCAGCACACCGCCGTAGGATCCGCGCATTCCCACCAGAACCTTCTGCGTGATTCCGATACGACCGGATTCCAGATCGGCCAGGGACGAGACGGGATCGAGGACGTTGTCCAGATCGCCGACGTCGAGATCGGGTAGGGCTGCCGCCCCGGAGGACGCGAAGTGTTCGGCCACCAGCTCCGAAAGCCACAGTGCCCGTTCGTGAGCCCAGACGAAGTTGTCGCCCACCGACGCAGCGATCTGTTCCTCGAGCCACTCGCCGAGCTGCGGCCAGTCCTTGCCCGGATCCCCCTCGTCGACGGTTTCCTCGGCTTCCCGGGTGACGCGTCGCAACCGGTCGCGCAAGTCGTGATCGATGTCGGAGGCGAGATCGGCGATACCGTCCCCGAGTGTCTGCTGCCACTGCGACGACCGCTTGTGCAGCTCCTCGGCGGCGGCCTTGGCGCGCTGCAGCCCCGCGACGGCCGCGGCAGCGCGCTCCGGATCCTTCAGTGCCGCAAGCTCACTGCCGAACGACAGCGTCAGATGCTCGGTGACCGAACGGACGTCGAGCGAGACCGACGAGCGTGCCAGCACATCGGCCCGGGCCACCACGTCGTCACGCAGGAACGCGTAGAGCTGCTGGAAGCCGGACTCGGCGTTGAGCTCCTCGTCGTTCAAACGCAGTGCGTGCGAACGCAACAGAGACGACACCGGCAGCATCTGCACGTCGATGCCCGCGCGGTCCAGGTGTCCACGATTGGCCTCGACGATCTGCCGCCAGTGCGGATAGAGATCGATCTTGGTGATCAGCACCGCCACGGCCGGGCACAGGCCCTGCACCTGACGCAGAAACGACAGTTCCGGCTCGGTGAATTCCCGGGAGGCGTCGGACACGACGAGCACCGCGTCGGACGACGGAATGAGCCCCAATGTGCCTGCAGCGTGCGGATTTCCGTGGCCACCGACGCCGGGGGTGTCGACCAGCACCAGACCGTCGGCGAGCAGTGGACTCGCCACCCCGATGTCCAGACGCAACACTTCCCGGCCCTGGGCCAGCGGACTTGCCGGGGTGACCGTCGTGATCTCCTCGGGAGGAACGTCCACTCGGATCGGTTCGTTGCCGGGATCGGCGAGTACGAGCTGCGCGGAAAGGCTCTCGGCGTTGGACACCACCGTCGGGATGGCGGTGGTCTCGTCGTCTCCGACCGAGCACACCGTCAGGTTGAGCAGTGAGTTCACGAACTGGCTCTTGCCCTGCTTGAGCGGTCCGACCACGATGATGCGTCGACGTGGATCCAACACTCTCGAGCGCGCCGCCTGGACTCGATCCACCAGGTCGGATCTTCCCGCCGATGTCGCCACCGCCGCGGTACGGCTCAGTAGCTCGGCCAGCTCCGTAGATTGCCCGTCCATACGCTCGTGTTCACAACCGTTCTCGTCGACTTCCGCAGTACCAGGTCATCCCGCAGGCTCGAAAAACTCCTGCGCGCCCCGAACGAACTCTAGCGACGACTCGGCCCCGAGTGCTGGCGAACACTCGGGGCCGAGTCATGTCGTTGTCTACCCGCAGGCGAACGATCAGGGCTGCATCGGGTCGATGTCGTGATCGACGGTCACATGTCCCAGAGAGTCGGCTGCCGAATCCACCGAACCGTGCAGGCCGGACTCGCTGAACAAGCTCGACTCGGTCTCGCCCTGTCCGAAGACGTCCGAGTCGACGCTCGACCAGCCGGTGCCGGTCGCGGTAGCCGAGGAATCGAACGAGCTGGAGGAATCGAACGATCCCGACGCCGCCGAGGAGAGGCTGCCGCCGGCGTCTGCCAGTCCCTCGACACCCGACTGCAGGCCACCGGTGAGGCTGCCAGCGGCCTGGCCACCGATGTCGGCAGCGGAATCAAACCCGCCGCCCGCGGAAGCCGCAGCGTCCGCACCAGCATCCAAACCCGCACCCACAGCGGACGCGAAGTCGCCTCCGATCGAGGCACCGGTGTCGAGTCCCGCTCCGACGTTCGATGCGATCTCGCCACCCACCGAGGTTCCGGCATCGACGACTCCGCCCGCGGCACCTTCGAGGCCACCGGCAACCGAGCCTGCAGCTCCCGCGGCACCTTCGAGGCCACCGGCAACCGAGCCTGCAGCTCCCGCGGCACCTTCGAGGCCCGCACCTGCGGATGCTGCTGCGTCGAGTCCGGTGCTGATGCCACCGGAGACGGCTCCTTCGAGGCCTGCACCGGCCGAAGCCGCAGCATCCACGCCGCCTGCGACGCCGCCCGCAACTCCGCCTGCGATTCCGCCGCCGAGGCTGCCGAGTCCGGCCAGACCACCGGTCAGGCCTGCACCTGCATCACCCACACCGGCGAGCCCGCCGGCCACATCTGCACCCACGTTTCCGACGGCCGCCAGACCACCGGCCACATCTGCACCGACGTTCCCGACGGCCGCCAGGCCACCGGTCACATCTGCACCGACGTTCCCGACGGCCGCCAGACCACCGGTCACATCTGCACCCACATTGCCGACGGCCGCCAGGCCACCGGTCAGATCAGCACCGACGTTTCCGAGGCCTGCCAGGCCACCGGTCAGGCCCGCGCCCACTCCGCCGAGTCCGGCCAGGCCGCCCGACAGGTCTGCGCCCACTCCGCCGACTCCGGCGAGTGCTGCTTCGACGGTTCCCGAGAGGTCTGCTCCGGCTGCGACCGCTGTGTCGATCGCGCCGACGAGTCCTGCGCTGACATCCGCTCCGGCTCCGAGTGCGGCTCCGAGGTCGAGTGCGGCGCTGGTGTCGAGTACCGATTCGAGTGCGGTTCCGAGCTGAGCTCCGGCTGCGCCGCCGACGCCGAATGCCGTGCCGAGGATGCCCTCGAGGCCGCCTGCCACTCCGCCTTCGAGTCCGCCGGCCAGTTCGCCGCCGATGCCTGCTGCTGCTCCGACGGTGCCCTCGAGTGCTGCGTCGAGAGCGGCGGTGAGGCTGCCGACTGCGCTGGTGTCGAGGTCGAGTGCGGTTCCCAGTGCGCCGCCGACCACTGCGCCGACGCTGCCGCCTGCGGCGAGCAGGGCGTCGACGTCGAGGTCAGCGAGGACTCCGGCGTCGAGGACGGCTCCGAGCGCGCTACCGATCGAGCCTGCGATGGCACCGTCTGCCGCGAAGAGCCCGCCGAGGCTCGCACCGACTCCACCGGCGATGTCGCCGACCAACGAGCCACCGGCTCCCAGTGCGCCGTCCAGTGCAGCTCCGATGTCGGTGGTCAGATCGGCTCCGATGGTTCCCAGTCCGCCGAGTGCGCCGCCGATTCCCGCGGTCAGAGCGGCACCGAGGTCACCTGCGATGTCCAGTCCGGCTCCCGCACCGAGTACCGCGTCGAAGACTCCGCCGAGAGCGGCACCGAGATCGGCTCCGACGGTTCCGCCGACTCCGAAGACCGCACCGAGAGCGCCGGCCAGGCCGCCCTGGATATCGGCCAGTGCGCCGAGGTCGACGGCACCGGTCGCGCCGATGGCGGCGTCGAGTGCTGCCTGCAGCTGTGCGGCGATGTCTCCGCTGATCTCGCCGCCGATGCCTGCGCCTGCTCCGATCAGTCCAGTGAGTGCAGCGCCGAGCCCGACGGTTCCGCCGAGCAGACCGTCGAGGTCCAGATCCAGACCGCCACCGATACCTGCGCCTGCGCCGAGCAGGGCGTCGAATGCGCCGCCGAACGCGGTTCCGAGCTCGAGACCGATCTGGCCTCCGACAGCCAATGCTGCGGCAAGTGCTGCCTGCAGGGATGCCTCGATCTCACCCGCGACGTCGATTCCGCCGGTCAGGCTGCCACCTGCTGCGAGTCCGCCGCCCGCCACTGCGCCTGCTGCAAGTCCGAGCCCGGCCGACAATCCGCCACCGAGGCTCGCGCCGCCGGCGAGGGCACCGTCGAGGCCGGCGGATGCGCCTGCGCCCAGGATGGCCGAGAGCTGGCTGCCTGCGCCGGCGAACAGTCCCGACTCGGCGACCAGGGGTGCCACGGCGACGATGTCGGCGTGGGTGACGTCGCCGAGTCCCGCGGCGGCCAGCGTCATCTCGGGGTTGGCGCAGTAGGCGGCTGCAGCCTGGTCGTCGCGCAGCAGGCCGAGAATGAAATCGAGTACGGCGTTGGTAGCCATCGTGGGTCTCCTTGACGAGTGGTGCTTCGTGGTTGATCACAACGCTAGGCACCGAAGAGCCCCCGCCCAACGGGGCGGATCCCCCCACTCCCCCGGGGGTTGCCAGGGGACTTCGGTTAGGGGATCTCGGCGCTTTAGGGGATTTCACTCGTTGTGCGCTCTAACCTGCTGTGAGACGTAACGAATAATCGGCCACTGCCGACAGTGCGTGTGACGGCAGTAGTACTGACGGCAGTGCGAGACGAAGGCGGCGACACCACGATGAACGCAGGGCTCGGCATACGTATCGGTTCGGTGACGGCGGTGGCTGCTCTGGACACCGAACCCGTCACCTCGGTGGTCAAGCGTTCGGCACTCGACCTCCGTCCGGGCGAGGCCCCGCGTCTGGCAGAGCTCTGGGACCGTTCGACGCGCAATCTGATCAGCGGATTTGCCGACCGGGTGGGCGATCCGGTGGAACTGATCGACGACGACGGCCGCAGTCACCGAGCCGAGGACCTGTACGCCACCGCTGCTCGCGCACTCGTCGCCGAGGTCTCCGCCGGGACCGATGCCGCTCCTACCGTCGTCGTCACCCACCCCACTCGCTGGACGGCGTACACCGCCGAGGTTCTCGGTGAAGCGCTCGAGCGCGCGGGACTCACCGACGTCACGCTGGTACCGGAGTCCGTCGCCACGATGCGGTGGCTCGAAGTGACGCGCGGCCCACAGGCCGACGGCCTGGCCGTGGTCTACGACCTGGGCGCGACCGCACTCGACGTCACGCTGATGCGCACCGGCTCCGAGGCAGGCACCGTCGGAACCGGAGTGCATTCGGAGGAGTTCGGCGGAGCGCAGTTCGATCACGCGATCATGCAGTACGTCCTCGACACCGTCTCGGGAAGCCAATCCTTCGAGTTCGATCCCTTCGACCCCGATACCGTCGGCGCACTCGTGGAACTGCGGGCCCGCTGCGGCGAGGCGAAGGAACAGCTTTCCTACGACACCTCCACGTCACTGACGGTCGACCTCCCGGGCCTGCACACCGAGGTACGCCTGGTGCGCTCCGAGGTCGAAGAACTGGTGCGAGCATCACTGCTGGCGTCGATCGGGGTGGTACGCGACGCCGTCACGGCCGCGGGCCTCGACGTCTCCGACATCGACCAGGTGGTACTCGTCGGTGGCAGTTCGGCCATCCCACTGGTCGCCGAGCTCATGTCGTCCGAGCTGCGAGCACCCGTGGTGGCCGGACCGCGACCCGAACTGACCGTCGCAGTCGGTGCCGCGATACTCGGCAGCGACATCGCCGACGCGACCGCCTCAGACAACGCCGCAGCACTGGCTGCGGCACCCACCACGGCCGTGGCGTCCGCTGCGGCAGCCGCCCCGATGCCTCGCCCCACTCCCCGGCCCGCACCGACGCCCACCGCCGTCGACTCCGACGCAGGAATGTCCGGTCGCAAGAAAGCCGGTGTCGTGGCCGGATCCGTCCTCGTTCTCGCGCTTCTCGCCGGCGGAGGCCTGTCGGTGGGCACGGCATTGACTTCCGACAACACCACTCCGGCCGAATCGAACGCGGAAACCTCGATCTCGAGCACCGAGACACCGGGAACCAGCGCTGCGGTGGCCGATGCCGCGACGACGACGCCGGCGACCGGTGAGAACGGTGTTGCCGCACCCGGTTCCGAGGGTGCGCCGACCACGGTGGTCAACGCCGACGGAACGGTGACGCAGATCGATCCGGCCACCGGTGCTCCGGTCGCGGGATCGCCTGCCCCGGCCGACAACGGCGCGGCCACGGTGCCGACCATCCCTTCGGTCGCCGCTCCGACCGTTCCCAACTACCAGCCTCCGGCGGTACAGGTTCCGCAAGCACCGAGCGTGCAGGTTCCCAGCTACCAGGGTCCCACCCTCGGCGATGTCGGACAGGGTGTCGGTGACGGACTCGGCGGAGTGGTCGGCGGCGTCGGTGACGGGCTCGGCGGTGTCGTCGGCGGCGTGGGTGACGGGCTCGGCGGAGCCCTCGGCGGCTTGACCGGCCGATAGGTCGACGGTGACCAGCACTCGATCATCGCTCGTCGGCATCGAGCGCGCCGATCGCTTCGTGCGTGATGCGCTCGTCGCCAACGGTTTCCATGTCGTCGTCGGAGTCAACGGCTCCGGTCGGTCCGCGGTTCTCGATTCCGTGGCGTCGACGGTGGACGTGTGCACGGGCACCATCGCCGACGCGCCGTCCGGCTCGACGGTTCTCGTCGACGACGCGCACCTGCTGTCGGAGCAGCGTCTCGACGAGATCGCAGCGGCGGCAACACGCTCGGACATCACCCTGATCGTCGCCACCGCGCCGCGGAGCTTCGATTCCCGCATCGAGAAGCTCGTCGCGTCCGCCGGTTCCAACCGGTTGACTCTGGTTCCGCTGGACAAGGTGGCCATCGCGGCGCGAGCAGCAGCGACCGTTCGACCGATCTCGGCGTCACTCGCCGGTGCCGTCGCCAAGGCGACCGGCGGAATTCTCGCCGCCGTCGACGCGGCTATCGGCGCGCTCGGCGGCGACCGTTCCGATCCGGCTCCACTGCGCGCGGTCGCCGAATCCGTTGCCGAACAACACCGTCGGATGCTGATCGAGACCACCGACAACACGCGGGCACTGCTGCTCGCAGCCCGATTCGGCATCACACCCGACCCTGCGTCGGCTGCGCAGATCGTGGCACGCGCGACCGATGTCGAGTCGATCGTCGACCTGGCCTGCAGCTCCGGCCTGCTCGACACCACGGGCACGTTGATTCCGTCCGCGGAGGCCCCGCTGATCGAAATGATCGGAGAGGCGCGCTGCCGAGCCCTGCTCTCGTCCGTCACCGACATCGCCACCCGATCCCGCCTGCTCGACGCCACCGCGGCACGTGCGTTGGCAGAGCGAGGCGTCGTACATCCGGGTCTCGCAGATTTCCTTGTGCAGCAAGCCGATTCTGCTGCTGTCGAAACCGCGGGTGCCCTGTACGACGCGGCGGTCGACGCGGGATTCGACTCGGCGGCGCTGGCTGCGAGGCGGTCCGAGGTCGCGGCTGCCACCGGGAATCCGGACGAGGCGGCGAGATTCGCCGATGTGGTTCTCGACGGCGCTGCCGGGTTCGATGCGACGGATCTGCGTACGGCGGTGCGGGTGTCGGCGTCTGTTGCCGCGCAACGTGGAATGGCCTCGCGCAGTGCGCAATTGTTCGCGTGGCTCGGCGAGGATCGGCTCGGACCCGACGCCGTGTGGGCTGCCCTCTCGGCCGCGGCGGCCGGTGATCGCAGCGCCGCCGACCGTTCGATGGCTGCCGTGACTGCCCTCGCACCGACGTCGAGTATCGCGTCGGGCAGTCTGCTCGTCACCGGGGTGATCGGGTCGATCGATTCGCGGAGCGCAGCCGCGTCGAGTGCCGCTGCCAACGCACTGATGCGGGCAATGACGTTGACGGGCAATACTTCCGATCGTTCGTGCACCCCGGATACTGCCGCTGCCGTCTCGGCGCTGCACGCGGTGCACTGCGGCGACCTACCCCGTGTCGATTCCATCGTGGCGCGAGCACTTCCCGAGCACCGTGCGGGATCGGAAGCGCACACCAGGTTGAGCCTCGTCGGGGCCTGGGCGTCGATGCTGCGAGGGGATACCGCCGAAGCAGGCGTCGCGATCGAGGCACTCCGGATTCCGGTGTCACACGTGCGCAACCAATTGTTCCTGCACGCGATTCGAGTGGGCCTGGCTCGTAGGTCCGGTGACGCAGGGTCACTGATCACGGCTTGGACCCAGGCCCAGAACGTGATCGCCGAATACTCGACCGACCTGTTCGCGCTGTTGCCTCTGGGCGAATTGCTCTTGGCCGCAACTCGACTCGGCCAGGTGGACCGCGTCGAGCATCTGGTGGCGCAGGCCACCGACCTGCTCGCAGCGCTCGGCGATCCACCCGTGTGGGCGTCGGCGCTGCATTGGTATCAGGTTCAGGCGGCCATCGTGGCGCAGACTCCCGACGCGTTGGTCCCGCACGCCAAGGCTCTGGCCGCCGCCGCTCCGACCCATCCGTACAGCGCCGCACTCGCCGGTGCCGGTCGCGCGTGGCTCGGCGTGTTGCAGGGCAGGCCCGACGCGACCGAGGTGGAGAATTCGGCACGCACGCTCACCGCCTTCGGACTGCCGTGGGACGGTGCCCGCTTGGCGAGCGAGGCCGCCCTGACCGTCACCGATACTGCGACGGCAACCTCGCTGCTACACATCGCCAGGTCGTTGCGCCAACCCAGCTCGACGGGTCGCGACAGCCCGAGATCGACCCCGCAGCCGACGGGCTCGTTGAGCGAACGCGAAGCCGAGGTAGCCGAACTGCTGGTACTCGGCGTCACGTATCGCGAGGTCGGCAGCCGGCTTTACATCTCCCCCAAGACCGTCGAGCACCATGTGGCTCGCATTCGGCGAAGGCTCGGGGCGCAGTCGCGCTCGGAGTTGATCTCGATGCTGCGCGCCATGGGGTACGGGGCCTCGACCAGCACACGTGTGGACACTGTAACTGTGCGGGGACCGGGAGCGACATAACGGCCGAGCACCACTCCCCGATCCAGAACAGGTAGCAGCCCCATGACCGAGCAGCCCGGCAGTGCGAGTGTCGGCACACCGGACGTCGGCCTCCACCTGGACGACGAGCGCGCCGTCGCCGCTGTGTCCCATCCGATCGCGCCCGGACCGTCGCTGCACCTGGCGTCACTGCACTCGACCGTGCTCAACACCCATCCCGACGGCACCGTCTCGCTCGGAGATGCAACCGACGACGACTCCGAGGCCTACACACACTTTCTCGACTCCCTGGCCGACGGCGTGGGTGTCACCGGCAGCAAGGGCACGGTCTTTCCTGCCGAGCAATTGACGTCGATGGCCCTGTTGTGCCTGCTCACCGAGGTGGCGTCGTCCATCGGTCTGCGGCCGGGTGATCTGGCTGCGGCGGCGACCTATCCCGCCCAGTGGACGGCCGAGCAGGTGTTCGCGCTGCGTTCGGCCATGAATGCGCACGGGCTCGCACACGTCGCGCTGGTCGCCGAGGAAGAAGCACTCGCCGCGTGGAACGCATCGCTTCTGCCGACCCTGCAGAAGAAGGACACCGCAATCGCCTCTGCCCGCGGCGCTGCGATTCTGGCTGCGCAGTTCCCCGTCGACGCCGTCACCGAGCAGTTCGCGGTGGTGAGCCCGGCGAGATCCGACCGGCGACCACTGTTCGCTGCGGCAGCGTTCGCCGCCGCGTTGACCGTCGGTGCCGCGCTCTTCGCGCTGCAACTCGGTACGCCCACCGACACCGACGTCCCCACCATCGACAACGCCCAGCTGGTCCCGAGCACGTCGTCGAGCGGCACCGGGTCGGGTGGCCCGATCGACTTCCCCACCGTCGTCGCCGAACCGGCCGCCGAGATCGTTCCTGTCGCTCCGTCGACGGCGACCACCACCACGGAAGAGACGACCCCCACCGAAACCTCCGACCTCCCGCGGAGCGAACCGACCGAGACCGAACCCGGGATCGAGATCGAGACGCGCCCAGCGTTCGAGGCACCCGAGGACGACGACCGCGAGAAGCCTCCCATCGTCGTCGAACCGGTCCGACCGGAACTTCCGGACGAACCAACCGACGAGACCCCCGACACCCCTGAGACCCCCGACACCGACCCGGACGACGGGCAGTCCGTAACCGAACAGATCGCACCGAACGACCGATCGGCGGAGACCCCATGAGCGATGCCGGCCATCTCGGAATAACCGTGGGCAACACCAGGTCCGTCGCGGCCTATCGCGCATCGGCCGAGGACGAACCGACGATCGTCGTCCTGCCGACGAGTCTGAGATTCGACGAGGACGGCCGCGCCCACCTCGGTGAACCTGCTGAGACGGCACCGTTCACTCGGTTCGTCGATCTGGTCGGTCAGCAGGAAAATCTCGAGCCCGACGCCGACGCCTACCGCGCCGAGGACTTGATGGCCAACGCCGCCAACTGCCTCGTCACGATGGTGTCCACGAAGGCCGGCGTAACCAGCGACATGCCCGTCACGACGATGACGTACCCGACACGGTGGACCCGCGCCGCCGTCGCACTGCTTCGTGACGCCCTCGATCACACCGGCCTCACCGATGTCGCCCTGGTTCCCGACGCGAAAGCCGCCAGCGCGTTCGCGCAGCCGAGCCCGGGCGCAGCGGTCACCGTGGTCGACATGGGGGCCACCGGCACCGACATCTCCACCTTCCCCGGAGGTGGGACGGTCCGCACCACCGACGTCGGCGGAGACGCGTTCACCGACGCTCTCTTCGATCACGTGGTGACCGATCGCGAGCACATCGACCTGTCCGACGCGGCCGTCCTGGCAGCCCTTGCCGGCGTCGTCGCCTCGTGCGAGGCCGCCAAGCAAACCTTGAGCACGGCCGACGTCGCCACGATCTCGGTCGAACTCCCCGGTGTCTCGCAGTCCACGACGGTGACCCGAGCCGAGTTCGCAGACCTCGTCGCGCCGTTGCTCCGCCGGCTCGACGTGCCGGGGACGGGCACCGTGATACTCGCCGGCGGCAGCGCCGCACTTCCGTCGGTGGCAACCGGCATCACCGAACGCTCGTCGGGCCCGGTGCTCGTCGAGCCGCTCGCAGCAACCCGCGGTGCCCTGCTGCTGGCCGAGGTCGAGGATGTCGACGGCAACTCCATGGTGACCGGCGCCGCGCCGGTGGTCACCCGAAACGACGGCACGGAGTCCCTCGACACCGACGCCATCCCGGTCGTCGCGCCCGCGCCGTCCCTCGCGTTCTCCGAGGCGATCCCTGCGGTCGCTCCGGTGTTCGCTCCCTCGGAATTTCGGTCCGAGCCGATCGTTCCGGTCGACGAGAACGCCTCGACCACCGATCACTCTCCGGCCGTCGCCGCGGCGCCGGTAGCGGCGAAGAAGGAACGCAGCGAGCGTTCGCGGACGATCGCCACCATCGTTGCCGGCGCAGCAGCAGGCGTGGTCATCGTCCTCGCGATCGCAGCACTGAGCGGAGTGTTCGGTGACGCTCCCGCCGCGACACCCCCGACCGTCACCGATGCGGGCTCGCCGATCGTCACCTCGACGCGCGCACCCTCGACCACCACCGCCACCTCCGTCGAGCCCGTCTTCGTACCCGAGGTCGTCGAACAGCCGGAAGAGCCGTACGTGGCACCCGAACCTGCTCCCCTGCCTGCTCCCGCGCCCGCACCGGTGCCCGCCCCCGCGCCCGTGGTGCCCACCACGACGCCTGCGGTCACCACGACTCCGGTGACGACCACCCCGGTCGAGACGACGACTCCGGCTGAGACCACCACGACCTCGGATACGGCCACCACCCCATCCGAAGAGCTCGAAGAACCCTGAGCTGCGCGATCACGGATTCCGAGCCCGATGCCCTAGGGTGGGGCGCTGATGACAAGCACCCGATGAAGGGATTTCATGCGTAACACCGGGGCGCTGCGTGCTGCAGTGCTGTGTTCGACGGCTTTTGTACTTCTTGCTTCGTTCTCCGGGACAGCAGCAGCAGAACCCGTCGTCCAGTCACCCGCCGATCAGCTTCCCCGCGAGCTCGTCGAAGCCGTGCAGCGAGATCTGAAGATCTCTCCGCAGGAGTATCTCGATCGGGCGGCCCGCGCGCAGGAACTCTCCGAATACGCATCGGACTTCCGGGCCAGCCGTCCGGCAGATTTCGCCGGTGCCTGGATCGGACCCGACGGCAATGCCGTCGTCGCCGTCACCTCACCTGCTGCGGCGCAGGCCGTCGCCAAGGACGGATACGCCACCGCGCAGTCGCCGGTGTCGGCAGACGGACTCGAGAAGTCGCTGGCAGACCTCAACAGTTGGATTGCCGGCCTCCCTCGCGAGATCTCCGAGCAGATCAACGGAACGGCCATCGACTTCATCGACAACCAGATCGTCATCGATCTGGTGAACAGCCCGATCGGTAGCGCGCTGAATCTGCCCACCCTGCTGGCGAACATCAAGGTCATCCTCTCCCCCGGCGGAAACAAGCCGGTCGACCCGACTCCGATGGGCGGCGACACCTACGTCACCACCTCGGGACCCATCGCCGACGCTCCGGCCACCGACATCAGCATCTGCTCGTTCGGCTTCAACGCAGTCGACTCCTCCGGTTCGGCCGTCAATCTCAGCGCAGGCCACTGCAACCCCGCCAAGGCCACCGGATCCGGCGGCGCACCGGTCTACCTGCCCGATCCGGCCGACATCTCGCGTAGCACGCAGATCGGGTCGTTCGACCGGTCCAGCCTGGGCGCAGAGGACGGCCTCGACTGGTCGGTCATCGCCCTGAACGACACCGGCATCGCGTCGGGACTCGACCGCCCCACCGTCCGTGGAGCGAACGGCAGCACCGTCACCGTCACCGGAACCGCATCGCCGGTCATCGGAGCGCCGGTCTGCAAGTCCGGGCAGTCTTCGTCGTTCACCTGTGGAGTGGTTGCGGCCGATCGCGTCGAGACACAGCTCTACATGGAGGACGGCACGTCCCGCACCGTTCGCGGATTCGCCAGCACAGCATGCACTCTCGCGGGTGACAGTGGCGGTGCCATCGTTACCGGAACGCTCGCGTTGGGAATCACCAGCGGATCCAACAGCGGCGGCGCACCCGATTGCAACGAGGCCAACCTCGCGCTGGCGCAATACGGTGGCACGGCAAGCCTGGGCATTCCCATCGATCAGGTCACGCGCGCGACCGGAAGCACACTCCGCACCGAGTAGTGGGTACGGCGGGAGCCCTCCACCGCCTATAGTCGTACGACGGGTGAACGGCATCACATCTGCAGATGCCCGGGGGGAGAGGTTTCTATGCGTCGCCGAGCGTTCCGGCTGTCGATGTTCGCTGTGCCGATTGTGGTGATGGCGGCCGTGTTCGCGCCCACCGCTGGGGCAGATCCGGTTGCCGACACGATGCTGCCTGAGGCGTTGGCCGACGCGGTTGCCCGCGACCTCGGGCTGTCTCCGCAGCAATTTCTCGACCGAGCGGACGCAGCCCGCCGACTGGCCGAGTTCACCGACACCGTCGGTTCCGACGGCGTAGCCAGGGCATGGCTGGACGAGGACGGACGTCCCGTCGTTGCGGTGGCGGACGGACCGGCCCACGCCGACGTCGCAGATGCCGCGTCGGCCAACGGTTTCGGGATCGACGCGTCGCCCATCGAGCTCCCGCCGGCAATCGTCGATGCCGTCCAGCCGCTGTTGGACCTGCTCCCGTTCGATCCGTCACCGACGGCAGGCCCGATCCGTGCAAGTTCGTATCTCGGCGGTGACAGCTTTCTCGCGGGTACACCGGCCGGCCTCGGTCAGCGGTGCTCCCTCGGATTCAATGCCGTCGACCCGACGCGCGGATCGGTCAACATCACTGCGGGCCACTGCAATCCGAACACCACCGACACCGGCTCCGCGGCACTGACGGGCGCGTATCCGATGTACGGCAGTCTCGTGGGCTCGAAATTCGGAACGTTCTATCGAACGAGCCAGTCGCGCAACGATTACGCCTTGATCGACATCGACGACGCCAATGCCGCCGAATTCGAGAGCAACGCCGTGCGAGTCCCCGGAGCAGGCCCACTGCACGTCACCGGGACGGTGGACCCGATCGTGGGAGCACCGGTCTGCAAATCCGGATCCAGAACCGGATTCAGTTGCGGCACAATTCTTTCCACGGGCCAGCACGTCGCGCTGGGCGACAACGTTCTGGACCGTGGCTTCTCCACCTCCATCTGCGCGCTACGCGGAGACAGTGGTGGCCCTGTCGTCAGCGGCACCCTCGCGGTCGGCATCGCCAGTGCATCGAACGTGGGCGATCAGCCCTCCTGCGAGGTCGCGACCGTCGTCAGCATGCTGCAGGGTCAGCGGCCCGAGCTGTTCGCCACCCCCATCAACGACGTACTCGCGGAGAACCCGGGCCTGACGATCCGAACGTCCTAGTGCGTGGACCGTCGCAGACGTGACAGCGCCGCGTAGCCGACTCTTCGCGCATGCGCGAACCCGGGCGACAGCTCCCATCGACGCACCAAGCCGACCAGAATCCGAGACCCGACCATGCGTGTGGGGACGCCCACCACGGCCAACACGTCGTAGCCCGAGGTGGACCAGGACTTCTTGATGTCGTTGACACCGACGCCCAGGTCCAGCACGGTCACGTCGAGCTCGTCGTGGCTCTGGACGAACCATTCCATCATCTGATGCCCGGGTTGGTACTTCGCAACCTCGGGATCGTAATGCGTCAACCAGGCTTCGAGTCGAGCTCCGGTCCGAACACAGATCTGATGCGCACGCCATCGCCCCTCCACGCTCACCCCGGAGAGAGTCAATCTCCCGGCCGCTGCCTCGCGAGCCAGGAAGTCCTTGGCCGACGCCGACGGGTCGGCGGGCGATTCCTCCGCAAGGTAGTCGGTGCGATCGCTGTGGAGCGTCGACGCGGCCGCCAAGCGGGATATGTCCGCCCAGCGTCGCTCGAAGTGCTTCGCATCGCGGATGGTCTCCATAGTGAGAGGACTCCCGGCCCGCTCGGCCTGACGTCTGTACTTTCCGAGCCGCTTCAGCGAACTGTGCCCACGCACGTCCCGAGCGGTACTTCCCTCCGGCACGTCGATCACCGGAACTCGCTCCCGCACGATCGACTCCGAACGCCACCGTGGATGCGCACCGAGCGCCTCGACGGCGTTTCGATCCCCGATCATCGAATCCGCGTAGAAGATCAGACCGCAGCGGTCGACGGCATCCCACAGGACACGAGACGACGCGTCGTCCTCGCTGAGCAGTTCCGTCGGAACGCCCTGCCCGGCCCCGAGAATCTTCGCCACCTTCAGCGGACCGAGTCGCGTCACGAACATCGGGGCCAGGGCCACCAGACGCGTACCTCGACGCACGTGTACGAAGACCAGCTCACTGCCCGCAGGTCGCGGTGCATTCAACGCATAACTGCGGCGAGAAGAGAAGACCGTTCCGACTCGCTCGGCCAGTGCGTCCCACTCGTCGCGAAGTTCGTCGGACAGCGTTCTGTCCACGGCTCCGATAATGGGTTCGTAGTCGGTTTCCATGCTATTTACTTTACGGAAAGTTTAATAAGCGTGTGAAAGCACTTCTTCGTTGCGCTCGATCCAACGGGTGCCCACACGGATGCGGCGGTTTCCGGAACTCGACGCCGACCCACCCGGAACGCAGAAAACCCGCACCCTCGACGAGAGTGCGGGTTTTCGGTGAAGACCTGCTTACTTGGCCCAGACCGAGGTGCCCGGTGCCGCATTCAACGTGTTGATCAAGTCGATGCCTGCAACGACGAGGGTGGGTCCGCCGGCAACAATGGTGCCGACAATTCCACCGATTGTCGCGAACAAGGGTACCGAAGCCAAGACGACCGGTCCGGCGAGGACTCCGAGTGCACCGACACCGAATCCGATGGCGGTTCCGGTGAATCCACCGATCGCGGTCGCGATGCCCAGCTGCGAGGAAAAGTTCTGCTGCGCCCTGAGGTTCTCCTCGGGCGAGGCGACGGTCGTTGCGCCGATGCTGCGCGAGTTCGCCGAAGCCTTCGTGAAGTCGAGGTTCGGGATCAGACGGAGGGTCTTGCCGTTGTCGTCGACGTTCTGCTCGTACGGGAAGTTGAGTCCGCCGAGGTTGAACGACAGCGGGAGAGTCACGAGGGTGTTGTCGGCGGCGTCGAGGACGTCGACCGTCTTGCCGTCGTCGGCGACCTTGAAGACGCCTGCGTCGATGGTGGTGACGATCGTGCGATCTTCGAGATCGACGGTGTAGTTGGTGTCACCGGGGGCCGTTTCATCGGCGGGCTGTGCGTACGCGGTTCCGCTGGCCAGGCCCATCGCGACTGCGACGAGGGCCGACGTGACGACCAGTTTGCTGAGTTTCATGTGGAGTTCAGTTCCGTTTCTGTGGCGTTGAGTGCTTGGCAGTACCGCTAGGCAGCCGTCAAGCGCAAAGTCACCCCGATGACTCTTTTGCGACTTTTGGTGCGCCCGAATTGTAGCGTAAGAATCGGACCGGTCGTTGTCCTTTTGTGACAGGTCCTCCACCTGTCAGTTACCCACTGTCACAAACATTTTGGATATTCGCAGCACAGCGACTCGAGTCACGTCACGCTGGGATCGGAGATGTCGATCGTTCGAACGATCGAGGAAGACCGAGCGCGTGATCCCACCGGCCCCAGGCGGCCCGTCGGCGACATCCCGCCACACGAACGGAGTAGGTAAGGACTGCCTTCTCGACAGCACCTCGACGGCCTACGCATACGGTGATCTGCGAGACAACCTACCGACGAGTTCAGCCCACCCGTCGGACGGCCTCACTTCCCCACCCACCAGCACCGCTTCACTCGGTGGTGCTAAGTTACCCGTCAGTACGGCAAAACTGCTACTGGCGAGTAACATAGTCCGTCAGCCAGCTCGACGGGCCGAACCCGCGGTAGCCCCCAGCTGCCACCTGAACGAAAGGCCGCGACATGAACGCCCTGACGATCACGTTGGGCACAGTCGGTGCTCTGCTCAGCCTCGTGTGTTGGTACGTCTTCATTCGCGGTGGCCTGCGGATGTTCAACATCGTGCGACTCGGCCAGCCGGCACCCGACCGCTGGCGACCGATAGTCCCTCGCTTCAAGCAGATGGTCGTCGAGTTCCTCGCCCACACCAAGATGGTCAAGTTCCGCACCGTCGGCTGGGCGCACTGGCTGGTCATGATCGGCTTCATGCTCGGTGCCATCGTCTGGTTCGAGGCATACGGCCAGACGTTCAACCCCGAGTTCCACTGGCCCATCATCGGTGACACCGCGGCCTACCACCTCATCGACGAGCTGCTCGGACTCGGCACGGTCATCGGCATCACCACGCTGATCATCATTCGCCAGCTCAACCACCCGCGTAAGCCCGAGCGTCAGTCGCGCTTCGCCGGCTCCGGGTTCAAAGCCGCCTACTTCGTCGAGGCCGTCGTGCTCATCGAGGGCCTCGGCATGGTGTTCGTCAAGGCAGGCAAGATCGCCACCTACGGGCATGGGAACCCGTACACGGACTTCTTCACGATCCGCTTGGCCGAGCTGCTGCCCGCCAACTCGAACATGGTCGCGGTGTTCGCGTTCATCAAGCTGATGTCCGGCATGATCTGGCTCTACATCGTCGGTTCACGCATCAACTGGGGTATCGCGTGGCACCGCTTCACCGCGTTCCCCAACATCTATTTCAAGCGCATGGACGACGGTACCGTCGCCCTCGGCCCGGCCAAGCCGATGATGTCCGGCGGCAAGGTCCTCGAGATGGAAGAGGCCGACCCCGACGTCGATGCGTTCGGCGCAGGCAAGATCGAGGACTTCAGCTGGAAGGGCTGGCTCGACTTCACCACCTGCACCGAGTGCGGACGCTGCCAGTCGCAGTGCCCCGCCTGGAACACCGGCAAGCCCCTGTCCCCCAAGCTGCTGATCATGTCGCTGCGCGACCACAGCCACGCCAAGGCCCCGTACCTGCTGGCCGGCGGCAAGAAGGACATGGCGGGCGACGAGGTCGGACTCGTCGACTCCGAGGGCAACGTCGACCAGAAGGCGCTCGACGCCATCCCGCAGAACGCTCGGGACGAGGCCGATCGCAAGCTCGTCGCCGACGCCATCGAGGGCGGCATCATCGATCCCGAGGTGCTGTGGAGCTGCACCACGTGCGGTGCCTGCGTCGAACAGTGCCCGGTGGACATCGAGCACGTCGACCACATCATCGACATGCGTCGCTACCAGGTGCTCATCGAATCGGAATTCCCGTCCGAGCTCGCAGGTCTGTTCAAGAACCTCGAGAACAAGGGCAACCCGTGGGGCCAGAACTCCAAGGACCGCCTCAACTGGATCAACGAGATGGACTTCGACATCCCGGTCTTCGGCCAGGACGCCGATTCGTTCCAGGACTACGAGTACCTCTTCTGGGTCGGCTGTGCCGGTGCCTACGAGGATCGCGCCAAGAAGACCACCAAGGCCGTCGCCGAGCTGCTCGCCACCGCAGGCGTGAAGTTCATGGTGCTCGGTGCGGACGAGACCTGCACCGGCGACTCTGCTCGCCGCGCGGGCAACGAGTTCCTGTTCCAGCAGCTCGCGATGCAGAACATCGAGACGCTGAACAGCGTGTTCGACGGCGTCGAGCAGAGCAAGCGCAAGATCGTCGTCACCTGCGCGCACTGCTTCAACGCGCTCGGCAACGAGTACCCGCAGGTCGGCGGTGACTACGAGGTGGTGCACCACACGCAGCTGCTCAACCGCCTCGTGCGCCAGAAGAAACTGATCCCGGTGGCCTCGGTCAGCCAGGACATCACCTACCACGATCCGTGCTACCTCGGCCGCCACAACAAGGTGTACGACGCTCCGCGTGAGCTCATGGCCGCGTCGGGCTCCAATCTCAAGGAGATGCCGCGCCACGGTGAGCGGTCCATGTGCTGTGGTGCCGGTGGCGCTCGCATGTGGATGGAAGAGAACATCGGCAAGCGCATCAACATCGACCGGGTCGACGAGGCACTGGCGACCAACCCGAAGAAGATCGCCACCGGTTGCCCGTTCTGCCGCGTCATGCTCACCGACGGTGTCACTGCACGTCAGGAAGGCGGCGCACACGAGGGCGTCGAGGTCGTCGACGTCGCGCAGCTGATGCTCGAGTCGATCACCCGCGTCGAGTCCTCGGTACTGGGCGAGAACATCAAGGTCATCCCCCGCGAGCGCACTCCGGAGGAGAAGCTCGCGACCGAAAAGGCGATGGAGGTCGAAGAGGCCGAACGCATCGCCCCCGTCGAGGAGCCGGCCGAGGCGAAGTCCGCTCCGGCAGCTCCGGCGCCCAAGGCCGGCGGCGGTCTGAAGATGAAGGGTCTGGCCAAGGCTCCGGGAGCGAAGGCACCCGGTTCTGCCACCAAGGCCGAAGAGCCTACGGAGGAGGCTGCACCCGCGGCCAAGCCCAAGGGTCTCGGAATGGCAGGCGGCAAGGCACCCGGTGGCAAAGGTCTGCAGATGAAGGGCAAGGCACCCGGCGCGAAGGCGGCTGCACCTGCACCTGCCGACACTGCTGCCGAAGCTCCTTCTGCCGAGGCCTCGGAATCGACTCCGTCCGTCAAGCCCAAGGGTCTGGCTGTGAAGTCCGGATTCAAGAAGCCGGGTGCCAAGACACCGGGTAAGCCGGCCGAGGGCACCGCGGCTCCCGCCGCGGAGCCGTCGACCACTGACGCACCTGCGGAATCGGCTTCTGCTGCAACCGAATCCAAGCCGACCGTCCAGCCGAAGGGCCTGGCCGTGAAGTCCGGATTCAAGAAGCCGGGAGCCAAGGCACCGGGTAAGCCTGCCACCGAGGCTCCGGTCTCCGAAGCACCTGCTGCCGAGGCACCTGCTGCTGAGGCACCGGTTGCCGAGGCTAAGGCGTCGGAAGCACCCGCCGCCGAGGCTGTCGCAGAATCCAAGCCGACCGTCAAGCCCAAGGGCCTGGCCGTGAAGTCCGGATTCAAGAAGCCGGGCGCACGGACACCGGGTGCGGCAGCGGCAACACCCGCCGAGGCGTCGGACACCACCGAGGCACCAGCCGAGGCGTCGGACACCACCGAGGCACCAGCCGAGGCATCCGCGGCCGAAGCACCCACCGAGGCACCCGCCGAGGCGTCGACCACCGAGGCACCCGCCGAGGCGGCCAGCACCGAGGCACCCGCCGAGGCGTCGGACACTCCGTCCAGTGGTTCGGATGACCGCACGCCACCCAAGCCGAAGGCCGGTGGACTCGGATTCGCCCCGGGAGCCAAGGTTCCAGGTCGCCGGAAGTAACCTCACACCCCTTTTATCGACTACGCGCCCTTGCTCACTGCCGAGCAGGGGCGCGCAGTCGTCGGTAGGGGTGTGAGGTCCACTCCCACGAGTTATCCACAGGCAGCGAGTTATCCACAGGCAGCGAGTTATCCACAATCGGCCACTGGGGTCTTGCCGAAACCGATTGCGCCCGAGAGCATTTCTTCATGACCCGCATCGTCTCGCGATCCGACGCACTCTCCCGCGGAATTTCCGACGCAGAATTGCAGCGCTACTGCCGAACGCGAGCATGGCGTCGACTCCGTCCCGGACGGTTCGTCAGCAGAGACGAATTCGACGCCCTGCCCAGGGAAGACAAGCATCGAGTGATCACCGAGGCCGTGTTCGACGCAACCATCGCCTCCGACGCCGTTGTCAGCCATGTGAGTGCGGCTGTCTTCCACGGTCTCGATGTGTGGAATGCCGACCTGAGCCGGGTGCACATCACGCGCAATCGCGCCCGGGGCGGAGGTCGGAGCAGCGCCGTTCGAGCGGTGCACACCTCGCCGTACACCGACGAGGAAGTCGTGGACTTCGACGGCGTTCGGGTCACCGCTCTGGCGCGCACAGTTGCCGATTGCGCTCGCTCACTTCCGTTCGAGACGGCTGTCTGCATCGCGGACTTCGCAGCGGGAGAACGCGGACTCGCTGCCGAGGATGTTGTCGCAGCACTGGATTCGTGCCCGAACCATCCGGGCAATCGGCTGGCGCGTCGGGTTGCGGAGTTCATGGACGGCCGGTCCGAGAGTGTCGGGGAATCACGCACCCGCGTAGTGCTGCATCAACTGGGCTACACCCCACAGCTGCAGGTACCGATCACGGATTCCCGTGGCTTCGTCGGGCGCGTGGATTTCAATCTGCCCGACATCGAGACTGTTCTCGAATTCGACGGCAAGGTGAAGTACGGGCGCTACGTGCCCGAGGGGAAGTCTGCGGCCGATGTGTTGTGGGAGGAGAAGCGCCGCGAGGATCGTATTCGCGCAACCGGCCGTCAGGTGGTGCGAATCGCCTGGTCGGATCTCGATCGCCCCGAGCTCGTCGATCGGATGATCCGCGATGCTGCCGACAGAGCCGGCCGACGCCACCGAGCGACCCTTCTACCGACCGCGCGCCCGTCCTCGCGTCGAAATGCAGGCGCGCACCCTGCACAACCGGTGTGAGGTTCCCGCGAACCCCCCTCGGAAGTGGCCGAATCGGACATCGTGAGTATGGTCGGACGCGAAGGCGTACCGACAAGTAGGGAGCAGGCATGACCGACGACGCGGACAAGCTCTTTCGCCGCTACGACGAGTGGTGGACGGCTCTGTCGCCGGACGACCGAGCGCACGTCGAGCAGTGTTGCGAATCCGGCCGCACCGACGAGCGCCTCTGTGCACTCATCCTCGAGAACGACGGTCCGTCGAAGGCAGCGTTCGAGGTGGGCAACAAGTTGTCCGAGGGCAACAGCAAGTACTGCGCCATCCCCAGTGCACTCCTCGAGTTTCTGGAAGCGAAGCGCGCGCACCCACCACTCAGCTAGAGGGACGCCACAGCTGCAGCTCGGGGATTCCGGGCGGCGTGAACCCCATGACCTGGCCGTAGAAGGACAGTTCGGATTCGCGTGCGTTCACCTGTGTTTCCAGTTTGCGGAACCCGTGTGATTCACCCGCATAAGCCAGGTAGGCGTGCGGTATCCCCTTGCTCACCATGGCATCTCGGAATCGTTCGGCCTGCGACGGCGGCACGATCGGATCGTCGAGTCCCTGCAACAACAGCACTGGGCAAGAGAGTCCGTCGACGTTGTTCACCGGTGCCCGGGTGCGGTACAGATCGATGGCCTCGGGCAACGGTCCGATGAGCCCGTCGATGTAGCGAGACTCGAAGTCGTGGGTCTCGGCAACGAACAGCTCGAGCTCCGCCACTCCGAAGTACGATGCGCCGCAAGCGAACACATCGGACGATGTCAGCGCAGCCAAGACCGTCCACCCGCCCGCGGAGCCACCTTCGATCGCCAATCTGGCGGGGTCGGCGAGTCCACTGTCGGCCAGCCCCTGCACCGCGGCGATGGTGTCTTCGACGTCGACCACTCCCCACTGCCCGCGCAGCCGGTTGCGGTATTCGCGGCCGTATCCACTGGAACCGCCGTAGTTCACATCGACGACGCCGATGCCGCGGCTGGTGAAGTAGGCGAACAACGGGTTCAGAGCGGGTGCCACGTGCGCCGTGGGGCCGCCGTGGACGAAGGCGACGTACGGCGGCAGTTCACCGTCCAGGCCTTCGTAGTCGGGGTTGCGCGGCGCATAGGTGATGGCGTGCACCTCACGGTTCGGCCCCTGGAACGTCACCTGACGCCCCTCGGGGAGGTATGCGCTGTCGGGTACGGACTCGAAACCCGAACGCACAGCAGTCAGTTCACGAGATTCGAGGTCGAGTGCGAACAGCGCGCTTGCCACGTACGCTCCGCCGCCCTTGATCAGCACGGTCGAGCCGGAGCGCCCACCGAGCCCCACCGAGGTCATACCGTCGAGCGCGATGTCCTCCAGCACTCCGGACGCCGGGTCGAGCAGCGCAAGGGTGTCGGTGCCGACAGTCCGCACGGTGAGCAGTGTCCCGTCGTCCAGCACCTCGTACCAACTCGATCCCAACCGCCACAGTGGAGCACCGAAATCCGCGTCGAGCGTCAGCAGCGGCGTGACCGACCCGTCGAGCTTGACCGAATACAGGTTCCACCAACCACTTCGGTCACCGATTGCGTACAGCGACTCGTCGTCGATCCATTCCGGTTGCAGCACCGATTCCTCGGTCGAGCCGAGTAGAACCGTCCAGGACGACGGCTCGGCCAGCGAGGCGACGCGCAGTTCCGTTCCGTCCCAGGGCATCTGCGGGTGGTTCCACGCGATCCAAGCGATGTGGGTGCCGTCGGGTGACAGTCTCGGGAACGCCAGAAAGTCCGAACCCGCCACCAGCGAGCGCACCCCGCCGCCGCCGAGATCGATGGCCACGATGTCTCGGGACACCGCGCCTGCGTCGTGCATCTCGCGAACTGCGATCACGTCGGTGCCGACCACCGAGAGGTCCGCGTACCGAATGCTCGACGCCACAGCCGGTTTCGGGGTCAGCGGGACGGGTGCGGCGCCGGGGGTGAGTCGGTAGACGCGTTGATCGGAGAACTCGGCGAACACCAGGTCTCCGTCGGCCGTCGCAGTCCAGGCTCCCCCGCCGTATTCGTGGACGCGGGTGCGGGCGTTGAACGGTGCGGGCAGAACCGGCTGCACTTCTCCGTCGACATACCGGCAGATGGCCGTTCGGCCTTGTTCGGCGGGCCGCAGTTCCGACCACCAGATCTCGCTGCCGACGAAGCGCCCGCCCTCCACGGGGTGGCCCGCCGACGACAGATCTGCTGCGGTGATGGGCGAGGGCCAGGATCCGAAGGCGAGAGCAGTCACGCCGTCCACCTTAGTGAACTGACATGCACGTAACGCGTTGTTCACCGGCCCTTCAACCATGACCCGGATGATGGGGGTCGAGTAGCACTAGGGGGACACCATGCGCCGGACCACTACCCATTCGGTGGACCACGAAATTCTGACCTTCGGCCGAACCTGGCGGGGATACGGCGGAGGCAGCGACGAGGACATCTACGTGGCATTCGGCATCGACGCGCGTACCTACTTCCAGCGATTGCGTCGCATCCTGGACTCGCCGGTCGCCGAGGACCTGTCCCCGGACGAGCGGTCCGCGATCGCAGACATCTGCCGCACGAGACTCGCCTGAGCCACCGCTACACCGGTACCAACAGCTCCGGGCTGTTGTTCTTCACACTGTTGACCGCGGTACTCACCTCGTAGGGCTCGAGCCGCGGCTCAGGGATGGCCGCCAACAGATCCTGCACGTCGCCGAGATCGGTCACAGTGGGGTCGAGCCAGCTCGCGCGCAGCTCCGGCGGAAGCACCACCGGCGAGCGATCGTGAATGTGCCCGAGCGCATCGGCTGCAGGAGAGGTGAGCACGGTGACCGACCAGACCCACCGATCCTCGTCGTCCTCGGCCTTGGTGGGGTCTCGCCACAGCTCGTACAGGCCGGCCATCGCCAATACTCCAGGAGTGGAGCCCGCGGAACGACCACTATCCAAGCCCTCGTGCAGGAAGTACGGCACCTTCGCGCCGTCGCGCTTTTCCCACTCGTAGTAGCCGTCTGCGGGCACGATGCATCGTCGACGGCTCGCCGCCTTCTTGAACGACGGCTTCTCGGTGATGGTCTCGGACCTGGCGTTGATCAGTCGAGAACCGATTTTGGCGTCCTTCGCCCACGAGGGGATCAGACCCCAGCGCACCGACCGCAGTTGTCGCACGGCGTCGGCCTCGGGTTCGTCCTTCGGTGCGCGCTCGAGCACCGTCCGGACCGTCTGGGTGGGGGCCACGTTGTACGACGGCGGCACCTCCGCACCGACGGTCTCGGCGATGTCGAACACCGCCTGCAGGTCACTGTCACTCCGGGTACTGGCATACCGTCCGCACATGGAACGAGATTGTTCCACCCGCCACCGACATCTCGGGCGAAACAACCTCGTGGAATTACGTGGCACCCACCTGGCACGATGTGACGGGTGACCACTCCGCAGATCCACTCCCAGCCGCGTTACCGCACGTTGCAGCAGTCGACCAAGCTGCAGAACGTGCTGTACGAGATCCGCGGGCCGGTACACGCCCATGCCGCGCGGCTCGAGGCGGAGGGGCACCGCATCCTCAAGCTCAACATCGGCAATCCGGCCCCGTTCGGGTTCGAGGCCCCCGATGTGATCGTGCGGGACATGATCGCGGCGCTGCCGGTGGCGCAGGGGTACTCGGAATCGAAAGGCATTCTGTCCGCGCGGCGCGCCATCGTCACCCGATACGAGCTCGAGCCGGGCTTCCCCGAGCTCGACGTCGACGACATCTACCTCGGCAACGGGGTGTCCGAGCTCATCACGATGACGATGCAGGCACTGCTCGACGACGGTGACGAAGTACTGATCCCGGCTCCGGACTACCCGCTGTGGACGGCGATGACGACGCTGTCCGGCGGCAAAGCCGTGCACTACATCTGCGACGAGGAGAACGGCTGGAATCCCGATCTGGCCGACATCGAGTCCAAGATCACTCCGAAGACCGTCGCACTGTTGGTGATCAATCCCAACAATCCGACGGGTGCGGTGTACTCGAAGGAGGTGCTGCAGGGCATCGTCGATCTCGCACGCAAGCACCAGCTGCTGCTGCTCGCAGACGAGATCTACGACCGGATTCTCTACGACGACGCAGAGCACACCTCGCTGGCGAGCCTGGCTCCCGACCTGCTCTGCCTGACGTACAACGGTCTCTCCAAGGCGTATCGAGTGGCCGGCTACCGCGCCGGCTGGCTCGCGATCACCGGACCGAAGGCGCACGCCGCAGGGTTCATCGAGGGCATCGACCTTCTCGCGTCGACGCGACTGTGCCCCAATGTGCCTGCGCAACATGCCATTCAGGTCGCTCTCGGCGGATACCAGAGCATCGAGGATCTGATCCTGCCCGGCGGCCGTCTGCTCGAGCAGCGCGACGTCGCATGGGAGAAACTCAACGCGATTCACGGCGTCTCGTGCGTCAAACCGCGGGGTGCGCTGTACGCGTTTCCGCGACTCGACCCCGAAGTACACGAAATCTACGACGACGAAAAGCTGGTCCAGGACCTGTTGCTGCAGGAGAAAATCCTGGTGGTTCAAGGCACCGGATTCAACTGGCCCGGCCACGATCACATCCGCATCGTGACTCTGCCGTGGGCGCGAGACCTGGCGGTGGCGATCGAGAGGTTCGGTAACTTCCTCGCGTCGTACAAGCAGTGACACCGGAAGTTACTCGAAAGTAGTTGAAAGTGATGCACAAAACATCGGTGTGATCCCGCCTCGGCGACGAATGATCTGTACATTGGCGGACGGCACTTCGGTGCCCGCGAGCCCTGGTCGTCCCCTCCCCCCCGGGTCGGTCAGGTGGTGGCGGGGGACGCCCCCCCTGCTCCCCGCCACCGAGCTCCTCGCATCTGTCACCAACCTGGCCCCGTACTAGCCTTGCATGGTGGAACCACACGGCAATCCTCCCGACGGCACCAAGCCGAGCCTCGACTCCTACGCGGGCCACGGGCACGGGCACGGCCACAGCGATACTCCGGTTCCGTTGGGACCGGTGGCGGCCAAGGTCGTCGTCGGACTGTTGGTCGCCATTGCCATCGCCGTGATCGGTGGTGCGATCGCTCTGTGGCCGAGCCAGCAGAGCGTCGACATCCCGTTGCCGTTCCAGACCTCCGGCGGTGGCGCAGTGTCCACCGAGGCGGGCACCATCACCTCGCAGAGCATCGGGCCCTGCGGAAGTCCCGACGCCGGAAGACCGTTCACCGGTGACCCGACCCCCGCGGTCAACGACTCCTACGAATGTCAGCGCAGCATCGTCGACATCACCACGGGCGAGGACGCGGGCAAGCGCACGGTACTCGAGATCGCTCCGGGGCCCGGGCAACCGACCCTGAGTGCCGGCGAGGACATCCGGTTGGTTGTACAGACCGACCCTGCCGGTGGAGTCCGCTACTCCTTCAACGACTATTCCCGCGGGCTACCGTTGGCGCTGATCGTCGGCGTGTTCGCGGTGGTCATCTGCATCGTCGCCCGTTGGCGGGGATTCCGCGCACTGGTCGGCCTGCTCATCGCGTTCGCCGTGCTGGTCGTGTTCATGCTGCCCGCCCTGCTCGACGGTGCACCCGCCATTCCGGTGGCCCTCGTCGCCGGTGCGGTGATTCTCTATGCCGTGCTCTATCTGGCGCACGGGGTGAACCTTCGGACCAGCTCGGCGCTGCTGGGCACCCTCACCTCGATGGCGGTGGCGGCGGTGCTGTCGTACGTCGCCATCCGCATGACCCACCTGACCGGATTGTCCGAAGAACAGAACACCGCCGTACAGACGTACATCGGCAACGTCAGCGTCACCGGTCTACTGTTGGCCGGCTTCATCATCGGCTCGCTCGGTGTGCTCAACGACGTGACCATCACGCAGGCGTCAGCGGCCTTCGAGCTCGCCTCGGTCGACGAGACGGCGTCGCGGCGCGAGATCTTCACCGCCACGATGCGGGTGGGTCGCGATCACATCGCCAGCACCGTCTACACCCTCGTGCTCGCCTACGCCGGTGGCGCACTGCCGTTGCTGCTGCTCTTCAGTGTCGCCGACCGGTCCATCCAGGACGTGCTCACCGGCGATTCGGTGGCCATCGAGATCGTCCGCTCCGCAGTCGGCGGTGTGGCGCTTGCCCTGTCGGTTCCTCTGACCACGGCGATCGCCGTGCTGTTGGCCCGCCCCATCAACGTGGGCGGGCCCTCCAACCGAGCGCAGCGCCGGGCGACGGCACCCACCCGCAAGAGCAGGCGCTCCGGCCGTCACAGCGCGTGAGCGGCTCCGCCGCACGTGAGTGGAAGCTCGTAGTGGGCTACGAGTTTTCGTGCACGTGCGGCGCAGCCGCTCAGGCGAACGCAGCGGCGACGGTCTCCGACAACAGTGCACCGTTGTGCGTGCTCAGGCCGGCTTTGAGACCCGGGTCCGCCTCGCAGGCAGCTTCCCAACCCTTGTCGGCGAGTGCGACGACGTACGGCAGGGTGGCGTTGGTGAGCGCGTAGGTGGAGGTGCGCGGTACGGCACCGGGCATGTTGGCGACGCAGTAGAACACCGACTCGTGCACCTTGTACGTGGGATCGGCGTGGGTGGTGGCGTGCGAATCCTCGAAGCAGCCGCCCTGATCGATGGCGATGTCGACCAGAACCGAACCCGGCTTCATACGCTGAACCAGACTGTTGGACACGAGCTTCGGCGCCTTCGCTCCGGGTACCAACACTGCGCCGATGACGAGATCCGCTGCGAGAACGGCCTGTTCGAGCTCGTAAGCGTTGGATACCAGAGTTTTCACCGCACCGCGGTACTGATCGTCGATGGCGCGCAGCGCCTTCACATCGAGATCGAGCACGGTGACGTCGGCGTGCATGCCGAAAGCGATTGCGGTGGCGTTCCTTCCGGACACGCCGGCTCCGATCACCACGACGTTGGCGGGGCGGACTCCGGGAACTCCGCCCATCAGAACTCCGCGCCCGCCTTCACTGGACATCAGGTGGTAGGCACCGGCCTGCGGCGCGAGGCGTCCGGCAACCTCACTCATCGGGGCGAGCAACGGCAGGGAACCGTCTGCAGCAGTGACTGTTTCGTAGGCGATGGCGGTGGTACCCGACTCGAGCAGCGCATCGGTGCAAGGCTTGGACGCCGCGAGGTGCAGGTAGGTGAACAGCACCTGCCCCTTCCTCAGGCGTGAATACTCCTCGGCGATAGGTTCTTTGACCTTCAAGAGCAGGTCCGCAGTCTCCCAGACCTCGGCGACATCGGTGAGAATCTGCGCCCCGGCGGCCTTGTAGTCGGTATCGGTGAACGACGAACCGGCTCCTGCCTCGGTTTCGATGATCACTTCGTGTCCTCGCGAGACCAGTTCGTGCACGCCTGCCGGGGTGATGGCCACCCGGTATTCGTGGTTCTTGATCTCGCGTGGAATTCCGATCTTCATGGCGGCCTCCTCGGTGGCGGGTGATGTGAAGCCGGGGCTCCATCCGTGTAGGCCAACTATGAATTATCTACGAAATACCTGCAACGGAAGTGAATATAATTCTGTACAATACCAGAATGGTGAGCAATAGTTCGTTCGAGACGGGTGAAGCGGGGTCTCGGTCGAACGATGTTCGGTCGGTGCCACTGGACCGAATCGACCACATCCTGCTCGACGAGCTCCGCCGCGACGCCCGTACACCCAACAACGCGCTCGCTGCCGCGGCCGGGATCGCACCGTCGACCGCACTGGCGCGGGTTCGTGCTCTGGTCGAACGCGGCGTCATCCGCGGCTTCCACGCCGAGATAGACCCCGAGGCACTCGGCCAGGGCATTCAGGCCATGATCTCGGTTCGGCTGCAAGCAGATGCTCGACGACGCATCAGCGAATTCGGTTCGAAGATCGCCTCACGGAAGGAGACGCTGAACATCTACTTCATTGCCGGTGCGGACGACTTCCTGGTGCATGTGGCAACCGTCGACACCGCCACTCTTCGCGACTTCGTCGTCGAGAATCTCAGCGCCGACCCTGCTGTGGCCGCTACCGAGACCATCCTGATCTTCGAGCACATCAGGCCGCGAAACACTCACGGAGAGAAGTGAATCGGGTCAGGGAGCGGGCGGGGCAATCGGCGGGAAACCGGGCAGCGTGAAATCCGGGAATCCCGGAATCAGCGGCGGTGGCTGCTGCGTCGTCGGAGGAACGCTCTCGACGGGTGGCGGCGGCGCAGGCTCGGCCGTGGTCGTCGTCGGCTCCGGAGTCCACGGCTCCTGGTAGACCTCGGTCTCCGGTGGCACGGTGGTCGGTTCGACCGTGGTTTCCGGTGCAGGTGCGGGCGGCGGCAACACCGGCGCTGGTGTCACCGACGTGGGCGGCACCGTGGTGGTGGCAGCGGGAGCTTCGGTCTGGTTCCGACTGACCGAAGTGTCGACCACCTGTGGTGTGTTCTGCTGGGTGATCATGAACGCGGAGCCGCCCACCACCAACGCGAGACCGAGCGCGAGAACACCTCCGGTGCGGAGCTTGCGCCGAGCCCGAGTGCGGTCGTCCTCGCCGTCGTCGTCGTCGTAATCGGCGTCGAGCCAGTAGACGTTCTTCAGCTGGAACGGAACCGGCTTGCCGTCGTCTGCTGCCTCTGGCTTGGCAGCAGAGTTCTCGGCAGACGAATCCCCCGTGTTCGCGCTCAACGCAACGACCTCCCCGTCGACCCGCGCCCCCTGCACGTGGTCGTCGAGAACATCTTCCACCACCGGCGAGGTCTCCGGAACCGAATCGACTGCACCGAATTCGGCGGAGTCCGTGAACCTCGAGGAAGCGAATTCTCCCGAGGTACCGGTGGGATCGGCCGGGCCTTCTGACGTCGGGACTTCGGACACCGGCACTTCGGGCACCGGCACCTCGGACACCGTGTCCTGCGAGTGCGCGCCGACCGCTGCCGCCGCTATCCAGGGACGGGCCGGAACAGGACGCGCCGGCGAGGGAGCCTGGACAGGCACACCGGGCGCGGCGTGCTGAGACTCGGTATTCGCCGGAACCGGACGGACCGGCGCGGGTAGCGGCGGCGGCACGGAAGCCGGTTCCGAGCGGACCCGCGACGTGGGTTCGGCGGTCATCGGCGCAGCGGACGTCGCCTGCCGATTCGGTGCCCGTCTCGTTCCGGTTCGCGTGCGTGAATGCGGCCGAGCGGCCAGTGCCGCTCCACGTGCCGCGACGGTCTCGGGCTCGGTCGGCACGATCGACGGGAGTTCGAGCAGTGGTCCGACGCGTTTCTGCACTATCGGCATGCGAGCTCCACCGCCGATCAGTACGACGGCGTCGATCGGAACGTTGGCACCGATCATCACGTCGCGCGCGAACTCGATGGCCTCGTCGAGCAGGTCGGTGATGAGCAGCTCGAAGTTCTCCCGAGAGAGCAGGATCATGCCGCTGGCGTCGGGCAGACATACCGCGTCCTGAGTGGACAAGCGCTCCTTGGCAATGCGGCAGCGCTTCTCGAACAACGCCATGTCGGGGTCGGTCGACTGCTTGCCGAGGCGTTGGAGCTGATTGTTGCGCACGTAGGCGTCGAGCAGATCTCCGCTGTACGCACCGGATCGCTGCGAGGCGATGACGGTGCGCTGCACCAGGTCCACGACGCTGACGGTCAGTCCTGAACTTCCGAGGTCGAAAAGTGCGACGGAATTGCAGTTGCGGGCCTCGCCCGTTGCCGCCAGGTACTCGACGACGGCCTCCACCTCGGGGACCAGGTGATAGTTGTGCAGGCGCGCACCGCTGAGGGCAGCATGCAACGCGTCGGCCTGGCGGGGGTCGCGGTAGGCGACGCCGGTGGCGAGTTCGGGCTCGCTCTCCGCTGCGGCACCGATCGATTCGGCGGCCAGATGCGGAAGGTCTCTGCCGACACTGTCGATGAGTTCGTTGCGGAAGAACAGGGGCCGGTCGATGTCGGTGACCAGGCCGGATGGGTCTCCGACGGGTGACCCGAACTGCTCGGCTCGGGGCTGCGCCGTGCGCACGGCTCGGGTCCCCATGGACACCCCAAGCAGCACAGTCACGGTTGTCGGCCTCATTTCGATCGGCAGTTGTCTTCGGACGCGATCCACCTCGTCCAGAGCGCCAGGTTACCGCTTCGGCCGAATCGGCGGGGCGCGCGCCCCGGCGGTGGGCGGAGCCGGGCGTAGTGAAACCTGTCGCGCTCCCCACCCGGCCTGCTCGAACCGGACCCGAGGTCTATTCCGGCAGCTCCGGATCGACAGTCGGTAGGTACAGCTCGCCCGCGTAGGTGAACTCCCGCTCGTACAGGTCCGCGTCGGACAATCGAACGGGCCCGAGCACCGGCAGCTCGGCGGGTCCCGGATCGACCCCGTCGGCCGGGCCCGCGACGGCAGAAAGCGCAGCGGCGAACGTGGAATCGATGGGAATCTGCTGGTCGATCAGCGGAGTGGGCGGCGGCGTGTTTCCCCGGGTGAACACCAATCCCACCACCGCGACGATCAGCAGACTCACGGCGGCGAGCACGGACGCGTCCCGAATCGACCAGGTGCGTCGGCCGCGGCGAACCGGCTCGGCGACGACCCCCGGCTCGGGTGCTGCGGGTTCGAGCACCTCGGGCTGCAGGAGTGCAGGTTCGTCGAGATCGATGTCTGCCGGGGCCGTATCGAAGGTGGTCGACGGGATCGTCAGATCCTCGGTCGCGAGTTGGTCGACGGTGAGGCCGTCGACCAACCACTCCTCGACGGTGTCGAAGTCGAGCGTCTCCGGCTCGACGGTGTCGAAGTCCAGCGTCTCCGGCTCGGCGAGCAGCTCGGGCGCATCGATCAGCTCCGACGCGTCGTCCGGGACGGTGATGATTCCCACATCGGCGTGGAGAGAGCCGTCGAAAGGGGTTTCGGCGGGTCTTTCGTCGAGTGCCGCACCCTCGGCGATGGCCATTGCAGGGTCGTCGGGCACGTGGACGGGAACGTTCCACTTGTCCTCGATGATGGTGCGCACCGCGGGGATGCCTGCACCGCCACCGATCAGCAGTACGGCATCGGGTGCCTGTTTGGAGGCCCAGTCCAGGGCGTCGGAGACGAGCGGTGTGATCTCTCGCTCGAATTCCTTTCGGCTGAGCAACATCGGGCCGCGGTTGGGTGCCCGGACGCCGACCGACGTGCTCACCAACTCCTTGAGCTCGCGGAAGAAGGCCTGGTACTCCTGATCGCCCTCGGGGCCGACCGGAGCCGGCAGAATGCCCTTGGCCATCACGATGCCGCGGACCACCTCGTCGAAGCGGTCACCGCTGATGTCGACGGTGCGTGCGGTCCACTCGACGTACTCGCCCGCCACATCGAGTGCGGTGGCCGAAAACCCCTTCTTGCCCAAATCCACGACCAGGACGTAGTCCTTGTCGGCCAGTTCCGGAACGGTGCGGGCATAGGCGAGCAGGGCGTGGGATTCCTCGACCATGCGAGCGTTCGGCACGGTGCCGTCGCCGAGGGTCTCCAGCAGCGCCGTCACGGCTGCGGTGTCCCATCCGGCGAGCACGATGTCCTCGAACGGCCCGAGGTCGGCGAGCTTGCCGGGCAGCAGGTCGTGCGCACCCTCTGCGTCGATGGAGTCCTCGACGCGGCGGCCGTCGGCGATGTACGCGATGCGCACGGCACCGGTACCCACTGACACCCCGCAGACTCCACCCATAGACCAGACAGTCCTTCACAGATTGTGTTTCGACGCCCGATCCGGCGCCCGTACGAGCCCCCGCTCCTCTCGAAGTGTACGGCGGCTCGGATACCCGATGCGGGCATCCCGGTAACGCTACTAAACAATCTACGATATTGTTTAAGAGGGTCTGGGGAGACTTTGGGTCGAAAAGGCACACTGCCAGCCGACCCTGAGTCGACGACGAGGCCGTCCGGTCTCGTGGTTAACGCGATCGGTGGAGGTTTCGATGCAGACGCTCAATGCTCACGACGTGGTTCGAGTGCGAACCGTTCTGGAGAAATTCGGAAAGCTGCCGGTTCCCGTGGAGGGCATCGACGAAGCTGCCGATCTCTACGACAGCGGCCTCACCTCGCACGCCAGCGTCAACGTGATGATCGCGCTCGAGGACGAGTTCGACGTCGAATTCCCCGACACCATGCTGCAGAAGTCGACGTTCGGCAGCATCAACGCGATCGCCGCGGCCATCGCCCAGCTGACGGACTGAGGCCATGACCACCGTCTACGAGAGCTCGATCGACCAGTCGATCACCGACGTGCTGGCCGTACTGCGGACCTACGCCGACGAGGTCGATCGCGATGCCCGTTTTCCCACCGAATCGGTGGATGCGCTGCGCGACGCCGGCCTGCTCGGGGTCGGAATTCCGCGGGAGTTCGGCGGAGGCGGGGCAACACTGACCGACATAGCCCGGATCTCGCGCGCCCTCGGTGCCGAGTGCGCATCGACCGCGATGATCTTCGTGATGCACCAGTCACAGGTGCTCAGCATCGTCCGCCACGGCAAGTCCGACGCCATGGCAGACCTGCAGCGTCGCATCGTGACCGATCGCATACTGGTGGCGTCGGCCACCACCGAGATCAACATCGGCGGCGACGTCCGCTCGAGCAGTTGTGCGGTGGAGTACGACGGTGAGCAGATCACGCTCAGCAAGAACGCACCGGTCATCTCCTACGGCGAGTACGCGCAGATCGTGTTGGCGACGGCGCGGCGCAGCGTCGACAGCCCGCCGAGCGATCAGGTGCTCGTGGTGTGCGAGAAGCCCGACGTGACGCTCGTCAAGACCGGCACCTGGGACACCCTCGGCTTTCGCGGCACCTGCAGCCCCGGCTTCATGCTGGACGCGCGCACGACGACGTCGAACATCCTGGGCGACAACTACGGCGACATCTCCGCTCAGACCATGCTTCCGGTAGCGCACGTGCTGTGGGGATCTGCGTGGCTCGGCATCGCCGACGCGGCGGTCACCAAGGCGCGCAAGTCGGTGCAGAAGGCCGCACGCAAGACTCCGGGAACGCCGCCGCCGAGCGCGCTGCGTCTCGCGGAGCTGATGGTGGTGCACGAGCAGTTGGTGGACACGGTGTTCGGTGCCGCAGCCAAGTTCGAGGCCGTCGCCGAGAGCCCCGCCGAGCTCGGAGCCATCGGGTTCGCGCTCAAGATCAACAACGTCAAGGTCACCGCGTCGACGCTCGTCATCGACATCGTCGGCAAGGCACTGCAGATCTGCGGCATCTCCGGGTACCGACAGGACGGCGAGATGAGCATCGGCCGTCATCTTCGGGACGCGCACGGGTCCGCGATCATGGTCAGCAACGAACGCATCCTGGGGCACAACGCCCAGCTCTCCCTCGTCTACAAGGGCAAATGATGACCACCACACACTCCGCACCGGAAACAGACATCAGCGAACTCGACTCGGCCCGAGCCGCTTTCCGCGCCGAGCTCGTCGACGCCGGCTTGCTGGTCCCCAGCTCGATCCCCGGATTGTACGGGCGCAGTGGCGAATTCGAGGACATCATCGAGTTCGTCGATGCCCGCGTCACCGAGGCAGGCGTCGCCGAACACGGCCGTCAGGCCACTCGATTCCGGTTCGCACCGGTCTTCCCTCGGGAAGCCTTCGAGCGCACCGACTACATCGCGTCGTTCCCCAACCTCACCGGCGCCATCAACACGTTCGAGGGCGACAACAAGGAACACGCTGCGTTGTTGGCGGAACGATCCGACGGCAAGGACTGGGATCACTTCCTGCATTCGGCGGGCACCATGCTGGTCTCGGCTGCCTGCCATCCGTCGTACTCGATGCTCACCGGCACGCTGCCCGACGAGGGCACGCTGATGGACATCTACGGCTACTGCTTCCGGCACGAGCCCGCGGTGGATCCGGCTCGGATGCAGGCATTTCGGATGCACGAGTTCGTTCGAGTCGGCACCCCCGAAGACGCGATCGCACACCGCGAACGCTGGGTACCGCGCGGTCTCCAGGTGCTGGCAGATCTGGGGTTGGAAGCCGAGGCGGTCATCGCCAACGACCCGTTCTTCGGTCGCGCCGGACGCATGCTCGCGGCGAACCAGCGCAACGAGAACCTCAAGACCGAACTGGTCGTCAAGCTCTACGGAGATCTCGACGAGGGCACCGCGGTCGTCTCGTGCAACTGCCACCGCGATCACTTCGGGCACACCTTCGGCATCGAGACCGTCGACGGCGAACCGGCCCACAGCGCCTGCGTCGGCTTCGGCATGGAACGCATCGCCCTGGCGATGCTCCGCACCCATGGACTCGATCGATCGGCCTGGCCTGCCGCACTGCGCAACTGATCGATACCGCTTCACCCGTGTACGTACACGAAGGACCAAACTGTGAACAGTTCCCGCACCGCTCCCCGGCGCATCGGCTCAGTTCCCGCCGAGTGCTCTTCGCGTACGGCGGGCGGCAAGTACCCGATGTGGTTCGGCCCGGCCGACTCACCGCTGTTCGGCACCGTCCACGTGCCGTCCGGCGGTCGGGCGCGCGGCGGTGTGGTGCTGTGCCCACCACTGGGCAAGGAACAGGTCGATTCGTATCGCGGCATGACCCTGCTCGCGCAGAAGCTGTGTGCGCAGGGACTTCTGGTGCTGCGGTTCGACTATCGCGGCACCGGGGATTCGTGGGGCGATCAGGATCAGCCCGACGCGGTGGCGCACTGGCAGCGCAGCATCGTCGAAGCCGTCGCCTACGTTCGTGGTTGCGGGGTGAACGACGTCGGTCTCGTGGGTCTGCGCGTCGGCGCCTTGTTGGCGTGTTCGGTCGCCGCCGAGTGTGGCCCGCTCACCGCGATGACGCTGTGGGATCCGGTGGTCAGAGGACGGTCGTATCTGCACGAGCAGCGCGCGCTGTATTCGGTGAGCGTGACCACCGACTCCGACGCAGATCCCAGGGTGTCGATCATCGGCGCTGTGCTGCATCCCGATTCGGCTGCCGATTTCTCCGTGCTCGATGCCGCGAAGACGAGAACGGACGCGCCGGTGCTGGTGGCCACGCGCGCCGAGCGAGCCGATACCAAGCCGGTACGCAGGGTCGTCGAGACTCTCTCGGCTCAGGAACACACACTGACCGCGCACGACGACTTTCTCGAGCCGAGTGATTTCGAGGTCGTCATCCCGACGTCCGACATCTCCTACCTCGCGACGTGGACGGCTTCGAAGTTCCCCGCGACGCCCGCGGCCGACGTCGCGGTGGAGCGTCGATCGCGATCAGTGGTCGACGGAATTCAGGAGAGCATCGAATACCTGGGCGCACAGCAGCTTTTCGCGATTCGGTCGTCCTCGGATCTGTGCCTGCCCGGAGGACCGACCGTGGTGTTGTATCCCACCGCCAACGAGCACCGTGTCGGTCCGGTCCGTATGTGGGTGGAACTGGCGCGGCTACTGCCTCGCTTCGGAGTGGCCACGGTGCGTTTCGATCGTCGCGGCACCGGCGAAAGCGGAACCGTGGCCGATACGGAGTTGACCCGGCTCTACAGCGACGAGGGCAACGAGGATGCACTCACCGCCGTCCGGCAGTCTGGGTCGACCCCGGACAACGTCCTGGTGGCCGGAATGTGCTCGGGCTCCTGGTATTCCAGCTTCGCCGCCCGGGAACTGGGGGTTCGTGCCGCAGTACTGCTCAACACCCTGGACTGGACCACTCGTCGACTCGAATTCGTCAAGCGTTCCTCGATGCACATCGAGGAGACGGGACTGAAGGCTCGCGCACTCGACCGTCTGCACCACTGGGGTGTACGGACCAAGAATGCACTGCAGCCGCGAATCCCGTATGCCCTGTGGATCTGGCTCGGCCGGCGCGGATTGATCCAGGTTCCCGAGATCTCGTTGCGCATTCTCAGCGACCGCCGGGTGCAGACACGAGTTCTGCTCTCCCCCAACGACACCGCCTGGTTCGAGGCCAATCGGGGCCCGGAGGGAATGCGCCGGCTCCAGCGCCGATCGTCCGTGCCCACCGTCACCTCGTTCGAGTCCGGTGATCACTCGCTCTACGGTCGCGACCTGCGCGAGAACGTCCGAGCCGAACTTCTCGCGGCCACTGCTGCTGCGTTCGACCTCGAGATCACTGCTCCGTCGCCTCCCGTGCCGGTGGGGAAGGTTCGGTTGTGAAGCACCGCGCTCCCAGGATTGCGCCACCCAAACACGAGCAGCTCGAACAACTTCGGTGGTACCCGGTCGAACCGGCGCGGTTCGACCTGGGCCTGATGAACAGCCCGACGATGCCGGTGCCGACCGTGCCTCGGCACAATCCCGTTCACTCGGTCGATGTGTCTCCGATCGCCGACCCCGTCGAGCATCCGGCACCCGAGACGGGACCGGGTTCGAAGGCGTCCGATCGCAACCTCGCGCTCAACTCGATGGCCCTGATGCTGTCGACGGCCATCACCGGCGCACTCGGCCTGCTGTTCTGGGCTGCGGCCGGTCGGCTCTATCCCGTGGCCGAGGTGGGCAGCGCGTCGGCGGTCATCACCTCCGCGGTGATGCTCTCCACGTTGTCCAATCTGAGCCTCGGTTCGATGTACGAGCGATTCCTGCCGATCTCGGGCCGGTTGGCCAAGTCGTTCATCGTGCGCGGCTACCTCACCGTCACCGCGTTCGCGTTCGTGCTCGGCGGCGGCTTCCTGCTGGTCGCGCCGGTGGACGAGATGTTCACCAATACCGCCGAAATCGTCTCGTTCCCGTTCTTCGTCGCAGTCCTCGCGGTGTTCGCGCTGCAGGATCAGACCTCCTCCGGCCTGGGCGTCGCCCGATGGGCGGCCGCCAAGAACGTCTTTCACGCCGTCTTCAAGTTCGTGTTGTTGTTGGCGCTCTTCTCGACCGAGCGCAGTACCTCGATCATCTCCGCCTGGGCCGTCCCCGCGATCGTGGCGTCGATCTTCGTCCTGCGCGCGATCCTGAAGAACGTCCGCACCGAACAGCGGTACGCCGGCAAGCCGGATCTGCCGCCCCGGCGTGAGATGTGGGCGTACTTCGGTTCGGCGTACGGCATCACCGCGCTCGGCTCGCTCGCTCCGCTGCTCGTGCCGATGATCGTCGTCGCCACCCTCGGTGCCGAGCAGAACGCCTACTTCTCGCTCACCTGGTCGATCGTCAGTGCTCTGTACATTCTGATCAGCGTGTTGATCGGACCGTACGTCGCCGAGGTCGCTGCCCACCCCGCGCAATTCCACCGCCTGACGAAGCGATTCATGACCCTCGTCTGCATCGTCGCGGTGGGTGGGTCGATCTTCCTGGCGTTCGTTGCACCGTTCGGACTCGGCCTGATCGGCCAGGGTTATCGCGATCAGGGCACCATCATCGTGCAGTTGGCCGCGCTGACCATCCCGCTCTCCGTCGTCGGTTCCCTGTACGACGGTTTGGCTCGGGTCCGTCGGCGCATGCGACTGGCCGTGATCGTGCAGGTGGTGGCCACCTCGATCATCATCGGCGGCTCGGTGGCACTGTCGTCGTCGATGGGCATCGCGGCCGTCGGCTGGGCGTACCTCGCCGCGGAGGCGTTCGGCGCACTCGTTCTGATCGTGCCGCTCGTCCGATGGATTCGTGAGCTGTCCGCAGGCAGCAACGGCGAGTCCGGTGACGGCCCGGGGCCGTCGGGCTCCCCCGGACCTCGCGGGCCGATCGACGACAGCGACGTCCGTCCACCTCGATCCCGTCACGGAGAACCCCGACACGCCGAACCTCGGCACCGGGAACCGCCCCGTCGCGAGCCACAGGACGGCCGGCCGCAGCTCGACGAACCGTCACCGCGTCGCATCCCTGTCCACGCTCAACACAGGACGGCACCATGACTCAGACCTATCGCGCCAGTTCACTGGACATGCTTCGGTCCGATTCGCGCATCGTGACCGTGCTGGGACCCGCGGACTTCGGTGATCTCGCACGAGTACGGAGCCGGGTACTCGCACTGGCCTCGATCGGTCCTGCGACGCGGCTGGGCCTGCGCGCCGACCAGTCTTCGGTCGGCTGGGTCTACGAGCCGGAGCGGGTGGTCGAGCACATCGTCGAGGGACCCGCCGTCGATCACGAGCAGTTGGCCAAGGAGCTCACCGAGTTCTCGCACGCGTCCGTTCCCGAGATCACTCTGCGGATCCGTCTGGCCGGTCGCTACCTGTTCCTCGATCTCAATCACGGTATCGGCGACGCTCTGTTGCCGGTCGACCTGTTCGCCTACTTGGCCGACGCACGTCCCGACGCCCCGCTTCCGGCGTGGGCGAGCAGGCCCGTCGACGGTCATCCTCTCCGAAAAGCACTGTTGCGCTGGATCGTTCGCAATCCCAGGAAAGTCTTGGACACGATCCACGACCGCGTTCGTCCCGGCCCGAACCCGGAATACGCAGCCACCGCGCCTGCGCCGGACACCGCATCGCCGACGGCATTTCGGCCGTGGGCACCGTCCGCGGCGGTGGCCACCGTGGTGACGCAGTCGGGTACCACCGATGCGATCCGGCGGTGGCGGGAATCCCACCTGCCCGGCGCGAGCGTCAGCGCGGTGATGTGTGCCGCCGTGGCTGCGGCGTTCGCGCGCACGTCGTTGTCGCTCGATCGTTCCGCGGCGTTTCTGTTCGACTGCCGCCGCTACCTTCCGCCGTCGACGGTGGTGCTCGGCAACTTCGCAGCCGGGATCCGTTTCTCCGACATCGATCCCACCTCGGCCGGGGAGGTGCACGGGGCACTGTCCGGTGCCATCGCCAAGGGCCGTCCCATCGCATCCGCGACGATCAGCACCATCAAATACAAGCGTGAACACAAGGCCGTCTCCGGGGTGTTCGGGGACAAAGTTCCGGTTCGCCCCAGAGTTCAGCTCATGTACTCCGATCTCGGTAGGGTCAGGCAGTTGGAGCAGGTCTCCTGGGTTGCCGAGCCCGCCGACCGCGCCTTCTTCGTGATCGCCGATCCGGGACTACCGGAGTCGGTGATGATCACGATGGAGACCATCGGTTCGGTCGTGTTCGTCTCGGCGTCGTTCCACGACAATGTTTTCGATCGCCACACAGTGCAAGCCGCACTCGATCTCGTAGCAGCGAACCCCCTCGCATTGCTGGCCCCTCAGGAGAAGACCGCATGACCATCGAAGCGAAGCGCCCCACCGAACCCGAAGCGAACAGTCCGACGTCGAGCACCGTTGCGCCTGCAACGAAGCGATCGGTCTTCGTTGCCCACGTCGCTCGGTGGGCGGGCTTGTCGGTGGTGCAGTTCGTTCTCCTCGAGTACATCGTCTCGGCCACGTGGCGGGGTCTCTACAGCTACCGGAACAACTACATCAGCGAGCTCGGCGTTCCCTTCTGCGGGCCTACCGGCAACTGGCCGTGCAGCCAGCTCTACGTGCTGCTGAACGCCTCGATGGTGCTGTTCGGTGTGGCAATCGCCGCGGTGGGCGCATCCTGGTACATCGTTCGCCGGATCGACGGCAGGGCCGCGTCGTTCTTCCTCGTGGCCGGCGCGGGTGCCATGACCGCCGGCTTGGTCAACCAGGGCGTGAACTACCCCATTCACTCGTTCGGAGCCACCGCGTTCTTCATCTTCGGAAACTTCGGCCTCGTCGTCGCAGGCGGGCACCGGAGTCTGCCGCGCGGTATTCGCATCGTCGTGACCGCGCTCGGTGCCGTCGGTCTGGCCGGTTACTTCGCCTACATGAGCGGTCACGAGTTCGGTCTCGGTATCGGAAGCATGGAACGCATCGCCACCTATGCGCTTCTCGTGGGAATAGTCGTGCTGTCGGTCTCGCAGTTCAACGCGACGCGAGTTCCGAAGAACGTCGACGAGACCGCGTGAGTCGTCATGCCGCATCGAGCCACGAGTCCGGAACGGGGACCGTCGAGGTTTCGCGGCTACCAGGAACCGGGCTCATCGTCGAGCCTCCACGTCGACGCTGGCCTTCCGTTCTGGCGTTCCTCGTCGTGCTGGGTCTGGTCGTCGCCGGAACCGTGTACGGGATGACGCAGCGCTCGGACGGAGCCGACCCCGACTCCACTGCGCAGGGCACCGTCGACGCCACCTCCACGACGTCGGCGTCCAATACCGAAGCCGCCAAGCCCGGATTCACCGTCTACGACGACTTCTCGGGCACGGCGGGCGATGCCATGTCGGACGACCGTTGGAGTCACGATGTCGGACAGACCGGTTGGGGCAACAACGAGAAGCAGGACTACACCGATTCGACCGAGAACTCGTCTCTCGACGGTGACGGCCACATGGTCATCAACGCGATGCGCAACGGTGACGGGTACACCTCGGCCCGAGTGACCACCAAGGACAAGTTGGAGTTCACCTACGGCCGCATCGAGGCCAGGATCAAGATGCCGGCCGGAGCCGGACTGCATCCGGCGTTCTGGATGCTCGGTACCGACCTGGACTCGGTCGGCTGGCCGCTGTCCGGCGAGATCGACATCATGGAGACGTTGAACCAGGCCGATCAATACCACACCGGAATCCATGCGCCCCAACCCGATTCGTTGACCAGCCAGAAGGTGGACGCAGGCGGGATTCCGCCCGAGCCACTGTCCGAGAACTTCCATACCTACTGGGTAGAGCGCTCTCCCGGCCGCGTGACCACCGGCATCGACGGCACCACCTTGGCCACGATCACTCCGGCAGACCTCACCGGCGGCAACGACTACTGGGTCTTCGACAAGCCGTTCTTCCTGCTGTTCAACGTCGCCGTCGCCGGTGACTGGCCCGGCCCCACCGACAACTCCACGCCGTTCCCGGCGACCATGGCGGTCGACTGGGTGCGGTATCGCGCCGACTGAGACCCCGCTCCACCTGCCCGTACGTGTCACCCGAAAGGACCCTCCCCGTGTTACCTCCCGCGCTCCCCAGACTGCAGTCTCCCGAATGGGACGGTGCCGTGTGGATCGGTGACATCGACCTGGAGCAGGATCTTCCGGACTCTCTCGTACTCGACGGTTCCGACGGTTACCACCGTGCCCGGTTGCTGATCCGACGCGGACCCGACCCGCTGGGCTTCGTCGAACTCGATGTCGTCGACGGCGCGGTCGCGGCAGACGATGCACGGAGGGCGGCGATGTCGCTCGCCCAGGTTCCGATGCCCGATGCCGTTCCCGAGACCGATCGAGCGTTGCCGCCGATCACCGTGGTGATCTGCACTCGTGACCGAGTCGATCATCTGCAGGGCGCGCTCGCGTCGGTGTCCGCTCTGGACTACCCGGATTTCGAGGTGGTCGTCGTCGACAATGCGTCTCCGACCGACGCCACGCAGCAGTACGTTCGCGGGTTGGACGACTCCCGTGTTCGCGTCGTGTCCGAGCCGACGGCGGGTCTGTCGAGAGCCAGGAACACGGGGTTACGAGCAGCGCGGCACGACATCGTCGCCTTCACCGACGACGACGTCGCCGTCGACGCGAGGTGGTTGCGCAGCATCGCCCGCGGCTTCGGGCGGGCCGAGCGGGTCACGTGCGTGTCCGGCATCGTGCCGAGTGGGGAGATCCGCACTCAGGCGCAGGCGTACTTCGATCGCCGCGTCGGATGGGCGAGTTCGGTGACGCCCCGGGTCTACGACCTGAAGAATCCACCGGCCGACGTGCCGCTGTTTCCGTTCCAGGTCGGGATGTACGGAACCGGAGCCAATTTCGCGGTCGACCGCGGACGGATGTTCGATCTGGGAGGATTCGACGAGGCATTGGGAGTGGGATCCCCGACCAACGGCGGTGAGGATCTCGACATGTTCTTCCGGGTGCTGATGGCCGGCGACAAGCTGGTGTACGAGCCTGCGGCCATCGTGTGGCACCGTCACCGCGCCGATCCCGAGGCGTTGGCGGTCCAGGCGCGCGGGTACGGACTCGGGCTCGGCGCGTGGCTGTACACGGTCGCCACCGACCGCAGATCCGCGAGCCTCGCGGCGAAGGTTGCCGCCCGCCGACTCGGCAGTGCAATTCGGTTGTCGGCCAAGATGAGCAAGGTCGCCTCCCCTCCCGACGATCTCGCTGCCGACCTGCCCGACGGCATCGGCCGGATGGAACTGCTCTCCATCGCCAAGGGCCCCGCGGCCATCCGGCGCAGCAGGCGCGAAGGTCGCGAGCGCACTCCGCTGGCGGGGGTGAGCCGTGAACCTGTCCTCGACTGATTCCGGATACCGGTCCATCGCAGATCTGCGGCACAAGCTGTTCGTTCCGTCCGACTGGACCGATTGGCCCGTCGGCACCACCGACTCCGCTGCAGGCACACGGCGGCGCGCGGGTAGCCGATTGCGCTACTCCGACATCAGCGTCCTCGCCGCCCTGTCCGGCCTGGCCTCGATGATCGCGCTGCCGACGCTGGTTCGCGTCGTGCTTCTGACGGTCCTGCTGTTCTTCGGACCCGGTGCCGCGATCCTGTCGTGGGTGCGCATCCCGCGCACCGCGGTTCCTGCCGCCCTGCCGATTCTGAGTATCTCGGTGGTGACACTGATGGTGTCGGCGGCGATGTGGGGCTACCGCTGGTCGCCCCGGATGTGGACGTTGTGGCTGTGCCTGGCCCTGATCGGCTCGTCGGCGCTCTGGTACCGCAAGCACGGCCGTCCCGACCTGCCGGTCTGGGTGGCGCAGGCACGTGAGGTCGTCTCGCCGTCGTCGCGAACGTCCGCCCTCGCTTTCGTGAAATTCGCTCTGACCGACCGAGAGACGTTGCGACGCAATGTTGCCGGCCTGATTCTGGCGTTGGCGTTCTTTCTGTGGCTGCCGTTGTTGCCCGGTCTCGAGCGCGCAACGTACTCGCAGTTCGGGCTGCTGACCGCCGGAACCGGCCCTGGTTTGGTGCTGTGCATGGTGCTGATCATGGCGGCGTTCCTGATCGCGTTGCGGCGTCATCAGCTGCGCACCATGCTGGTCGCCATCGGCCTGGCCATCGTGGTGCAGCGATTCACCGTCACCCTCGTCACCTCCGCTCCGATCTACGACTGGACGTACAAGCACGTCGCCGTCACCGAGTTCGTGCTCGATCTGAACCGACTGGCTCCGAGCGGCGTCGACATCTACAGCGAGTGGCCCAGCTTCTTCCTCGTCTCGGCCTGGTTCCAGCACGTCACCGGATACGACACGCTGGCTCTGGCGCACGTGTTCGCGCCGATGATCCACGTGGTGCTCGCGGCGGCCGTCTACGGACTGGCGCGGGTCATGAAGTTCGACAAACGCGCCGCGATCACGGCGGCGATGCTCGCCGAGGTCATCAACTGGGTGGGCCAGGACTACTACTCACCGCAGGCGTGGGCCGTTCTGCTCGCCGTGGGCTTCCTGGCGCTGCTGATGTCCTCCTCGCTCACCCGGTCCGCGGCGTTCCTGTCGATCGTTCCGTTCGCGGCGCTGGTCCCCACGCACCAGCTGACGCCGTACTGGCTGATGGCCGTCACCGGCGTGCTGCTGGTGACGCGGCGAGCCAAGCCGTGGTGGTTGATGATTCCTCTCGGGATCATCCTGCTCGGATACCTGTATCCGCGACTGCCGATCGTGGCACCGTACGGACTCTTCCAGGGGTTCGACCCCGTACAGAACGCCGCGAGCAACGTCGAGGCGGAGGGCGTGCTCGGCAAACAGATCACGTCCCTGGTCTGCCGCGCACTGTCCGGCGGGGTGTTCGTGCTGGCGTTCGTCTCGGCGATCTACGCCTGGCGTACCAAGAAGACGTTCTGGGCACCGATGGTGATGGCGTTCGGATCGATCATGCTGCTCGCCGGGCAGAGCTACGGCGGCGAAGCGATCTTCCGGGTGTACCTGTACGCGATTCCCGGCTGCGTGCTGTTGATCACGCCGCTGTTCCTGGCCCTGTTCGATCGCAAGCCCTCCCAGGATCGCCCGTCCCGGGCCCGCAGGCTCACCGCCCGGACATCGGTTGCGGTCGCGACGGCCGGGGCTCTCGGCAGTGCCGTGCTGGGCTTGCAGAGCTACTTCGGCCTGTGGCCGATCGTGCTCGAACACCGCGACCAGATCGACGACGCCCGCGCGGTCGCCGCACAGTCACCGTCCGGCACCGCGGTCACGATGCTGTACTCCTCGGGCTACCCGGCCCGGTCGACGTCGGACTACGGGCGCCTGACGGAGGCCAACGAGTACTGGGACGTCCCGCTCTACGCGCTGGGCCCCGAGTACATGGAAGGCTTCCCGACGCCGGAGAAGCTCGGCCAGATCGACTACAACGCGTCGGTCAGCGACACACCCACCTACATGGTCCTGACCCGTCAGTCGCTCGAGGCGATGCAGTACTACGGGTTCGTCGCCGACGATGCGGTCGCACGTTTCCGGCAGTGGCTCGCCACCAACTCGGCGTGGTCGGTGCGGTATCAGGACACCAACACGATCGTCTACCAGTACCGATCGCGTTGATCTCGTCACAAACTATGACGTGCATCTCCAAACAATCTCCCAGTTGGTTTGTTCGCGGCTTGACAAACTCGTAGCTTCTTTTAAGCTTGCTTTCAGTCAAAGGAAACAGGTTCTTACGCTTGAGAACGAGCGTTATGACACTGTCTGTGGATGCGGCGGGGGTCGATTCACGGAGTTCGGAGACATCTGCCCATCGCACTCGACCCATGTGGAATGGATATGTTGAATCGTCAGAATCCCCGCGTCAGTGTCGTCATCCCGACGCTCAACGAGGCCGCGAACCTTCGTCACGTCCTCCCCTTGCTCTCGCACGACTACGAGCTCGTGCTGGTCGACGGTGGATCCGTCGACGGCACCATCGACGCGGCGCGGGAGATCCGCGGTGACATTCGCATCATCAAGCAGACCCGCAAGGGCAAGGGCAACGCTCTCGCCTGCGGCTTCGAGGCCGCTACCGGCGACATCATCGTCATGTTCGACGCCGACGGTTCCGCCGATGCCGCCGAGATCCCGCGCTTCGTCGACGCCCTGATCGCCGGTGCCGACTTCGCCAAGGGCAGCCGGTTCTGCGAGGGTGGCGGAAGCCACGACATCACCCCGCTGCGCCGCGCAGGCAACGGTGGCCTGCACCTGGTGGCCAACACCCTCTTCGGGACTCGCTTCTCGGATCTCTGCTACGGCTACAACGCCTTCTGGCGCGACCTGGTGCCGGTGCTGGATCTCCCCGTCGTCGATCAGCCCGGTGCCGAGGGCATGATGCTCTGGGGGGACGGTTTCGAGATCGAGACCATCATCAACTGCCGCTTCGCCGAGGCGTCCGTGCGCATCGAAGAGGTGCCGAGCGTCGAGTTGGCTCGCATCTACGGTCAGAGCAATCTGCGCACCTTCTCCGACGGCTTCCGGGTGCTGCGCACGCTGATGACCGAGCGCATCCGTGCCCGCAGGATCAAGCGCAAGTCCATCGTTCGGCCGTTGCGAGAGTCGGTCGATGCCCGCACCGACATGGACCTCGAGTTCGAGGACCTGGAGTCGTACAACGAGGTTCTCGAACTCCGCGAGAAGACGGCGTGAGTCTGCCGACTTCCTCGGTCGTCATCTGCGCGTACACCCTGGCTCGGTGGTCCGAACTACAGGCTGCCGTGCGTGCCGTCCTCGATCAGGTCGTTCCGGCGGACGAACTGATCATCGTCATCGATCACAATGCGCAACTGGCCGAACGTGCGCGTGAGGAGTTCTCGCCGCTACACCGGACCGTGAACGTGGTGGAGAACGACCACCCACGTGGCCTCTCCGGAGCGCGCAACACCTCGCTCGACCTCGCGACCGGTGAGATCGTCGTCTTCTTGGACGACGACGCCTCACCGCGCACCTCAGAGTGGCTCGGAGCCATTCTGTCCCATTACTCGGACGATGCCGTGTACGCCGTTGGGGGCTCTGCATACCCGGTATGGCCGGACAAGCGTCCGGCCTTCTTACCGGCCGAGGTAGTGGGTGAACCCGGCGAACTCGATTGGGTCGTCGGGTGCACCTACCGCGGGCAGCCAACGGAAACCGCTCAGGTCCGCAATCTCATGGGCGCGAACATGTCGTTCCGCCGTGAGCCCGTCGTCGCACTCGGCGGGTTCGTCTCCGGCATCGGCCGGATCGGTCGAGTGCCGCTCGGTTGCGAGGAGACGGAGCTGTGCATCCGTCTGCGTCAGACGCATCCCGACGCCCAGATCGTGTTCGATCCCTCGATCGTCGTCGATCACACCGTCAGCGCAGATCGAACTCGTCCGCGCTACCTCATCACGCGCAGCTACGCCGAGGGCGTATCGAAGGCAGCGATCGCCCGGTTGATCGGGGCCGAGGACGCACTGTCCTCCGAGCGGGCATACACCGCCAAGATTCTTCCTCGCGCGGTCGGCCGGGAGACCAGCGCAGCGGCTCGCGGCAATCCCGTGCGCGCCTGGGGTGCGATGGCCGTGGTGGCCAGCGTCGGTGCAGCCGGAATCGGCTATGCCCGAGGAAGACTCAGTACGAGCCGCTAGCGGCACGTGCACAGAACCTCGTAGTCCACTACGAGTTACCGCTCACGACCTTCGGTGCCACCGAGGCCCTCTCCACGGAGTTCAACGCGCGCACGTGTCCGCGCGGTACACCCCCGCCGCGACCGACGAGCGTCAGCGTACGAGGTTCGTTCGGTGCCAGGTGGAACCACGAGTCGGATACCTCGAAGCCGTCGATGTCGACGCAGACGTACTGCGCCGGCCAGTCGGATCGGACAATCAGTTCCCATGTTCCAGAATCTTTTTCGACAACAATGGCCGTCAGGCCTACCGTGTTCTGACGACTCTGCGCGCCGACGAGCGCGGTGGTTCGCGCCGCCTCGACGCCGCTGTCGTCCAGAAACAGGACCGTGACGGCGGAGTAGGTGCGGCTGCCGAAGCGGTAGGCGTGGTTGACGTCGGTGAACGTGCCGACGATGGAATCCACCGTCAGTGCGATGGATCCGTTCGCCGGGGCGCTCACCGTGCTTTCGAACTCGTGGCTGCCGCGGGAGGCGTGCAGCACCACTCGAACGGTGCCCGATCGCGCCGGCCCGTCGTTGACCAGTTCCACCGAATAGCCGTCGAGTCCGTTGTCGGACAAAAGCAGTGCCACCGGGGCGCTGGCCCGCGCCAACGCGTAGAAGGGGGCCTTGCGCACACCGGCGGTGTCGACGATGCCCCAGCCCGCACCGGCGACGGTGTCTCGCAGCGTCAGCACGAGGGCTCCGGCGCACCCCGAGGATGCTCGACGCCAGTGGCCGAACGCTTCGATGAACGCTTCGACGATCGCCGCCCTACCGTAATCGAGATACAGCTCTGCATCGTCGCGCCGGATCAGGTGTGGATCGACGCCGAAGATCGTGCGTACGTAGTGATCGCGCACGTCCTCGAAATCCCAGGACGAGCCGCGGTCACGTGGGACGGCGGCCTTCCAGTCGGGGTGGTGACCGGCAACGGCCGCGGACCCGAAGAACTTCTCCACCTGCGCCCGTTCCGGGGGAACTGCGAAGGCCAGGCACTCCGCCGCGAAACGTACTCCGGCAGTGCGGATATCGGACAGTGGTTGGAGATAGCCGCCCACCCCGAAGTAGTGTGCGATACCGTCGCCCACGTGAGTGTGCAGTTCGCCGCTCACGCTGGACGGGCTCGATGTCACGTAGGCGACGCCGGGTAGACGGTCGGCGAGAAAGTTGGGAACGGTGCTGTCCAGCATCACCATTCGCTGGTCCTCGGCTGCGAGTCCCAACATCGTGGGCTGCTGCTGCGTCTCGCTTCCACCACTGACAACCATCAGGGCAGGGTTGGCCGAGACCGTGTCGGCGAACGCGTCGAGCTCGCGGGTGACCGCTGCGGTGTACGCATCGTCGGTGGGCGGGTCGACGGTGCCGAACATGACGTCTTGCCACACCATGATGCCCAATTCTGCACACAGGGACCAGAATTCGGTCTGCTCGTACACCAGGGTGCCGACGATGCGCACCATGTTCAGACCCGCCGATCGGAGCTGCACGAGCGCCGCCCGCAGCTCGGGCTCGGGCGACCACAACCGCACCGGGTCCAGCGGGGTCCACGTTCCTCCGCGGCAGAAGACAGTCTCGTCGTTGACCGTCAGTACTGCGCCGCCTGCCGTACGGTCCAGCTCTACCGTACGAAAACCGACGACGCCCAGGGGATGGACGGTGCCGTCGACCTCGAGCGCCACGCGATACGTTCGCGGTCGGCCGTGTGTATGGGGCCACCAGAGTTCGACGTCGGGCAGCGTCATCGCTGTGTCGACGCGCTCGACCCTGCCGAGCTCGAAGGCCCTGTCGTCGATCAGGATTCGAGCCACCCCGGGAGCGCCCAGGTCGGCGCGCAGTGTGACGATGCCGTCGGTTCCCGATACTTCCGTCGTCAGGTCGACGCGACGCACGTCGGGGATGGGGGTCATCGTCACCGGACGCCACGGTCCGACGGGTACCGGAAGGGGTCCGTACACGGGTGCGCGACCGAGCATCGTCGTTCGCTCGTGTCGCAGCCCCTGCGCGGCGATCAGTGACGATCGCCACCGACCGCGGGGGCGTCGGGACTTCAGTTGGGCTGCAAGCGATTCGATGTGGACGGCGATGATGACGGTGTCACCGCAGTCCGTCAGATCGAGGGTCTCGGGAACGAACATCGACGTCACGGTTCTGCGATGGACGCCATCGATCCAGATCCGGGCGCGGGTCGCGATGCCGCCGAAGCTCACTCGCACCCGGCGATGGTCACCGGTGGAGACGTGAGTGACGAACCACCAGTCGTGCTCGTCGGGGTCCACTGCGAGTGAGTGTCCGAGCGCAGTGGCAACCGTGCCCGGCACCACCGCGTCGACCCAGTCGAGATCTTCCCGTAGGTCGGCAGGGTCGAGAACAGAGCCGGCGTCGGTTCGGGCCAGCCGCCACCGAGCGCCGTCGAGCAGATCGATCACGTGCCCAATGCACCTGCAACGATGTCCATGGCGGCAGCCCAGTTCTTGCTCATCTCGATCAGCGGCTCGTCGAGCACCACATCCCGACCACGTGCGGCGCGCGCCATCCGGAATTGGACGGCCTTTGCGCCGGAGGCGGCATCGAGGAAGTGCGGCGCTGCCGCAGCGGCTCCCGTGATGCCACGACCTTCGAGGTAGTGCACGTAGTTCGCCGCCAGTTCTGCCGTGGCACCGAACTGCCGGAGCAGGCCGAACGACCAGAGGTGGAATGCGTCGGGTCCCGCAGTCTGTACGAGCGGGATATCGGCGACGATGCGGCGAGCCAGCGCGTCGACAGGGTTGCCAGGAGCTCGACGCGCCAGATGAGCACGAGCGACGTCGAGGTCTCGATCACCGAAACCGGCGTCGAGTACCGCGGGATCCACTCGAATCTGCTCGACGTAGGGCAGCAGCACCTCCGCGTGCGGCTCGGGGGCGAGATTGAATATCCCGTCGAAGTCGGCTCCGGTGAGCTCGAAATAGCCGCGGTTGTGGAAGTACCCCATCACCTTGCCGTCGCGATCGACGAGGTTCGGCACGATGGTGGTCTTGGTGTGCTGGTTGCGATAGCTGGTTCCCGCCGTGTCGGGCAGCCAGAAGCCGTCGACCTCCACGGTGACGTGGATGCCGTCTTCCAGGCCTTCGACGACGTGCTCGAGTACGGGACGCCACACGTTCATCTCGGCGACGCCGATGCCGTACAGGCTGCGTAGGTCCTCGGGGGCGATCTTCACGAAATCCCACTGTCGACCGTCGCATCCGGCGCTCAGCACGAAGGCGAGAGCCGGAGTGGGATCTGCACCGAACGAGTGCAGAACTTCGATCCACAGGTCGACGTAGCAGTTGGTCTCGGTCCAGATGCGGTCGTGATTGTGTATCGGGTGCGGTCGGTAACCGATGGGTTCGAGTTCGAGGACTCGTAGGCTGGTACCGAGCCTGTCCAGCACTGCATCGTTCGACATGAAGCCTCTCCTACCGGATCGAATGTCGGACGGTCCCCGAGCCGCATTTGTCCGTATTGCCTGTATCCAGGCCACTAATCCTAACGAATCGGTTTGTTCTTCGCATTCGATCGAACGGTAAGATTGTTTTTGCCCGGGCAATCTATTTCCAGGGCCACCATCTCGACAGCAGCGATACCCGAGTCCGGTAACGCGGACAATCGCAGAGCGAGCAGTCGGTTCCGCGCCGGTAATGCCGGTGCGCAGCTTGTTCGTGATGACACTTGCACAATGGCTCTGAGCTGGGCACATGCCGAGTGTAGACAACACCTGACACATCCATGCCCAACTCGGGCAGGCAAGAGGAGGCACGAGCGTGATGCGCCGTTTCGCATCCAACGCAGCGCTGGTCATCGGCTGGGCTCTGCTCGCAGGCGTCGCCGGAATGTTCCTCGTTCGCCAAGTCGGTGTGACCGAGATCACTTTTGTTGCGCTCGTCGTGGGGGCTCCGTATCTCGGCGTCGCCGCGATCGTCGCCGTGATCCTGTTCGCCGCAGCGCGCTCCCGCATCGGATCGGCCGTCGCAGTACTGATCACCGTTGCCGTCGTCGGCGTTCAGGTGCCGATGTTCCTCGCCGACGGACCGGACAACACCGGCCCGCAACTGTCGGTCCTGACGGTCAACGTCGCGCACGGCGATGCCGACGCCGCGTCCATCGTCGACGCGGTGCGGAGCAACGACGTCGACATTCTCGCGGTCCAGGAATTGACCCCGGAGGAAGTGGACGACCTGCAGGCCGCGGGCATCGACGACCTTCTGCCGTTCGCCTTCACCGCTGCGCTCCCGGTGGCCGATGGCACCGGGTTGTGGAGCCGCACTCCGCTGACCGACGGCATCCGCCTCGACAACTTCGGATTCGTACCGGTGCAGGCGAAAACCACCGTCGACGGACAGGATCTGACCGTCGTCTCCTTCCACGCGATGTCGCCTGCCACACCGCGCCACACCACCGAGTGGGCCGCCGACCTGGCCAGGATGCGGTCGATCATGGAGACCTATCAGGGCACCGTGCTCGTCGCGGGCGACTTCAACGCCACCAACGACCACCGGCAGTTCCGCACGCTGGCATCGTCCCCGTTCTCCGACGCGGCAGCCGGCGCCGGTGCGGGCCTGTTCCGCACGTTCCCGTCGGAACGTCCACTGGCGCGCTTGGATCACGTGGTGACGAGCGAGAACGTCCGCGCCCGGTCGGTCGAGCCGTTGCCGATCCCGGACAGCGATCACCTGGCGGTTCTCGCGCAGTTGCAGCTGCCCTGATCCGGGCGGCCGCGATGCCGGTCAGAAGCGCGGCAACTCGATGACCGGTGCAGGTGGCAACTGAATCTGCGGCAACTGAATCTGCGGCAGGCCGGGAATCAGCGGCGGCGGCGCGGGCGCAGGCGCGGGCGCGGCGGGCGGCACGTATTCCGGCTCGGAATAGGTGCGAGCCGGGGCCTGAGCGGCCTCGGTGGTCGGCGGCACAGTGGTCGTCGGTGGCACGGTGGTGGGCGGTGCGGTGGTCCTCGGCGTCGTGGGCACCGCGGTGACGGGTGCGCTGGTCTCGACCGGTGAACTCGTCGGCTCCGTCGAGCTGCCGCCGTACCCGAGGGACAACCCGAGTGCGGCGATGGCAACGAGACCCCCTGCGACGAGCACTGCGCCGCGCACCTTGCGCTTGGAGTCGGCGGGCTTGTCTCCGGTGGGCTCGGGGCTCAACCAATCCGGAGCCCCGGTCAACGACGCGGGATCGGACGGAGACTGCCGAACGCCCGGTTGTGGGCTCGGTCGACGCGGCGCATCGGCCACCGGGGTCGCGAGCAGAGCTGCACCGCGTGCGGCCACCGACTCCGGGTCCGCCGGGGTTACGACGGGGAGGCCGATCCACGCACCGAGAATGGATTCCACCAGAGGAATTCGCGCTCCGCCGCCGATGAGGAAGAGAGCGTCGACGTGCTTGGGTGAACGACCGATCACGTCACGCACCAGCCGCGCCGAGTACTCGATCGGGACGGTCACCAGAGACTCGAACGACTCACGCGAGATCAGGATGACGCCGCCGTCACCGGGCAGGCACACCGCGCCACTGGTCGACAGCTGCTCCTTGGCCACCCGGCACCGCGCGGTGAACTCGCTCAGTTCCTGGTTGTCGGCAATGTCGACGCCCTGCTTGGCGAGCTGATTGTCCGAGATGAGCCGATCGAAGTCGTCGCCGCTGATGTCGATGGTGCGTTCGGCGAGCAGAACCTGCCCGGTACCGCGGTCGATCACGCTGATCGTCAATCCGGAACTGCCTAGATCGTAGAGGGCGATGGTGCCGAAGTGGCCCAGCTCGCCCGAGGCCTCCAGGTACTGCAACGCTGCTCGTGCCTCGGGAACCAGTCGGTAGTTGTAGAGCCGCTGGCTCGCCATGGCCTGCTGGATCTCGCCGAACTGTTGCTGGTCCCGATACGCGACACCTGTCGCTTGCACCGGTCCGCCGTCGCCCGGCTGCGAGAGCACGACTCCGATCGACTCGGCGGCCAATTCCTCCGCGCGGTCCCAGTAGGCGTCGACGGTGTCGTGATGGAAATCGAGGCGGCCCGAATCCTGAGGGCGCGCGTCGGGACGAGCCATGCGCACAGCACTGGCCCCCACCGACACACCGAGAACTTCGGTCATTACCCGCCTTCGGTCGATTTCCCCGTGAACACACGCCGAGACTGGATGTCACGAACCAGTCTCGATCCCCCGCCAATGGCACACTGTAGCGCGTCCCTCGGTGCTCAGTGCGGCACCCGAGCACAGCACTAGAGTTGCGGGCATGCGCGTTCTGTTCGTCTGTACCGGGAACATCTGTCGATCGCCCACAGCCGAGCGCCTTGCGGCTGCATTCGCGCGAGAAGGTGGCTTCGAGCTCACCGCGAGCAGCGCCGGAACGCAGGGCTTGACCGGGCACGCCATGGATCCGACGGCGGCGACGGTGCTGACTCAGCTCGGCGGCGATCCGGACGGTTTCGTTGCCCGACGCCTCACGCCCGCGATCGCGTCCGACGCCGATCTCGTGCTGACGATGACTGCGGCACATCGCGACGCCGTCCTGGCTCTCGCACCGCGGCAGATGCGTCGCACCTTCACTCTGCTGGAGGCGTCGGGCCTCGTCGCCGCATCGGGCGCGCAGTCCATCGCGACCCTGGCCGACGCACGGGCGGTGCACCGTGTCGACACACTCGACATCGGCGATCCGTACCGGCGTGATCACTCGGTGTACGAACAGGCCGGGGAGTCCATCGCGGAGGCGCTGCCCCATGTTCTGCGGTTGTCGACGCAGTGAACGTCCATCTCTCACCGCCCCGCTCGCTGAGGTAACGTTCTCGCATCATTGCCGACCATCCGGGTCCGGCCACGGCGTTAGGGTCTGTGCATGCGCGACAAGGTCATCGCGTCGGCAGCAGTGGCGAGCGCCGGAGTGGCAGTCGCAGTCGGCTTGACCATCGGTGCTCTCGGTGGCGCGTTCGACGACACGAGCCAGACCGTTCGTCCGCCCGCTCTGAAGTCGGACAGTCTGAGTTCGGTCGAGACGACACCGACGTCGACGATCGTCATCGTGCCGCCCTCGCCCACCTGGCAGGTCGCGGTACCCACCACTGCTCGTCCCACGACGACCACTCCGGATCGGTCCGAGACCACGACGCGAAGCCCGCGCCGAACCCCGTCCTCGGATCGAACCACCACCACCTCCGCGGAAAATTCGGACGATTCCGACGACGAGAGCAGCACCACCGAATCCGAATCCGACTCCGGGCGCTAGGGTACCGGCCGGGGGTTATCGGCTCGGCTTCGTCAGCGCTGCGTTGTCGCCGATTCGCAACGCGGCCACCAGTTCTCGGTAGAGCGAGTCGGTGTTCATGAGCTCGGAGTGCGTGCCCCTGGCGCGGACCACACCGTCCTCCATCACCAGGATCGTGTCGGCGTCGAGCACGGTGGACAACCTGTGCGCGATGGTCACGACGGCGGAGTCGGTCGCGATCGATCGGATCACCTCGTGGATTGCCGCCTCGGTGCGGCCGTCGACCTGCGCTGTGGCCTCGTCGAGCAGAAGGATTTCCGGACGACGAACGATGGCTCTGGCCAATGCAATTCGTTGACGCTGCCCTCCGGAGACGGTCGATCCGATCAGGTCGGTGTCCAACCCTTCGTCCAGCGCGCGGATCGCCGAGTCCAGGTGCACCGACTCGAGCGCAGCCCAGATGTCGGCTTCGCTGGCCTCGGGATGGCTGAACAGGAGGTTCTCGCGGATCGAGCCGGGAAGCACCGGCGTCTCCTGCTCCACGTAGGACAACCGCGCTCGCACTTCGTCGATGGTCAGCTCGTCGTACGGGGTTCCGCCGAGCCTGATCTCGCCGGACTCGGGGGTCAGGAAGCGCAGGATCAACGAGAAGACGCTGGTCTTGCCTGCTCCCGACGGTCCGACGATCGCGGTGTGTCCACGCGCAGGCACCGCGAGGTCCATACCGCGCACGGCCGGCTCCCTACCCGGTGCGTATCGGGCTGTGACGCTGCGGAATTCGAGAGCCGGAGCGGGCGTTTCGGTCCTCGCCGACCTCGCGGGACCCGTCTCACCCTTTTCTGTGACCAAGTCGTCGATCTGGCGGATACGGGCGGCCGCGGCCATTCCGGCCTGCAATGCGGTGATATTCGTCGCCAGGGTGGACACCGGGCCCATCACCTGGAATGCGTAGAGCAGAAATGCGATCAGGCTGGACACGGCCAATGCCCCGGTACTGACGCGGTAGCCGCCGAGACCGAGGATTCCGATGATCGCCAACTGCACTCCGCCCCCGGCGAACGTCCAGGCCAACGCGGAAATCTTGACCGCTCTGACGCTGTGCTGGGCGGAGATTCGCGCCTCGGAGATGACCCGCTCCGATTCGCGGGCCTCGGCCCTGCTGGACTTGACGGTACGAATCGCCCGCAGAGTGCCGTCGAGAATTCCGCCGAGGCGGCCCACTGCCTCCTGGGATTGCCGCTGTGCGACGGCGATAGGAGGCATCAGGCGAGCGAACAACACTGCGATCGCAATGATGGCCGAGGCGATCGCGCCGAGCAGCACCAAATCCAGCACAGCCATGAGAATCAGTGCGCCCACGAGGCCGACCACACTGTTGACTATGGCCACCAACGCATTCGAGGTGGCCTCGCGCAGCAGAACGGTATCGGAGGTGACCCGGGTGACGAGCTCTCCGGTGGGCCGAGTGCCCAGACTTCCCACCGTGGCACCGAAGTACTTGCGCACAATGGATTTACGGGCGTCGAGGACCACGCGTTCGGCGAGGACCCCCAGCACGATCCACTGCAGGTACAGCACCAGCGAACCCACCACGAGCAGAGCCACCAGAATCAGCACCGGCTGGATCAGGGAGGCGTCGGTGCCGAGGCCGTCGAGCACTCCTTTGGCTACCATCGGCGTCGCCAGTGCAGCTCCAGTGCCGACGAGGCCGAGGGTCAGGCCGAGCGACAGGGTGCGACGGTGCGGGCGGACGAACTGCCACAGCACACGCAGATTCGGGACCGTTATCTTCTTCTTCTCTGCGGTAGCGATCTGCACGTCGACCATGGCACCAGTGTGCCGGATGTACGGGGTCGGGCTAGGTCGCGTCCCAGATCATGTGCACGGTCGTACCGTTCTGGTCCGAGGTGACGGCGGCGCTGTCGGCCAACGCCCGCATGAGCGGCACACCCCGCCCGCGGTTGGGATCGGAGTTGTGCGATGCCCAGTCGCCGCGATCGGTCACTTTCACTTCTATTCGCCCCTCCGCGGCACACGAGACTCGAATGTCGAGTGTTCCGCGGTCGGTGTGGTCTCGGTATGCGTGCTCGACGCTGTTCGCTATTGCCTCGTACGTGGCGAGCACCACGTCGTACGCACGATCGGGGTCGACGCCCACATTGCCCAACCAGTCACCGAGCTCACGACGAAGCTCCGACGCTCGATCGGCGTCGGCAGGTTCGCCGGTGAACAGCAGTTCTTCCATTCGCGCACCTGCCGTCGAGATGGAACTGTCGGTACGTGAGTCGTCACCTCCGGAGAGAGTCGCCATCATGAATCCCGTCTACCCAAAAGTTCAGGATCTACCCGCGTGAAGTGCAACGAATGCTTCGTCGACCGTTGCATAGATTCCGAACACCTCGTCCAGACCGACGAGAGTGAGGGGACGACCGGTGGCCGGACCATCCGCGACCACGGCAAACCCGGCGTTGCCACCGAGTTGCTGATGCGTCGACGCCAACAGGGACATGCCGGCGGACGCGAGAAATCCCACATCACTGAGATCGATCACCACAGCCGTCGGCGATTTCTCGAGCACGATAGCTACCGACTCGGACAGATCGGGAGCAGTCACCAGATCCAGTTCACCGGACACCGCCAGAACCACGTCCCGGTCACGCCATTCCACGATCACATCGAAGTGCTGGGGCCCGAGGCCCGTGTCGTCCGCAGTCACACGCCGACTTTACCCCGGCCCACCCTGGCCGACCTTCTTCCACTCGGCCGAGTGGCCCGACTCCCACTAGGCTCGCTTCGATGATCGAGGCACTGCAGGGAGCGGACCGTCGTCGATCGTTCGGTGAGTACCTTGCGGTCACCGTCGGTGGCGGGGTCGGTGCGGCGTTGCGATACGAGGTCTGGACGTGGCGAGGATCGCCGAGGTGGCTGTTGATGAGCACGTTCGGCGTCAACGTGTTCGGGTGCCTCGTCGTCGGCGCTGGCCTGGGCTACCTGTGGGGACGGCCCGCCCCGGTTGCCCGCGCCGCCCTGTTCGGGCTGGCGTGCGGGTTCACCACCTTCAGCCTGTACGCGTTCCAAGCGGTGACGCATCGCGGTGCATGGAATTCGGTGGTGTATCTGGTGGGAACGCCGATCATCGCGTTGATCGCCATGGCACTCGGCGCGGCGATCACCAAGCCGAGGCCGAGCAGCATTCGATGACGACCATGATTCTGGTGGCCGTCGGGGGTGGGCTGGCTGCGCTCGGGCAGTTCGTGTTCTCGTACGCCATCAGGTCCAGGCGACGGTTGTCCGCGCTCAATCTGCTGGCGTGTGCGGCATTGGGGTTGGTGTTCGCTCTCGATCCACCGGACCGGTTTCGTTCGCTGGTGGGCATCGGATTTCTGGCGTCGGTGGCCCCGTTGGCCACGGTGGCGCTGGCTACGCTTCGGCTCACCAGAAACCAGGAGTACCGCAGCGCAACAGTATTTTTCGCTGCCAACGTGGTGGGTGGAATCGCTGCCGTGATGTTCGGATTCCTGGCGTGGAAGTCCGGCATCACGCTCTATCACAAGATTTTCTGACCCGCCCGGATCAGTCGTCCGCCGAGTTCTCGCACGGTCCCTGTACGCCCGCCTTGACGAAGCCCGCGATCTGGTAGAGGTAGGTGAACTCCCATTCGACGAGGGAGAAGTCGTAGGCACGTGGCGTCGGACGCATCGTGACGGTTCCATCGAAGCACTGGTCGAAGATGTACCGGGCGCGGGGTAGGTGGTAGCGCCACGTGACGACGATGACGTGGTTCCACCCTCGCTCGCGGGCGAGTTCCTCGGTGAACATCGCTTCTCCGCGTGTGGTCGACGGAGTCGGCGGAATGCACAGCACCTCGAACTCGGTCGTCGATGCCGCGCAGTACTTCTTCATGGTCGGGTCGCGGGAACCGTAGGGATCGGAGAGCACCACCGTCTTCGCCAGACCCTGCTCGGCGAGCGAGATGCCGTACGCCTCGCGGCCGTCGTGTTCGCCGCCCAGTACGACGATGGCGTCGGCCGTGGTCATCGGATCGACGCGAGCCTTCGTGAACGCGACGTAGCCGCCGACACCGATCGCAGACACCAGGACAACCGGGATCGCGAAGGCCAGAAACAGCAACAGACGTCCGCGGAACACCTCACCAGGTTAAGGAAGGTGCACCGCGGGCGCGCGGTCAGAGACTCGGATCACTCACTCGGCTGAGGCACGGTGACGTTGCAGTCGGTGACCTCGGGGTTGATGCCGAAGTAGTTGAGCGGTCCTGCGACGACAGTGAGGGCGATGGTGCCCGCTCCGCCGCAGTTCTCGGGTGCGCTCTCGAAGTAACCACGTTGGTACGACGCGAATGCGCCGATGATGAGCCAGACCAGAACGATCAACGTAACGAATCTCATGGTGCCCCCTAAGGCGGTCAGCCGCCGTTCGGCTGTCGAGAGTGACGTATGTCCGATTGTCGCAGTGTTCAAACCGCAGTCATTCGCTCCGCCTGGACAGTGTCTGCGACAGGTAGTCACTCAGTGCCTGTTCCTGGACGCGATCGAGGGCACGCGCCAACTCCGCCTGTGCCGATTTCATCGCCAGGCTACGCATCTTCTCGAACATCTCGGTGGTCTCGGCCACCTCCCCCGACTTGGGGAGCCACCCCGGACCGTGTTTCGCGGCCAAATGGTCGGTCACGCTCCCCACCATCGATTCGGCGATGGCGTTCATCTTCGATGCGGTTCTCTCGTGCTGGTCGAGGAGTTCCTCCAGGGTGAAGCCGTACTGGCTCAGATCGACGAACACCTCGAGGAGAGTGGGATCGAGTATCTCGGCCTGATCTCCGTCGATTCTGATCAGTTTCGCTTCGATGAGTCGGGCAACGATGTCGTCGTTGTCCTCACCGAGAAATTGCGCAATCAGTTCGACGGGGATGACCGTGGTCTCGGTCGACGACCACCTGCGGGTCACGATTTCCTGCAGGCCGAGGATTTCTTCCAGGTCCTTGCCCTGCTCCCAGCCCGAGAGGAAATCCGCGATGTGCGCCGAGGTGAACCCTCGTTGCAGCAGCGAGTCGATCACCTTGAGTCGCGTCAGGTGATCGTCGTCGTAGATACCGACGCGACCGCGGAGCGTGGGCGGCGGAAGCAGTCCGCGTTCCTGGTACGCCCGCACATTGCGAGTGGTCGTCTTGGCCTCTCGGGCCAAGTCGTCGATTCGATACTCCACCGAGCTCCCTACCTCCGCCGCGCGTCGACCCACAGGATATACGTCGACCACGCGGCGGAAGGCGGACCCGAAGCCGAACGTCATCGCAACGGCAGCGCGCTCTCGTGCACCCGCAGCGGTTCTCGCGGCCGTTCGACGCGGCGCGGGATCATGGTGAAATCGCCCTGCTCGACGCTTCTGAGCTGGTTGACGTACTGGGTGGCGAAACCGGGGAACATGGTGGCGTTGAAGCCGTCCTCGGTGAGATACCAGCTGCTGCAACCGGAATTCCAGGTCGTCTTGGCGAGTTTGCGCTGCATCTCCCGGTTGTAGGCATCCTGAACGTCCTGGCGCACATCGGCGCTGTGCAGGTTGCCGTCGAGCACCAGGGATATCGCCTCGACGAGGTAGTCGATCTGGGCCTCCATGTACACCAGGGCCGAGCTGTGCCCCGGTCCGGAGTTCGGGCCGAAGGTGAAGTACATGTTCGGGTAGCCCGATACGGCAATGCTCTTGTACGCCTTGGCCCCTGCGCTCCACTCGTCGGCCAGTACCCGGCCGTCGCGCCCGGTGATCGGGATGGGGGTTCCGGTGTTGGAGACATCGAATCCGGTGGCGAACACAATGGCGTCGAACTGATGCTCGACGCCTTCCACGGTCCGAATTCCCTTGGGCGAGAGCGTTGCGATCGGCCACGTCACCAGCGTGCAGTTCGGCTTCTGCAAGGCCGGGTAGTAGTCGCTGGTCATCAACAACCTCTTGCAGCCGGCCCGGAACCGCGGGGTCAGCTGGCGTCGCAGCCACGGATCGCGAACCTGACGACGCAGATGCGCGCGACCGACCAGTTCGACGATGCGCGTCAGCGGCGTCTTCCAGACGACACCCAGGGCGACGGACTCGTGGCCCCAGAACCACAGCGAACGCGCCAGGGTCTGGGCCTGCGGATACCGGGCGTAGCGACGCTTGGTGCTGCCCTGTGTCTTTCGGTTCATTCTGGGCAGCGTCCAGCCCGGGGTGCGCTGGAACACCTTGACCGTATCGGCGATTTTCACCAGTTCGGGAACGATCTGCACCGCGCTCGCCCCGGTTCCGACGACGGCGATCTTCTTTCCCTCGAAGTCGTAGTCGTGATCCCACCGAGCACTGTGGATCTTGTGTCCCTCGTAGGTGTCGATGCCCCGAATGTTCGGCAGGCTGGCATTGGCGAGTGGTCCCGAGGCCATCACCACCGTGCGGGCCCGAACGTCGGCACGCCCGTCGATGCTCAGGTGCCAATGCCCGGCCGCCTCGTTCCAGATGATGTCGATGACGTTGTGGCCGAATCGAATACGCGACTCGATTTCGAACTCCCCCACCATCGTGTGGATGTACTCGAGAATCTCACCGCTGCCGGAGTAGGTGTGCGACCAGTTGGGGTTGGGCGCGAAGCTGTACGAGTACAGCCTGGACGGGATGTCGCACGCTGCGCCCGGATAGGTGTTGTCGCGCCAGGTTCCTCCGACTGCGCTTCCGCGTTCGAGGATGACGAAGTTGTCGATACCTTTGTTGCGCAGTCGGATAGCGGAACCGATTCCGGCGAACCCTGCGCCGACGATCACCGCATCGAGTACACCGTCGCGCACATCGAACTCGCTCATGCGACGGGCTCGTAGGTCAGTTCCTTGGCCCAGGTCGGCTCGGAATTGAGAGTCTTCGTGGGGTACCGGCGCGTGAGCTTCACCAGGCCGTCCGCCAGCAGGTGGTACGGGTGCTTGCGATTGATCACGATGCTGCCGTGCCACTGCACGATGCGGTACATGGGAACCCGCAGCGCAACGGGATTGCGCTGACCGACACTCTTGAACCGCTTCATCGCGGTGTAGAGGCGCTCCTCGTCGACACCCATCTCGACGATGTTGTCGCGCATCTTGTTCAGCAGCGGGATGTACCGCAGCGTTCCGACGATGAGGGCCGGGTTCATCCACGCGCCGACGGTGTCGACCAGAATCTTGCGCATTCGCGAATGCCCGAGCAGCTCGATCACCGCGAAATCGACTGCAAGATGCCGTGATTCGTCGGAGTTGATCTTCTTGAACACCGCCTGACACACCGGGTCGTCGATCTCGTCCATGATGAATTTGACCAACGCACCGTCCAATGCGACCTCGAGCATCGGAATGACGGTGCCCAGTACGGCCAGTGACAGCCCGTCCGAGTGCTTGTCCAGCCAGTCGATGACGAGCTTGACGTTGATGTTGGGCTCGGGCATCTCGTCGCCGTCGAGCATGCCCCACCGCCGCATGAGAGCAAGTTCGGCGTTGGCGTGCTTCTGCTCCTCGGCGTGAAAGTAGCGGTAGATCTCCGCCAGCGTCTCGTTCGGCGCCTTGAGCGCCATGGCGGCGAAGCCGCGAGCGCCCACGTTCTCGATCCACATCAGATCGGACATGAAGGGCTTGAGTTTGGCGTGCAGTTCGGGGCTGATGGTCTCGGCTCCCGGGCCGTCCCAATCGATGTCCGCCAACGCCCACTGACGGTCCTTGATCTTGGTCAACATGTCATCGAAGTCCATTGCCATGTCAGGCTCCTGTGGTTGTAGTAGTGAGGGATTCGTTCTTCGCTGCGTCCTGGTCGGCGGGCATGACCCGATTGAGCAACCCGAGAAAACGCACGTACACCGCGGGCAGCAGTCTCTTGAATCGCCATACGGCCTTGGCGTCGAACTGGGGAACGACATAGAGCCGACCCTTGTCGAAAGCATCGAGTGTTCGGGCAGCGATCTTGTCCGGTGAGCGTCCGGTCCAGCGCATCGCCATCTCGGCCAGCCGCGATGAACTGGCGGTGATCCGGCCGTCCACGGCCACGTTGGTCTTGACGAACGTGGGGCACAGAACCGAGATGCGCACACCGGTACCCGACAGTTCCGCCGCCATCGTCTCCGACAGCGACATCACTGCCGCCTTGCCGACGTTGTACGGACCCATCAGAGGCGCGGCGGCAAAGCCTGCGGCGGAGGCGACGTTGATGATTCCGCCCTCGCCGGCGGCCCGCAGCGCAGGCGTGAACACCTCGCAGCCGTGGATCACTCCCCAGAGGTTGATCCCCAAGGCCCAGTTCCAGTCCTCGAAACCGATGTTGCCGACGGGTTTTCCACCGATCCCGACGCCGGCGTTGTTGATCAGCACCGTCGTCGGTCCGTCGAATTCGATGCCGGCACGTAGCGCCAGCTCCTCGACGTTCTCGCGGATCGACACATCGCATTCGACGGCGTATCCGGTGGCACCGAGGGCGTTCACCATCGCTACCGTCTCCTGCGCGCGCGGCAACGAGATATCGGCACACATGACTGCTCCGCCGCGACGAGCCAGTTCGAGTGCGAAGGCCCGGCCGATGCCACTGCCCGCGCCGGTCACGACCGCTCTTGACCCGTACGACGGTTTTCCGTTCTTGCTTCTCATCGACTTACCTGTTCCTTCGAATCTTGTTGCACAACTGAGTTGTCGAGTGCATGGGTGATGAATTCGGCTGCACGCTCGAGCGCGTGAGCGGCCTCGGGGATCAGCCGCGGGAGAGCCTGGAACACGTGCATCTGGTCGGGCCAGATCTCGAGTTCACTTCGTCCGCCTGCCGCGTCGATCATGGAGTGGAGGTGTCGAGCGTCGCCGCGCAGCATTTCGACCCCGCCGACTTGGATCAGGGTGGGTGGCAGGTCGCGTGCGAGCGCGAGGTCGAGCCGCAATCGCGGCAGATCGGCGTCGTGGCCTTCGGTGTACAGCGCCACGAGTCCTCGCGCTGCCTTCGCCGAGATCATCGGGTCCTTGCGCGTACGCTCCATCCGAGCCGACAGCTCGAAGTCGAGATCCACCAGCGGCGAGAACAACACCATCGCCCCCGGCTGAGGCGTCCCGGTCCGGTCGTTCTCGATGAGCAGGTCGGCAGCGAGGTGGCCGCCGGCCGAGTCCCCGGCGATGACGATGTTCGCCGCGTCGTACCCCTGGCCGAGTAGCCAGCGGTATGCGGATTCGAGGTCGTCGGCGGCGGCGGGAAACGGGTGTTCCGGGGCCAGCCGGTAGTCGACCGTGAACACCGGCAGGCCGGTCGCGGAGGACAACCGCGCGGTCAGACCACGATGCGTCCGTGCCGAACAGATGACGTACGCGCTGCCGTGGATGTAGAGAATCACGCGGGGGCCAGGGGTCAGGCCGGGTGCTCGCACCCATTCGCCGCGCACCGGGCCGTCGCCCACGATGTCCACTCTCGTCCCCTTCGGCACCGGACCGAAGAGGTTCATCGACGTAGCGACGAGGCGTCGGGAGAACTCGATGCCGCTGCGGGACGTCGGAAGCAGGTTCGTCATCGGGCGCAGCATCAGCCGAGTCATCAACGCTGCCAGTCGCGTTCGCCGAGACCCGGCACCGAATGCGCCGCGCGGCAGGTAGTCGTCGTTCGTGGTCGAAGTCACCTCGTCACCTTCACCCGCTATTCGCCATTTGTCAATGGCCTATTAATTGGTGGCGAAGTGTGCGACAGTGACGACCGACACGCAACGAGCCCGAAAGAGGGAACAAGTGACGATGTTCAGGAGCGCACCACCGGCAGACCTCGGTACGTCGACCAGCGGTCCCGAGGCGGGAATCTTCGAGCTGGAAATCACCGAGGTGACCCACGAGACCGAGGACGCCGTCTCGCTCGGATTCGCGGTCCCCGAGCATGCGGAGACACACTTTCGGTACGCGCCGGGACAGTTCCTCACACTGGAGATCCCCTGCACCGACGGCGGTTCGGTGGCCCGCTGCTATTCCTTCTCGAGCTCCCCGGTACGCGACCCGTTTCCCACCGTGACGGTCAAACGAATCCAGGACGGGCTCGCGTCTCACTGGTTGCACGACAACGCAGTTCGAGGGATGCGACTGAAGGCGCTGAAGCCGTCGGGCATGTTCGGACCGGAGAACTGGGACGTCGATTTCGTACTTCTGGCCGCCGGTAGCGGCATCACGCCGATGATGTCGATCATCAAAACCGCGCTGGTGCAGCACGAGAATCGCATCACCCTCGTCTATGCCAACCAGAACCGCGACTCGGTGATTTTCGCGGAACAACTGACCGAACTTCGGTCTCGTTTTCCCGGTCGACTCGACGTGCATCACTGGTACACGTCGGACTCGGGATTGCCGACTGCTGCAGGGCTGGCCACGATGAATGCGGCCGTTCCGCCGGAGTGCGAGGCGTTCCTGTGCGGTCCGCCGCAGTACATGAACGTCGCCGAGGAGTGGCTCGCCCGCACCGGCACGGTCGCACGCAGAACGCATCGAGAGGTGTTCTCCTCCTTCGACTCCAATCCGTTCCGGAGCGAAAACACCACGTCGGCTCACGAATCGGATGCACAATCCGTCACCGCTCAGGTCGAGATCGACGGAACAGAGACCGAATTCGCCTGGCATTCCGGCACCAAGCTTCTCGACCGACTCCTCGAGCTCGGTCTCGATCCGCCGTACGTGTGCCGCGAAGGGACGTGCGGCGGCTGCGCGTACACACTCACCGAGGGCACTGTGACCATGCTCGCCAACGAGACACTCGACGAGCACGAGCTCGAACACGGGGTTCGATTGGCATGCCAGTCCGTGCCCGAATCCCAGGCGATCCGTGCGGTGTTCGACCGCTGATGCCCGACGCGATGGGCCGTGACACCGACTCCGACGGAGCGCCTACCGAGGCCCTCGACATCGCGTATCCCGACCTCACACATTTCGGTCTCGAAGAGTTGGGCCGGGCCGCGTGGATCACCGTGGTACTCCTGGCTGCCGCAGCGATCGCCGTCGTTCGCTGGCCGGTGTCCTGGCTCGCCAAACGCCGTCGCTTCACGGTCTCCCTAGCCGAAGGTGTGGTCAAAGGATTCGAGGCGCTGGGGCCGACGTTCGTCAAACTGGGACAACTCATGGCGTCGTCGCCCGGTGTGTTCCCCCCGGTTCTTGCCGATGCGTGTCTGCGCTTGCTCGACGGTGTGCCACCCGTCCCGGCCCACAAGGCTCGCCGTGTCATCGAACGCGACCTGGGTGACAGTATCGCGGAACTGTTCACCTCGTTCGACGACGTGCCGCTCTCGGCAGCATCCGTGGCGCAGGTCCACGCCTGCGTGCTACCCGACGGGCGCGAGGCGGTCGTCAAAGTACAGCGGCCCGAAATCCGTCGTCGCATGCGAGTCGATCTACGGGTGGCCTTCACCGGTGCGTCGTTGTTGGAGAGGTTCTTCGAGGTCTTCCGCATCGCCAACGCGACGGCCGTTGTCCGTGACCTCGACGAGTTGACGGCCGAGGAACTCGACAGTGCAGCAGAAGCATTGCGTCAGCAACGCTTTCGCGACAACCTGTATGTCTTCGGGGACAATTCTCACGTGATGGTTCCGGACATCTACTGGAGCCATTGCGGACCCCGGGTGATCTGCATGGAACGAGTTCGAGGAACCCCGGTGGGCCGTATCACGCCGGGCGATCTCGCCGGGCTCGATTCCGAGCTGCAGTTGCGTCGCGGCGTCAAGGTCTGGCTGGAAGCCGTTGTGCTGCACGGCCCCTTCCACGGTGATGTACATGCCGGCAATCTGTGGGCACTGGACGACGGACGGGTGGGATTCCTGGACTTCGGAATCGTCGGGGAACTACCCGAGCAGTGGCGCGAGGTACTTCGCGAGATGTTCCGTGCCTCCCTGTTCGACGGCAACTACACCGAAGCTGCGCGACGCATCCGCATGCTCGGCATCACCGAGGGAACAACTCTGGGCGACAAGCTGATCGGTCTGCAGCTGAGGAAGTTGTTCGAGCCGATTCTGGGTCGAGGAGCCGCCCGCGTCGACCTGAGCAAACTCGTCGCGTCTCTGGTCGAGACAGGCAGGCGCTGGGGTATCGCGACACCGGAGGAACTGGTGTTGTTCGGCAAGCAGCTCGGCTACTTCGAGCGCTACTCGGCTGCACTCGCACCGGAATGGGTCTTGGGTCGAGACCTGTTCCTGTTCAGAAACATTCTCCCGGAGGAAGTGGCCGCAGCGGTGGCCGCGAGGAACATCGCGCTCCCGGACTGAGCCCTCACGGCTCGTCGATCAACGGGTGAGATTCCGACGCGAATCGCTCGGCCGAGCCCGCGGCGCGCGCTATGCCAGCAATTCCGCTCCAGACCATCATGGTGAGGTAGTCGACAAGCTCCTCGGCCGTCATGGTTCGATCGAAGATCCACCAGTGTGACGCCAATCGAACAGCACCGATCATTGCGAAGGCGATGGGCATCGAACCGGCCGTGGAGAACTCACGCTCTCGGAATCTGTCGGCGATGACGGTGGCCAGGAGCTCGGCGATCAGCCCCTCCGCCGCGGTGATGACGTCCTGGTTGCCCGAGACGGCGTTGTTGGCGTGGACGTAGATGTAGATCTCGGGATCCGTGTCGACCGTCGAGACGTAGGCTGAAATCACTGCCCGGGTGAGGTGATACTCGTCGAGGTCCTCGGACATCGCGTCCTTGATCCGAGGCACCAGCTCGGTCTCGACGTATCGCGCCATGGCAGCGTCGGTCAGGCCCCGTTTGTCGGTGAAATGCTTGTACAGAACAGTTTTCGAGACTCCGTTCGCAGAGGCGATGTCGTCCATGCCGATGTTGTGACCCTGCTGTCGGATGGTGTCCAGAGTGCAGTCGAGCAGTTCACGCCGCCGCGTGATCCGATGATCGCGCCACCGGTGGCTTCGGCCGTCGACCTTCTCCGGAACGCTCACGCCGACTGCGAGACGGTTCGTGATCCCCTCAACAGAATCGACGCCACCAGCTCCGGATCGTCCGACATCGGTACGTGCCCGAGCCCCGCGTACGTCGTCACGTCCGCCTGCGGAAAGGTTCGACGCACCAGCGGTGCCTGATACACCGGCAGAACCCAGTCGCGACGCCCCCACGCGACGGTGACCGGAACATCCTCGTCGACCGGAATGCTGAAGCGCGGCACTGCGTTACCCGCTGCGTCGATCGCCCGATTGGTGGTGATACTGAGCGCGTCGATGGTGGCCGTCGCGGCGGGAACTCGCCACGGCTTGGCGTAGAAGACACCGTTGGCGATCGTGCGACCGACGACCGAACGCATGACGGCCGGTGCGATCGGGCTGATCACTCGGGACAACGCGCGCAGCAATCGGAACACGAGCAGCGCACGCGTCTGATCCCAGTGTCCGCGAAAGAATCCGGCCGGCGAGAGCGCAGTGGCCGAGGCAACCGATCCGCGGGCGGCGAGTTCGAGGGCGAAGTATCCACCCAACGAGTTTCCGGCCACGTGCGGCTTCTCGCCGTCCACCGCCACGTGCTCGAGGAACCGCTCCAGTTCGGCGACGATCCACGGGCCGAGATCGAACTCCTCGGTGGGTAGTTCAGGTGAATCACCGTGGCCGGGCAGGTCGACCGTCACCACTCGCCGGTGCTGCGCGAGTGTCTCGATGACGCTGTCCCAGGCGTGTTGCCGATGAACTATCCCATGGATCAGCACCAGGGTCGGTCCCTCGCCGCGGATGGTGTGCGCGAGCGCGGGCCCCTCGATGTCGAAAGTCATTGCGGTCCGATCTGTTCTCGTTTATCCGGTGCGAGCGTCTACTGCTTCGGGGCCGGCCACCCGTGCAGGCACGGTCCGTCCGAACGTCATCGATTCGGTGAGATCGTCGAAGCGCGCGTCTATTCTGTCGAGAATATAGTTCTGCCTCACCGACCAGGGCCGCTCGGTCCCCGATTTGGGTAGCTCGTCCAAGGATCGCGTGACGTATCCCGATGCGAGGTCCACGACCGGTCGAGATTCCACCGGCTTGCCCGCTCGGTCGGGAATTGCGTGGGTGTAGCCGTGAGACTGCATGTACACCAACAGTTTCGCCACCGCCTTGGCCGTCATGTCGGCTTTGAGCGTCCACGATGCATTCGTGTACCCGATGCACCAGGCAACGTTGGGCACGTCCTCGAGCATGTGCCCCTTGTAGACGAACTTGTCGTGCGCCGCGAAGGGCTTTCCGTCCAGTGACAGCGCGATGCCACCGAAGGCCTTGAGCTTCAACCCCGTTGCAGTGACGATGATGTCGGCCGGGATCTCGTCTCCGGATTCCAGGACGATGCCGTCGGCGGTCACGCGGGAGATTCGGTCGGTCACCACGGTCGCACGACCGGAACGAATGGCCTTGAACAGGTCGCCGTCCGGCACCACACACAGTCGCTGGTCCCACGGGGCGTACATCGGATCGAAGTGCTTGTCGACGTCGTATCCCCGCGGCAATTGCGCCTTCGTCATGGCCCGGAACACCCTGCGGGCCGTCTTCGGTGCGCGTCGACACAACTGATACGAGCCGACCATCAACAGTGCATTACGCCACCGCAATGCACTGTGCGCCAGGGAGTCCGGCAGTACGCGCTGAGTGAGCGTGGTGAACGGGTCGGTCATCGGCAGTGACGCGATGTAGGTGGGCGAGCGCTGCAGCATCGTCACCGACGCGGCCTCGACTGCCAGGGAGGGCACCAAAGTGATTGCGGTTGCGCCACTTCCGATCACGACGACCCTCTTGCCCGAGTGGTCCAGATCCTCGGGCCACTGCTGAGGGTGCACCATCTGCCCGGAGAACTCGTCGGCCCCGGGAAGATCGGGGGTGTACCCGCCCGAGTAGTCGAAGTATCCGGTGCACAGGAACACGAATCGGCTGCGATAGGTCTTCGGAACACCGCTCGAAAGCGTCTCGACGGTCCACAGGTCCGTCGACGAATCCCAGTTCGCGGCCTCGACCGACGTCGAGAAATCGGTGTGTTCGTCGATACCGTTCGCGTACGCGGTATCGACGATGTAATTGCGGATGTCTTCGCCGTGCGCGAGCAGGGTGTCTCCCTGCCACGGCGTGTGCGGGAACGAGAACGTGAAGATGTCGCTGTCCGACCGAATTCCGGGGTACCGGAACAGGTCCCAGGTACCGCCTGCGCGCTCGCGACCTTCCAGGACGGTGTAGCTGAGCTCCGGTGCCATCTGCTGCAGGCGATATGCGGCTCCGACGCCCGATATGCCTGCACCGATGATGAGAACGTCCTGGAAGTTGTCGACGGAGCCGTCGAACTCGGGCCATCGAACTCGGCTTGTCGTCACGTCGTGCCTCGCTGTCTCACCGAACACCATCGCGGATCGGCCCGACTGTGCGGCGGATCGCGACTTACATCACACAATGTGCCATTGACGAGTGGCGGTGTCAATGACAGTGTTCACCGCACACCGAAGACAGGAACCCCTCATGAACCACACATCACCTGTTGCCTGCATCCACACAGCACAGGGAACCAGAATCCGATGACTGCAGTGGCGGTCGGGGCCGCAGGAGTCATCGCTCTCGTCCTACTGGCGTCGAGGGGATCGGGCCTGGACTTCGAGCGACGTGCCCTGTCCGGCGCATACAAGCCGGTGCGCTCGAAGTGGCCGAAGCGACCGTTCACGCGCCGACGCACGTAACGAGCTCGCGAGCGGTTCATTCCGTTCCGTGACGTCGACAACGGCAGCGGGCCCGGTCAGTACTCTCGACCCCATGGGCGATCGGAAGTACGCAGGCAGGTCGCCCGAGGAGCGATCCTCCGAACGCATCGCCCGTCTCATGGACACCGCGATCGCTCTGTTCGGCAGCCACGGGTACGCGGCGACCACGATCGGGATGTTGTGCGCGGAATCGAACGTGTCGACCCGTCACTTCTATCGCGAGATCGGAAGCCGGTCGGAGCTGCTCAAGAAGATCGTCACCACCATGAATCAGGACGGCGAGCACGCTGCACGAGAGGCACTGACCGCCGACGGTCGGCAACCGGTGTTGGCGTCGATCGACGCCGCAATCCGGGCGTACCTCGGCGTCACGTGTCGCACCAGGATGTCGGCTCGGGTCTGCTACGTCGAAGTGGTCGGCGTCAGTACCGACATCGAACTGTGGCGCATGAACCAGCGAGACGTCATCGTCGAGATGTTCGACTCCCTTGCAACCACCGCCGCAGCACGAGGAGAACTGCCGAACAGGAACTATCGCCTGGTCATTCTCGCAATTATTGGTGCCGCCAACATCTTCGCCCAGGAATGGGCCCTGAGCCGCAGTTCCGACGTCGGAACCACCGATGACACCTTCACCCCGTACATCGACACCCTCGTCGAGTTGGTCGCTGCCGCACTGACGACACCACTCCCCTGACCGGAACCAGGTTCGAACCATGCTCCTACTCGCGTTGGCCGTCGTCTTGGTCGTCACGTCGTTCGTCCGTATCCGGCGAGACCCGCGTCGGCTGTCCAACGGCCTGACTGTCATTGCGGCTCTCGCTGCGCTGGCGATCGGATCGCTGAGTCTGCTGCATCGGCTGGACGCCCGGGTCGAGGCGATTCTCGTCGTTGCGGTGCTGACGGCAATACTGCTGACGGCAATCGGACTCGTGGGCGCAGCGGCCATCAATGGGCTGGTGGTGATCAGGCGCGAAGGGCTCCGACTCTCGACCGCACTGCCACTTGCTCTGGCGGTTGCGGTGACGCTGGGCGTCGGGCTGTTCGTCGCAGTGGCGGCCGTGCTGGAAACGCACACTCTGCCCCTGTGGTTGCTGGCCGCGGTCTGGACAGGGGTGCTGTTCTCGGTCTGCCTCGGCGTCCAGCTCGCCGCGTTCTCTGTCCACGCGCTGATCTACGGACACTTGGAGCCACCGAAAGGAAGTTCAGCCGTTGTTGCTCTGGGATGCGGGCTGGGCTCGGGAGGAACCGTGACGCCTCTTCTCGAGAGCCGACTGAACCGCGCCCTCGATGTGTACAACGCCGAAGTGGCGTCCGGACATCGCCCGGCCCTGGTCGTATCCGGCGGGCAAGGGTCCGACGAGGAAACTGCGGAGGCCACGGCGATGAAGAAGTACCTGATCGGCAAGGGTGTGGCCGAGAAACTGATCCTCGCCGAGGCGCGCTCGCGAAACACTCGGGAGAACTTGACGATGACGCGGGACCTTCTCGAGTCGTCGGACCTGAGGTCGGAGCCGATGATCGTGGTGACCAGCAACTTTCACGTCCTGCGAACGGCCGCGTTCACTCGCGATCTGGGTCTCGACGCCCATGTGACGGGAGCCGACACGGCACGTTTCTACGCACCGACGGCGTTCCTGCGCGAGTTCGTCGCAATCCTGCATCGCTACCGCAAGCCCAACATCGCCCTGCTGGTCGGCATCGCTTCGATCGTGGTGATTCTCCAGCACGTGAACTGACAATGCGGGCCCGACGGCACCAGGGAACTGCGCGACATCGAGCATCCCCACCGATAGTGACCCGGAACACGCCCGTCGGACGTATGTTTCGGAGCGTCGATTTCGACTCATACCTAACGGCGTCGTCCGCGACGCCCCCAGCTCCGGGTATCCGGAGACGACCTACACGAAAGAGGTACGCACCGATGGCCGACTTCATCGACAAGGCTCAGCACAAGGCAGAGGAACTGGCCGGGACTGCGAAGGAGAAGGCCGGCGAGGCAACCGGTGACGACAGCCTTCGCGCCGAGGGTGCCAAGGATCAGGCGAAGGCCAACACTCATCAGGCCGCCGACAAGGTCTCCGACGTCGCCGAAAGCGCCGCCGACTCCGCAGCCGGTGCCGCCAAGGAGGCCAAGCACGCAGCCGCCGATGTCGCGGACAAGGCGTCCGACGTGGCCGAGGACGTCAAGAACACCGTCAAGGACAAGGTCTCGAACGTCGATGCCGACGACGTGAAGGAGAAGGCCTCGCAGGTCGCCGACAAGGCAGCCGACAAGGCCTCCGCCGTCGCCGACGACGTGAAGAACACGGTTCGCAACATCGACTCCGAGGATGTCGCCCAGGCTGCGAAGGTCGGCACTCCGATCATCGCAGCCGTCGCAGCCGCGGCCGGTGCCGTCGCGTTCGTACTGATCCGTCGACGCAACCGTCGCCGTAGCGCTGCGCACTTGTTCGTTCCGTCGAAGCGCACCACCCGCAAGCTCGCCAAGAAGGCCCGCAAGCACAGCTTCTGAAGGTAATTGCGCAGAAAAGCCCCGCCTCCATCGAGGCGGGGCTTTCTGCGTCCTACAGCGGCTTGAGTGCCCGGCTGGGTACCCAGTGAGTGACGGTTTCGCTGCGGTCTCGTGACATCAACTCGTACGTGACGCGGCCCAGCCAATCTCCGTCCACGGTGATGGACCACTCGACCAGATCTCCCGGCACGACGCGTCGCACATCGAATCCCTCGGGATTGAACTTCGAGGCGTGGTGCGGCGGCAGCGGGTAGAGGATGTTCAGGTCGATCCACACCTTCAGCGGTGGTCGGAGCAGCTTGAACGGGCGCACGGCAGACGCCGGTCGAGGTTGTGCGCGCCGTGCCATCGTTCGATCATACGTTCGATCAGTACGTCGATCCACCGCCCTGGACAACGAAGAACGGCCACCCGCACACGAGGTGCAGGTGGCCGTTGTTCGGTGCTGGAAAGATCAGATTCCGAGCGATCCCGCCAGGAACGGCCAGGAGTTGTGCAGGTCGTCCTGCCAGTAGCCCCACGAGTGGTTTCCGACCGGGCGGAAGTCCACGGTGGCCGGGATACCGAGCTGATCGAGGCGCTTGGCCAGGTTCGAGGTGCAGAAGTTGGTGGCAACTTCGATGCCACCGCCGACGATGACCTGGTTGGCAAGCGTCGCCGGGTCGTTCTTCAGACGCGGGTTGGCAAAGGTGTCGTTCGGGGCACCGGGCAGTCCGCTGCCGGTGCTCATGTAGATCTGCGTTCCGCGGAGCTTCTCGGCGTTGAGCAGCGGGTCGTTCTCGCGCCACACGGGGCCGTCGAGCGGTCCCCACATGTTCTCGACGTTGCCGCCGCCGTAGGTCTCGACGACGAGCTTGACGAACTGCTGACCGATGGGGTCGGAGGTCTGAGCGCAGCCGCTGTACGCCGCGACGCCGGTGAACTTGCCCGGGTACTTGATCGCGATGTTGAGAACCGAGGTGCCCGTCATGGACAGCGCTGCGAGCGACTGGCGACCGTTGGTGTCGAACTGGGCGTCGATCAGCGGGGGCAGCTCTTCACCGAGGAAGGTGCTCCACTTGTTGCTGCCGAGCTTCGGATCGTCCTGGAGCCAGTCGGTGTAGTAGGACCACTTGCCCTTCTGCGGAGTCACGATGTAGGCGTTCTTGTCCGACAGGAAGGCCTCGGCGTCGGTCTGCGACTGCCACGATGCGGCATCCTCGCCGCCGCCTGCGCCGTTGAGCAGGTACAGCACAGGGCGGGACACGCTGTCGTCGGCCGGCTTCTGCACCGTCACGGGAATGGTGCGGTTCATGGACGCCGAGTACACCTGGAGCTGGACCTGGCGGTTCTCGAGGGTGTTGACCGACTCGATCCTCGATCCGTTGCTCGACTGCGTCGTAGCCGCAGGCAGCTCTTCCGCGGACGCGACGGGCGTCATCAGCGCGGTCGGGAGAATCGCCACTGCGAGGGCGACGGCCGTAGCCGAACCGATTCGCCGGAAGCCGTGTCGTCGAGATCGTGGCACGCTGTTTCACCTTTTCGTCGAGTTACACCGGTCGAGTCTCTACATCGGCCGAAGATGAGGTGACGTTACCTCGAGCAAACGTCCCGAGCGTTATGGACCGGACGAATCCGAGACGCGATCGTGATGCTCTCGGCGGCGCGACGCAAAAGTGTTCCCGCGAGACGAGTGTCTGTGGTCTATTGGGTGCCCGTCCCGCGAAGGAGTCGATCGAGATGTTTCGTCGCACCGCTGTCATTGCTTGCGTCATTGCAGGTGCCGCTGCCTTCGGAACGGGAACGGCCGCAGCCGACGAGTGGCCCACTCCCCCGCCGTATCCGAGTCCGTCGGCTCCGCAGGACGTCACCGGATTCCTCACGCCACAGGATCCGGACTACTGGAATCCGTTCGTCAGCAAGAATCGACTGACCTCGCCCTACGGCAACAGCACCCGCATCGTGTGCACCGGATTTCACGGCGTGCTGTCCTCCTGCTGGCAGGCCGATTCGAATGGCAACCCGCACAAGCTGATTCTGCTGAACATGAACTACCCGGGTTCAACGGGTCAGCTGCTGCCCGGCGGAGGTCCCGGGCACTTCGTCTACCCCGGCTTCATCCCCGGCATCGGCTGACCCGCACCTAATTGTTCACTATCGTCGACCGATAGCGGATTTCCGCCGATCGGCGACGGTACTGAACGCTGGCGTTCGCTCAGTTGTACGGCTTACGCGCCGTTTCCGGGTCGCCGTAGGTGATGGCACGTTCGCGTCGGGTACCGGTGGCCAGGGTTGCGGCCCAGTTGATCAGCGTCCCGACGCGATTGCGGTTCCCGGCCAGGAATGCGATGTGGATGACTCCCCACGACACCCAGCCCACGAAGCCCGACATCTTCAGCGGTCCGGCCTGCACGAGTGCGTGACCGCGGGCGATGTAGGCCGCGTTGCCGAGATCTCGGTACTTGAAATCCATACGCGCAGAGCCGGACAGGTCTGCTGCGATGGCCGCGCCCGCCGCGCGTCCGCCCTGCATCGCAACTTCGGCGACTCCCGCGAGCTTGTTCAGCGACATGATGTCTCCGACGACGAAGACGTTGCGGTGTCCCGGGATCGAGAGATCCGGCTGCACGGCGATGCGTCCGGAGCGATCCTGTTCGACGCCCATCGCGTCGGCGAGTCGTTTCACGAACGGAACGGCTTCGACGCCTGCGGTCCACAGCACGGTGTGGGTGTCGTAGCGAGTGACGGTCTTGGGTTCGGCCTTGGCCGTGACCTCGACGTCGGTGGCCGTGACGTCGGTGACGTGAACTCCGAGATGGGTTTCCACGCCTACCGCGTCGAGGGTGCGTTGCGCTTTCTTCGTCAGGGAATCGGGGAACGATTCGAGGACGCGGTCACCGCCGTGGAAGAGCAGCACTCGCGCTTCCGACGGGTGGATGGTGTCGAACTCCTTCGCCAACGCCCGAGTCGCGAGTTCCCTTATCTGACCGGCCAATTCGACTCCGGTCGGGCCTCCCCCCGCCACGGCGAACGTGAGCCATGGTCGGCGTTCCTCCACGGTGGGCAGAGACTCCGCCATCTCGAAGGCGGAGATCAGCTTTCGCCTGATCGCGAGGGCATCGTCGAGGGTCTTCATCCCCGGTGCCCACTGCACGTATTCGTCGTGGCCGTGATACGCCTGCTGCATTCCGACGGCAACGACGAGGTAGTCGTAGGGCAGCTCGAAGGTCGAGCCGTCGAACCGACTGGCCGTCACCACTCCACCGTCACCCACCGCGGTCACCGAGGTCGCTTCACCCAGCGCCACATACACGTTCTTCTGCTTACGCAGTAGGTGCCGCAGCGGACTGGCGATCGAACCCTCGGACACCAGACCGGTGGCGCATTGATAGAGCAGTGGCTGGAAGACGTGAGAGGTGCCGCGCTCGAGCACGGTCACATCGACGTCCTCGTTACGCAGACGGCGCGCCGCGTGCAGCCCGCCGAATCCTCCGCCGATGACCAATACCCGTGGACGTGCCATGTGAATATTCTCCCTCGGACCGACCGCAGAGAAGGACTCTCCGAGTGGCCAGCCTACTCGAGGGCCGCACCCCCTGGTCAGGAGTGCGGCCCTCGGTGTCGATCCGGGTCAGCCGAGCAGCGTCCGCATGGTGTCGATTTCCTGCTGCTGCGTGGCCACGATCGTGCGGGCCATTTCCTGTGCGTCGGGGTTGGAGCCGTCGGCGATCTCGGTGTTCGCCATCTCGATCGCGCCTTCGTGATGCTCGATCATCATCGTCAGCCACTGACGGTCGAACTCGGCACCGGTGGCCGCACTCAACGCGTCCATGTCCTGCTGGGTCATCATGCCCATGCCCGAGCTGTGGTCCATGCCGCTCATCTCACCCATGTCGGACGAGGGCGCGGGCTGACCCCATTCGGCAAGCCAGGCGGTCATCCGGTCCATTTCCGGTTGCTGCGCGGCCTCGATCGCCGACGCCAACGCCACGACGTCCGGATTGTCGGTGCGGCCCTGGACCATTGCCGCCATTTCGACCGCCTGCGCATGATGCGGGTACATCATCTGCGCGAACATCACGTCCGCATCGTTGAATTCTGCCGACGCATCGGACTGGCTCGATGACGCCGACGACGAGTTCGACGAGCCCATCGAATGGCCGTCCATCGACGAGTCGGAGGTGTCGCTGCTGCAGCCTGCGACGAGAAATGCGCTCACGGTGGCAGCAGCCAGCGAAGCGACGAGTGTTGTACGCATGTGAAACTCCTTGAACGAGTGCGAAATACAGGGATGAGTGAATCCGCCGGTGGTCGTACGTTCACCGGGCTCCCTGTCACACTCGCAAGGTCACCGATCTGTCCAGCTCCCAGAGGGTCCACGGCGGAGCACGCTCCGAGATGGAGTCGGTGCGCCCACCGATGCCGTCCGCCGATATCAGCGAGTAGCCGAGGTCGACGCTCGTCGACGGAACCGACAGAGCAGCCCACGACACCGTGGTTCCCGCGCACGGATGCATCATCTGGTGCGCCGCCGGGCAGTCGTGTTCACCGACCGCCACCTGCACGGGCCCCTCATGGTGCATCGCCGACGCCATGGCTGCATGATCGGTGTTCGCCGACGCGGTCGGCGTCGCCGAGTGCATCAGCAGCACCCCGAAGATCGTCAGTGCGATCAGCAATCCGGTCGCCGAGGCAATGCCCGGGCGACTGCGTCGGATCACTGGATGCATGTCTCCGACGATAGCAAGACATACCCCCTAGGGGTAGCAGGCAGGGACTTCCGCCCCGCACCGAAGGACTTCCGCCTCTGTCGGCGACGAGCCGATCCGAGCCATGCTCGGTAGGTATCTGCACACGCAAGTCAATGGACGGGAATTCGTCATGAATGCATCGAGTCGGGTAGTCGTCGGAGTCGACGGATCTGCCACATCGCTCGACGCGGTCCGCTGGGCAACGCGCGAGGCCGTTCGACGCCACGCTCCACTCGAGTTGGTCACGTCGTCTCTGTTCGCGCCGGGAACCTACGGGGATGCCATCAGTCTCCGGATCGGTGCATTCTCGGACCAGGACGTCGAGGCCAAGCGTGTGCTGACCGCAGCGGTCGATGTTGCGCACAAGACTGCCGCCGGCAATTCGCTGATTCTCGATACGCGCCTCGAACACGGCTCTGCTGCACGGAATCTGACGCACTTCGACGTCGCTCCCGCCATGATCGTCGTGGGGTCGAGGGGTCTGGGCGAGTTCACCGGCGGGTTGATCGGGTCGGTCAGTACCGCAGTGGTCACGCATGCCAAATGTCCTGTTGCAGTAATCAAATCGAACATCGTCAGCGACGGTCCGGTTGTCGTCGGGGTGGATTGCACCGCCAACAGTCAGCCTGCGATCGGATTCGCTCTGAAGGAAGCGTCACTGCGCGGAGTCGACCTCGTCGCTGTACACGCCTGGAGCGACCTCGAACTCGGCAGCGTGTTGACGCGCGACGACGAGGGTCCGTGGGTCGATTCCGAACTCGCCGAGAAGACGTCGTTGGCGGAGAGCCTGGCCGGCTGGTCGGAGGACTACCCGGACGTCACCATCCATCGAGTGGTGGTTCAGGACAGGCCTGTTCGTGAGCTGGTCCGTGCGTCGGAGGCAGCGCAGTTGATCGTCGTAGGAAGCCGCGGTCGGGGTGGATTCGCATCGATGCTTCTCGGTTCCACCTCGCGTGCGGTGTTGCATTCGGTGGATGTTCCCGTCGTCGTCGTTCCCACCGATCGATGAGCGTGGAGTCGATCGAGTCTTCCTACAACTCGGACGAATTAGACGCGGACCTGCGCTATTGGGCTGCGGCGAACTATCTGACGGTGGCGCAGATCTATCTGCAGGACAACGTATTGCTGCGTCGTCCTCTGGAGGTGGCGCACATCAAACCGAGGCTGCTCGGGCACTGGGGCACCAGTCCCGGACTCTCGATGATCTACACCCTCCTCAATCGGGTGATTCGTCGAACCCATTCGGATTGGCTGTACGTCACCGGTCCCGGCCACGGCGGTCCGGCGCTGGTGGCGAACACCTACCTCGAGGGAACCTACAGCGAGATCTACCCGAACATTTCACTGGACAACGAGGGCGTCCGACGGCTGTGCCGTCAATTCTCCACTCCTGGGGGCATTCCGAGCCATGTCAGCGTCCAGACCCCGGGCAGCATTCACGAGGGCGGCGAGCTGGGTTACGCCCTCGTCCACGCCGCCGGTGCCGCGTTCGACAATCCGGATCTGATCGTTGCCTGTGTCGTCGGGGACGGTGAGGCCGAAACCGGTCCTCTGTCCGGTTCGTGGAAGATCCCGGCCTTTCTGAACCCGATTCGCGACGGCGCCGTCTTGCCCATCCTGCATCTGAACGACGGAAAGATTTCCGGACCGACGGTTCTCGGACGCAGCACCGATCAATCGGTAGCCGACTACCTGAGCGGCCAGGGGTGGGCACCCCTCTTCGTCGAAGGCGACGACCCACGAGAGGTGTTCCCGGCGCTCCACGCAGCCCTCACCCGCGCTCACGACGCGATCGAGACAATCCAGCACGCCGCCCGCAACGGAGAACCACAGCACGACATCGAGTGGCCCGCCATCGTTCTGCGCACCCCCAAGGGCTGGACCGGGCCGCACGAGGTGGACGGCAAGCTCATCGAGGGCACCCACTGGGCGCACCAGGTACCGCTGTCGGGACTCCGCGAGAACCCGTCGCATCTGGCGCAGCTCGAGAAGTGGCTGCTCTCCTACGACCCCCGATCGCTGTTCGACGACGACGGCGCTCCCGTCGACTCGATTCGCGAGCTCGCTCCGTCGGGCACCGAACGTCTCGGTGCCACTCCGTATGCGAACGGAGGACTACTTCTGCAGCCCTTGGTCATTCGCGATCTGGACAACTATGCGCTCACCGTGGAGTCCCCGGGGCGCACGTCGCACGAGACGACCACCGTGCTCGGGGAGATGATGCGTGATATCTATCTCGACAACGCACAACCCCACGGCGGCGGCAACTTTCGCCTGTTCTGTCCCGACGAGACCGCGAGCAACCGGCTCCAGGCGGTGTTCGAGGTGACCGATCGATGCTGGCAGTTGCCGACCACCGAGTTCGACGACGATCTCGGTCCCGACGGTCGCGTGATGGAGGTGCTCAGCGAGCATCTGTGCGAGGGCTGGCTGGAGGCGTATCTGCTGTCGGGTCGGCACGGCCTGTTCGCCAGCTACGAGGCCTTCGCCATGGTGAGCGTGTCGATGCTGATCCAGCACACCAAGTGGCTTCAGCACGCGGCAACACTCGCGTGGCGGGCACCCGTCGCCTCGCTCAACGTGCTGCTCACCAGCACGTGTTGGCGCAACGACCACAACGGATTCAGCCATCAGGGCCCCGGACTGATCGACGCGGTCATTCCTCTGGCACCGGATGTGGTGCGCGTGTGGCTGCCACCGGATTCCAATACGCTGCTCGCGGTTGCCGATCATTGTTTCCGCAGTCGAGGTCACGTCAACGTTCTGGTGGTGGACAAGCAGAGTCACCCGCAGTATCTGACGCTTCCCGAGGCGCGGGCGCATGCAGCGGCAGGTGCGTCCCGCTGGGACTGGGCCGGCACCGAATCGGTCGACGCCGAGGAAGATCCCGAGATCGTTCTGGCGTGTGCAGGCGACGTGCCGACCGAGGAAACCCTCGCTGCCGCAGAGTTGTTACGTAAATGGACTCCCGAGCTCAGGGTTCGGGTGGTCAACGTCATCGATCTGATGGCGCTGCTGCCCGTCGGCGATCATCCCCACGGATTCTCCGACGAGCAGTTCGCGGACCTGTTCACCACCTCGGTCGATGTTGTCTTCGCGTTCCACGGTTATCCCCGTGCGGTGCACCAACTGGTGCACGGCCGACCGGACGCCCAGCGGTTCCACGTACGCGGGTTCATCGAACAGGGCAGCACGACAACACCGTTCGACATGGTGGTGCTCAACAAGATCAGTCGCTACCATCTCGCCCTCGCGGCACTCGACCGGGCACGCACAACGCCGGCCGGTGCCGAGGAACTGCGGCAACATTGCCAGGACCAACTGGCACGACACGACGCCTACATCCGAGAGCATTTCGAGGACCTCCCCGAGATCCGGCAGTGGCGGTGGTCGTGACTGCCGGACCCGTCGAGCTACCCGCGGGCGATGATCAACGGGCAGTCGACGCGGTGGGCCAGTGAACGAACCGTGGATCCGAGAAGTCTGTCGCTGAAACCGTTGCGTCCGCTCGAACCGACGACCACGGCCTGGGCGCGCGGTGACACCTCGAGGATCTTCTCGACCACGTTGCCGCGCAGCACTTTCTGCTGGACCACGACGTCCGGATACTGTTCGCTCCAGCCGGACAGGCTCTCCGCCAACACGGTTCGGCCGTTCGACACGATCGCATCGGATCTGTCGGTCGCGGACGCGTCGGGCGAGGAGATCGGTTCGTCCGTGGACACATGCACTGCAACCAATTCCGTTCCTCGGAGCGAGGCTTCGTCGAATGCCAACCGAACGGCGTTCTGGTTGTGCGGCGACCCGTCGACGCCGAGGACAACAGGGCCTCCCGACGAATGCAGCTCCACACTTTTCGGCACGATGACCACCGGGCAGTGCGCTTGAACGGCCACCGCGGTGCTCACCGAGCCGAGCAGTTCAGCGAAATAATCGCCGTTGCCGCGCGAGCCCACCACCATCATCGAGGCACTGGAGGACTGCTCCAGCATGGCCTGAATCGTCGGGCCCACAATCGATTCGCTCACGATCTCGAGACCGTCGGGGTCCTTCACCGACCGTCGCGCAACCAGCGAAGCCCAGGCCAGGACCGACTCGGCGGCTTTGTGCTCCTCGGAGCCGATGTGAGACGGCAGCGCGACGAAGCTGGTGTACAGGACCTTGACTTGATAGGCGGACACCAGCTTCACCGGTACCCCACGCAACTCGGCCGCATGAGCGGCCCACCCGACTGCGTCGAGCGACGAGCCGGAGCCGTCGACACCGACGACGATCGGAGACTGCCTCGAGGTACTCATGCGTGCGGGACGACGAGGACGGGGCAATGGGCATGCCGCAGTACGGCGGTCAGTGTTCGTCCCGGCACTCTGTCTCGCTCGTGGCCGACCACCATCAGCTGGGCCGTCTCGGAGACCGCCACGAGTTCCGATCCCGAGTCGGCCTCGGCGTACACCGACGCCACGCGAACGTCTGGGTAGTCCGCGCCGAAGGGTTCGAGCCGAACGTCCATTGCCGATTCGGGGTGTAGCCCGTCACCGGGTCTACTGAGGGCGGACGCGAGAATGGAGGAGACGGCCTGGGTGTGCACCGCCAACACGCTGGCCGACCTGATCGATGCCTCGTGAAACGCCTGAGCGACAACAACATCGGCTTGTGAAATGTCGGCATCACCCAGCGCCGCGACGACCGGTCCGCGGCGTTCGGCGTCGAAGTGCCGGACGATCGCCACGGGGTTGGGCGATGCTTCGACCACGGCTCCGACCATCGATCCGAGTACCCAGGCGGTCACTGCACTGCCGGTCGTGGTCCCCAGTACGAGCAGAGACGCAGATCCCGCTTCGGTCGACATCACCGATTCGGGCCGCCCGTGTGCAACGACCGATTCCACGGCAATCGCCGGATCGATCGATGCGGCCACATGCGCTGCGCGACTCAATGCCGCGCGGGCATAGTCGCCGTCGACATCCGGAGCGCCGTAGACGGTTTCGGGCTCGTCGTGGCCGGCGATCACGTGGATCAAACGAAGCGACGTCCCCCGCCCACGTGCCTCCTGCACGGCGAATCGGACCGCATCGAGCGCGGTCTCCGATCCGTCGATACCGACCACGACGGGTCCGGCGGTGTGTGCACTGTTCATCGGGTTCCTCTCGGTGGTGCGACGATAGGTTCTGCACCTTCACCGAGAACGCTACGAGCGCACACCCACCCGACGCAGCGGCCGGAGGTCACCGAAACAGGTGACGAACGACTGCACCCGTCAGGGCAGCGGTACCGACCAGGTCACATCGGTGCCGCGTCCGGAGGAGCCGGGACCGATGTTCATCGACCCACCGCATTCGACAGCACGGGCACCGAGGTTGGACAGTCCGCTGGCGGTGGTGTCCTCTGGCATCCCGATCCCGTTGTCGGACACGACGATCTGCAACTCGTCGCCCACCGACAAGGTTACGGTCACAGTGTCGCCCTGCGCGTGATGGACGACGTTGCTGACCGTCTCACGAACGACGGCAACGGCATGATCGGCGAGCTTGGTGTCCACAACCGACAGAGGCCCGAACATCCGCACGACGGCACGGATATCGACGTTCTCGGTGAGTTCGAGTACCGCCGCATTGATGCGTTGACGCAATCGCGTGGCCGAGTGGGACGTGCTCTGCAAGTCGAAGATCGTCGTCCGGATGTCCTGCACCGTGTCCTGCAGGTCGTCGATCGTCCTGGACAGTCGCACCCGAATTTCCTCGGACTCGGTGCGCTGCAGAGTGCTCTGTAAAGCCAATCCGGCGGCGAAGATTCGCTGAATCACGTGATCGTGCAGGTCGCGGGCTATTCGGTCCCGGTCCGACAACACCTCGAGTTCGTGCATCCGGCGGCTGGAATTGGCGATCTGCATCACCAATGCAGCTTGATTGGCGAAGTTCGAGACCAGCTCGAGTTGGGAATCGTCGAACGGCCCCCGCCCCTCTGCGCGGAGCACCACCAGGACGCCGCTCACGCCCTCGGCGACGCGGAAGGGTGAAATCAGTGCGGGCCCGAAAGCCGAGCCCAATTCCTTGGCACCGTACTCGAGTCGTTCCTTGCGCAACGGTGTTCGACGTCGAAATGCCGATCCCGAGCTCGAACCCTCGATCGGAATGACTGCTCCGATCATGCGATCGGATCCGAGCCCCTCGCTGACCGTGACGACCAGTTCGGTGACATCCTCGAACGGCTGGTCGCCGTCCTCGGGAACCGCGATGAACGCCGCATCGGAACCGGTCAGGTGCAATGCTTTCCGCGCCACCATCTGTAGCACTTCGTCGATGTCCGTCCCGGCGAGCAGCTCGGTGCCGATGTCCCGAGTTGCTTCCATCCAGGCCTGGCGTACCCGTGAGTCCTCGTACAGTCGCGAGTTCTCGATGGCGATGCCGGCCGCGGACGCCAGCGCCTTCGTGACGACCTCGTCGTCCTCGGTGAACTGCTTGCCGTCCTTCTTCTCGGTGAGATAGAGGTTGCCGAATATCTCGTCACGGACCCGAATCGGAACGCCGAGAAAAGTTTTCATCGGCGGGTGGTTCGGCGGAAATCCCACCGACTCCGGGTGCGCCGAGAGATCTTCGAGGCGCAGCACTTTCGGCTGGTCGATCAACAGTCCGAGCACCCCGCGCCCGGTGGGGAGCGGGCCGATGGCCACTCGCGTGTCCTCGTCCATGCCGTGATTGATGAACGCACTCAACCCGTGACCGTCGCCGCGGACACCGAGTGCGCCGTACCGAGCATCGACGAGGTCGACGGCCGATTCCACGATCGAGCGCAGTGTCACTTCCAGATCGAGGCCGGAGGTGATGACGAGCATGGCGTCGAGCAGCCCGTCGGCCTGGACTCTGGCGTCGGCGATTCGGCCTATCCGGTCCTGAACCTCGGCCAACAGTTCACCGAGTCGCAACTGCGGCAACGAGGACGAGGTCTCCGCGCGGTGGTCATCCATCCCGCGACCCCGGTTGTCCGGCCGACGGAGCGGTATCGGCGAGCTTCGACGCGTACACCGCAGCCTGGGTACGCCGCTCCATCCCGAGCTTGGCCAGCAACCGAGAGACGTAGTTCTTCACCGTCTTCTCGGCCAGGAACATCCTGGCTGCGATCTGCCGGTTGGTGAGGCCTTCTCCCAACAGATCCAGCAGCGTGCGCTCCTGGCTGGTGAGGTGGTCGATAGGTCCTGGGGTCGCCGTTCCGGCTCGCAGTTTGTCCATCAGCGCCGCCGCTGCTCGATTGTCCAGCAGCGACCGACCGGACCCGACGTCCTTGATCGCGCGGGTCAGCTCCATGCCGGTGATGTCCTTGACGACGTAACCGCTCGCGCCCGCGAGGATGGCGTCGAGCATGGCCTGATCCTCGGTGAACGAGGTCAGCATCATGGTCTTGAGGAGCGGCAGGCGATCGAGGAGTTCGCGGCACAGTTCGATGCCGTTGCCGTCGGGCAGGCGCACGTCGAGCACGGCAACGTCCGGCTGTAGGGCCGGGATTCGGGCCAGCGCCTGAGCGCAACTGCCCGCCTCACCGATGACCTCGAGGTCCGGATCGGAGTCGATCAGGTCGATCAGACCACGCCGCACGATCTCGTGATCGTCCACCAAGAACACCGTGACCACAGCGACACCCCTCACCTGCGTCCACACTGGGCGCCTCGACTTCCGAGCCTACGGGTCGCAGGTACGGCCGGCCCGACCTTTCGTCACCGAATCAATGGACCAAAGTCCTTCGTGTCGGTGTTGTTGTCCTGCCGCGCCCGAGACTGTGCGAGGCGTCTGATGGATGTTCCGACACCACGACCGAGGAGGTCGCACGATGGGTTCACTACCGACCGTCGTCGGAGTCGACGGATCAGCTGCAGCGTTGGATGCAGTGCGCTGGGCAGTTCTCGACGCACACCTACACAGCTCCGATTTGGTTCTCGTCTCGGCGATGCCACTTCCGAAGGCGCTGACGGGGGTGGGGATACTCCCCGAACCCGTTGTCGAGCAATCGAGATCGGAAATCAGAACAATTCTGGACGAGGCCAGGGCGCTGGCGTCCCGCGTGAGCGCGACGGCCGGTCCGATCGGCATCGACACCGTCTCGTCCGAGAACCCCGCCGTTGCCACGTTGCTCGACCTCTCGACCACCGCCCGCATGGTCGTCATCGCCACCCGCGGTCTCGGCGGGGCCGAGCAACGATCACTCGGGTCGATCGGTTTCGCCGTCACCACCCATGCTCGATGCCCGGTCACGGTGGTGCGTGGTTGGTCGGGCGACGGCCTGGACACGACGCATCCGGTGGTCGTCGGGGTGGACGGAACGAGAGCGAGCGCGGCGGCGGTGGCGCTGGCATTCGAGGAAGCCTCCGTGCGGTCGGCTCCGCTCACGGCAGTGCACAGCTGGTCCGACGCGGATCTGACGGTCGGACTTCCGATTCGAGGATTGGAATGGCCGGCCAATCGGCCCGCAGCGGCGGATCAACTGACCCGGATGCTCGAGCCGCACACACGTCGTCATCCCACGGTGGCGGTGCGCACCGTGGTGGTCAAGGACCGGCCGGTGCAGGCTCTACTCGATCATGCACAGGGCGCTCAACTTCTGGTGATCGGCAGTCACGGGCGCGGCGGCTACGGAGAGATGATGCTCGGGTCCACCAGCCGGTCGGTGCTGGCGCGTGCGCACTGCCCGGTCACCGTCGTTCCGTCGCCCGGCCGCCGCCTCGCGCGGATCACCGCAACGGCAGCGGCAGATCCCGAGTGATAACGCGCGCGGACTGTCGTTCGCCCACGAACGAGGGTACAAATGCCCTACGCGAGCGAAGCCTGCGGCAGCAGGCTGTAGCGATGAGCGAATCCGACAGCACCCCATCCACCCCGACCACCGACACTCTCCGGGTTCGCGGTGAGAAGTTGACCGAAACGGTCAAGAAGTTGCTGCACGACGGCAACATTCGGCGAATCGTGGTGAAGAACGATCAGGGGCACACCATCATCGAGATACCGGTGACTGCAGGTGTAGCGGTCGCGATCGTCGCACCCGTCCTCGTCGCGGTCGCTGCGATCGCCGCAGTGCTGGACGACTGCACCATCGAGGTCCACCGCGTCGACGAACACCGTCCCGCCGCCTGAGCGCACGTCTGCTCACTCCGAACGACTCGCCGCCACAGGGGAACGAACACCATGCCTTATCCGATCGAAGTACGCGCGCTGAGCAAGAGCTACGGCGACAAGCTCGTCATCGACGACTTGTCGTTCGTTGTCGAACCCGGCACTGTCACAGGATTTCTCGGCCCGAACGGGTCCGGTAAGTCCACCACGATGCGGTTGATCGTCGGCTTGGATCGTCCCGACGCCGGCACTGCATTGATCGGCGGCGTCGAGTATGCCCATTTGAACAAGCCGCTGCTCACCGTGGGAACCCTGCTGGACTCCGAGGCCGTCCACCCAGGGCGATCGGCCTACAACCATCTGCTGTATCTGGCTCGTACGCAACGCATTCCAACGTCCCGAATCATCTATGTTCTGGAGCTGGTCGGGCTTCGCGGCGTCAGCGGCGAACGTACCGGATCGTTCTCGCTCGGCATGCGGAAGCGACTCGGAATCGCTGCAGCCCTGCTGGGCGACCCGGCGGTGCTCATTCTGGACGAACCGATCAACGGGTTGGACCCGGACGGCATCTACTGGATGCGCAACCTCATGAAGAACCTGGCGGGAGAGGGACGAACCGTCTTCGTCTCCAGCCATCTGATGGGCGAGATGGCGCAGACCGCAGACCATCTCGTGGTCATCGATCACGGCAAGCTGATCGCCGAATGCACTCCCGCAGAGCTGATAGCTCGCAGCAGTCGAGCGTCGGTGCTGGTCTCGTCCTCCGATTCGACGAGTCTCGCCGCATCGATCGCAGCGGCCGGAGGTACCACCGACGTACTCGGCCACGACGGACTCACCGTCCACGATCTCTCGGCACACCGGGTCGGGGAGCTCGCCCAACAGCAGAACATCGCGATCTACCAGCTGACCCCGCAGGAGGCATCGCTGGAAGAAGCGTTCATGACACTCACCCACCTCGACGACGTCGAACACGACCGCCCCCTCGTCACTCACTCTCGCGGACAGGCGACATCATGAGTATCACCGCACCGCGCACCGCAACCAAGCCCCCCGAGCGAGAACATCATCGCGACGATGTCCTCGGACTGGTGACATCGGAGTGGACGAAGCTGATCTCACTGCGCTCGACGATCTGGTCCCTGGCCGCACTGGTGATCGTCACCATCGGCTTCACCGGATTCTTCACCTGGTTCACCGTCGCCTACTGGGACAACGTCGATCCGGTTTCCCAGCTTCAGATCGTCACAGACCCGGCACGCCAGATCCTGGGGGCAGGGTTCCAGCTCGGCCAGTTGGCGGTCTGCGTACTCGGCGTCCTGGTGGTCACGAGCGAATACTCGAGCGGCACGATCAGGGCCAGTCTGCTGGCGGTGCCCTCACGAATACCGATGTTGGCGGCCAAAACCGGTGTGTTCATGGCCGTCGTGTTCGTCATCGGCGAGATCACGGCATTCCCCACATTCTTCCTCGGTTCGGCCATCATGGACTCCAAAGCATCTGTGTCGCTGAGCGATCCCGGCGTGCTGCGAGCGGTGATCGGTGCCGGCCTGTACCTTTCGCTGCTCGGCGCCATGGCGGTCGCCGTCGGTGCCATCGTCCGACACACCGCGGGAGCCATCACGGGCATGATCGGGTTCGTTCTCGTACTGGCACCGCTCACCCAACTGATCCCCGGCACCGTGGGACGGCACATCCAGGCGTACCTGCCCTCGCAGGCCGGCAGTCTGATCGCCTCACCCCGGCAAGCTCCCTCCGACTTGCTCACTCCCTGGCAGGGTTTCGGAGTCGCAGCACTGTGGACGGTCCTGCTGCTCGCCCTCGCGGCATATCTCCTTCGCCGACGCGATGCCTGACATCGATCTCACAACAGGGGGACAAATCACCATGAACGAACTGGCCGAGTCTGCCGGTGGCGCAGGCCTCATCGCGTTCCATGTCCTGGCCTCGATTCCTCTGCGCAAGTGGCGCACGACGTGGGGCGCGACGCCGGCCGAGGTAGACGAAGCACTGCCTGGTGACGAGAGCGTGCCACACCCGGCGTGGACGTACACCCATGCAATCGATGTCGACACGACGCCTGATCTCGTGTGGCCTTGGTTGATTCAGCTCGGACAGCAGCGGGCAGGCTTCTACAGCTACCGCGGACTGGAGAACATGGTCGGCTGCAACATCACGTCGGCGACGGAAATCGACCCTCGATTCCAGACTATCGAGGTCGGCGACTCCGTGCTCCTGCATCCCCAATCACCACCTCTGACAGTGACACTGGTCGACGACGGCACCGCCTTCGTGCTGTTGGGTGCAGACCCCGACTCGGCCGACCGGGCACTCTGGTCGTTTCATCTGCGCGCCCTGCCCGGTGGAAGAACTCGACTGATCGAGCGGGGACGGTATTCGCACGCTGCAACATTGAAGAGCCGCTTGGTCTTCGGACGCTACTTCGTCGAGCCCATCGGATTCGTCATGAGCAGAAAGATGCTGCGCACCATCGCCGCGAATGCTGCGACGGCGCAACACGCCTAACCTTTCGGGAACACCCCGCCCAGTCGGCGGAGATCGTCCAGAATGTCGTTGACCCGGCTCATCAGGGAGATATGTCCCTCTCCTTCGATCAGGTGGGCCTGCGCTCCTGCGACGTTGGCCGCCAACCAACGAGCGTGGGCGAACGGAACCATCGTGTCAAGACTGCCCTGCCATATTGACACCGGTGTGCTGATCTCGCTCAGGTCGAATCCCCATGGGCGCGTGTGGGTCAGGTCGTCGTCACGCCAGCCCACGATGCCTTGACGGCCGGCCGCGTTGACCGACGCGGCGAGGTACTCGGTGAGTTCCTCGGTCAGCGCGGCGCGGTCGACCGGTGGAGCCAACGCTCCCAATCCTGCCGCTACCTGGTCCGGGGTGACACCGAAGAATCCTTTTCGGATATCGAGAAACGACTCCAAGGCTTCGACGCCGGCGAACACGGCCGTGTACTCGTCGATGTTCTCCTCGGCCATTCCGTCGCGAATGTCGCCGTCGTAGTCGGCGGCCGGAGCGATCCCGACGCAGCAGGCGGCAGCGAGGCACCGACCGGGCAGCAGTGCTGCACAGGCCAATGCACGCGGTCCCCCACCTGACCAGCCGATCGTGAGAAATTCGCCGATGCCGAGGTGGTCGAGCACTGCCTCCGTGTCGGCGGCGTCATCCGCCACCGTAGCGGTGGTCGCACCGTCCGGACGTGGGGAGGATGCTCCGTACCCCGGCCTCGAGTAGGAGACGACCCGCAATCCCTTTGCAGCAGCTGCCCGTTCGAGGGTCTGGAACGGTACTGCACCCTGCGGGGTGCCGTGGTGATAGACGAGTGGAAGCGCGTCGACCGGCCCTGTATCGAGTACTTCGAGGCTGCGGCCGTCCTCGGTCGGGACCAGAACTGTCATTTGTCTTCGATGCTGCTGCCGGATGCGTCGGTCAACGTCAATCCGAGCAACTGTTGCACCGTCTCTGTGTTTCCGCGCTGACCGGCACCGTGTAGTACTACCTGCGCCGCAAGCCCACTCATCAACGGCGGTACCACGAGCAGCGTCACACTGTCGCCGTCGCGAGTGCGAACACCGAGTGTGTGGTGTGGCTGAAACCGGTAGCCGTCCAGGTGAATTCTCCGTGCGCCTACGGTGACGCGCCGGGGTGCCTTCTGCCACTCGTCGAGGCGATAAAGGACTCGATCGATCGGACCGAGCCGCCGCGACAGGGCGGCAACGAGCTCGGGTGCCTCGAAGTCGAGATCGTCACTGACCGAGAGCCAGGCACCGTCGACCTCGCCGGCGGATCTGTCCGTCGGGTCCGGTGGGGTCAGTGCCAGTCGTCGATCGCTGTCGGAGGGCAAGGAGTAGCGGGCCTGATCTGTGTCGCTCGATGTTGCTCTTGTCATGACGGGCCCTTCTCTGTGGGGTGTTCGGTAGTCCCGTTGCACGCTAGCGATGCGTCGACCCGGCCCGGAAGGGTACGAAGTACCCAATCGCCAGGGACCGGCGACGGACGACGGAACCCCCGGTGGTGCAGATCCATTCGGCCGCTCACCGCGAACACCTTCGGCGACCGCTGAGGGTCCTAAGTCCCTGTTTCCAGGCGCTCCCGCGCGGCAGAGTCGTCGTCAGTGATCCTCACGAGCAACCACCGACAGGACCGACCGGCATGACACTCTCCCTCACATTCGCTTTCGCTGTCGCAGCACTCTGTTTGCTCGCAGTGCTGCGGTCCGGGGTTCGCACTCCCGCCTGGGCAAGAGCGCGCGCCGTTACCGGTCCCGACACGTTGGAGGAGTTGTTCGCCGCTCGGTACGCACGTGGCGATATCGACTTGGCGCAATACCGCACATCCGTGGATCTCTTGACAGCACAACTCCATTGCTGACCGAACGCCGTACCTCGAGAAAGAAAGCAGAAGGCATCATGCGCATCCTGATCGCAACGGCAAGCCGTCACGGTTCCACCCGCGAGCTCGGACAGTGGTTGGGCTCGGCGCTGACCGCGAGACTGTCCGACACCGCCACCGCGGCCACGGTCGACGTCCGCGATGCAGCCGAGGTGGACAGCATCGCCGAGTACGACGCCGTCGTACTCGGAAGCGGCGTCTACATGGGCCGCTGGCTCGGTGATGCCCGGTCGCTCGTCGCCCGTGAGCAATCCGAACTCGAGACCAGGCCGGTGTGGCTGTTCTCCAGCGGGCCCATAGGTAGCGGGACACCGCCCACTGCGAAGTCGAAGTGGAGCGAGGCGTCCTGGGCAATCGAACACAAGGTGTTCGGCGGCAAGCTCGATCGATCGACATTGTCGTTGTTCGAGCGCGCGGTGGTCCGAATGATCAACGCCGGCGACGGAGACGACAGATCACGCGCCGAGGTCGACGAGTGGGCCGGAGACATCATCGGTGTCCTCACAAAGCGGCTTTCACCCTCCACCTCCGCCGTTGACAAAGGTTCATCACCCGAGAAAGGCCCATCCACATGACCGACACCGAGCCGACCGGCCGCCCCATCGTGGTGGGAGTCGACGGATCACCTTCGTCGATCCTCGCCCTGCAACGTGCGCAGCAGTTGGCCACCGCCTTGTCGACCACGTTGGAGGCAGTCACAGTCTGGCAGTACCAGCCGTACATGGACACCGGTTACGTCGTCGAAGTCGAGCCCGCGAAGAACGCCGAGACGATTCTCGCCGAGGCTACCGCTGCTGCGTTCGGCACCGATCTGCCCGTAGGCCTGAAACAGGTTGTGAGACAGGGTTCTGCAGCAAAAGTCCTGCTGGAGGCCAGCCATGACGCCGAGATTCTCGTTGTCGGCAGCCGAGGGCACGGCGGATTCGTCGGACTGCTCCTCGGATCCGTCAGCTCGCAGTGCGCGGAGCATGCACATTGCCCAGTGCTGGTGGTTCATTCGAGGGACCATCACTAGCGGGGCCGCCGTGCCCACACCGTCGCACATCGCGACGGTGGCCGTGGCATCGGCGCTGATCAGGGTTCGGGAACTCGAGCGGTCCATCGATTTCTACTGCTCGGTGTTCGAGTTCACCGTCTCCCTCCGAGAAGCGGACGCCGCACTGTTGCTGGCGCGAAACGGCTTTCAGATCTATCTGCACGCCGACCCACTGTCCTTGCCGCGACCGGTGACAGCTCTGGGAGTCAGCGAGATCATGTGGTCGGCTCAACGCGCCGAGTCACTCAACGAGATCGGGGCTCGGCTCCGCAAGCACTACCCGTCCACGTACGCCCACACAGCCGACGGAGTCAGTTTCGTCGACGGGTGCGATCCGGACGGCAACAGGGTTCTCGTGGCCTACCCGAGCCCAATGCAGTTGCCTCGCAGCGTCATCGAGCATCGTTTCCGCTGAATCCCGGCGGTGACACTGTGGGTCAGGAACCCTGCGGCGGAAACCATCCGCGTGCGTCACGCAGGGTTCTTCGAGCCACTTCGGCTGTGGGCGTCCCGGATTGCGCTGCCAATCGGTGCAGTTCGGCACGGCCTTCCGCCGCGCTGCGCCCGCCGACGATGAGCACTCCGATCGCCTGATTCACTTCGCTCACCGAAGCGAGCGCGTAGGCGGACCGCTCTTCGCCCGCACCGCGCAGGTGTCGATCGAGAACTGCGGAGTCGCCGCCGAGTCCGAGGGTGAAACTCACATCGGCGGCGAAGTCCACGAGAGCGCCTGCGGTGCCGGACAGAATGAGCAGATACTTCTCGGTCCCGATGCTGAGCGGGTCGGTGAGGGTGAGCCTGAGCGATGATGCCGGCTCGTGGTCGGCACTGTTCCCGGTCGATGCCAACACCTCGAAGTACTCACCGTCGACGATCACGGTGAGGGTTATCGAGACCACGGCCGATACGGCCGCGTCGATATCCGCGGACAGTCGGTCCACCAGTTGTGCGAGGTCGACGGTGGAGCTGTCGAGTGCTGTGGTCAATCGCGCCAGATCGGCGAGCAGACGAGGCTGCAATTTCATCGAGAATCCCGTGCGGCCCGACCGCCTGTTCGATTCTTCCGTGAATCCTGCCACGATGGATCTCCATCGTCCGGTGCAGGCGCGAGGCCAAAGTCGGAGTCCATGCCTCGAGTGCACCCGCATAGTCGACGCTACGCGCTTTTGTCCGGTCTATGTGCGTCGGCGACGCGCGCGTGCCACCTTCATCGCCTCGGCGACCATGGAATGGGCCACCACAGCGATCTTCTTGTGCTCGGTCTGACTGATGTCGCGAAGCTTGTCATACCCCTCGGCATCACTGCATCCGGTTCTACTGATCAGTATGCCGATGGCCTGATCGATCACGGCTCTACTGCCCAATGCCTTTTCCAGTTGCTCGGTCAGCTGCACTGCACTGTCCAACGCACGGGCATTCTGAGCCGAAATCGCCGCGGGCACGGCGAACAACTCGCCCAGTTCGGCCGCTCGATCGTCGAAGGCATTCGGCTTGTGCGCGTAGACATTCATCGCGCCGAGTACCACCGACTTGGTGATCAACGGCAGCGACAACACGCTGTGCACACCCAGCCGGCCCACCTGAGGTCCGAACTCGGGCCACTGCGGATCGGCGTCGAGCGAACCCGACCGAACGGTGATGCCCTCCTTCGCTGCGGTGATGCACGGACCCTGGCCCAGTCCGTACTGGATGTCGTCGACCACACGGACGAAATCCTCGCTGGCCACGATCGTCGCGGGAAGGTTGGGATGCAACAACGTCAACCCGGCTCCATCGGCACCCGGGATGGCCCGCACCGCGAATTCCGCAACGTGCGAGAGGGTTTCCGGTAGCGACATCGTGCTCATCGCCAACCGGCCGAGCCCGGCAAGGGCGGCGGCGAAATCGTCGTCGAACTCGTCGGTGACGGGTTGCTCCGGGGCGGGGTTCTCCGCGTGCATCGCTGCTCGATTCGTAGTGAGCACACATGCTGATCGAGCACGTGTCTGCCCTTCCGAACCCTACGGCGTTTCGGACATTACGGGAACATCGACCCGAGATCGGGGCCGTGCGCGCTCAGAACTCGAACACCTGACGAGCGGTGACGCGGCCACCCATGAGGTCGTCGAAGCACTCGTTCACTTCGTCGAGTTTGCGCGAGACGGCAGATACCGTGGTCCGCCCGGCCTCGTGCAAAGCGAACACCTCACGCAGATCCTTTCGGGTGCCGACGATCGAACCGAGGACGGAGATTCCGCCGACGACCGTCTCGAAGATCGGAACCGGGAACACACCGTGCGCGGGCATGGACACGCACACCAGCCGACCGCCGCGGCGCAAGGACCGGAATGCCTGATCGAACACGCTGGGGATGACGGCCAGCACGATGGCGACGTCGGCTCCGCCGAGTTCCTGGATGGCCTCCACCGGATCGGTCGTCGCCGAGTTGACGGTGTGGTCTGCGCCGAGTTCACGAGCGAGTTCGAGCTTCTCGTCCTCGATGTCCACGGCGGTGACGAATCCTCCGGCGATCTTGGCGTACTGCACTGCCATGTGACCGAGTCCGCCGACGCCGAAGATGGCCACACGCTGTGCCGGGGTGACGCCACCTACCTTGACCGCCTTGTACGTGGTGACGCCGGCGCAGGTCAGCGGAGCGGCATCGAACGAGGAGATGCCGTCGGGAACGCGGACGACATATTTCGCATGGGCCACAGCGTATTCGGCGTATGCCCCGTCGATCGAGTAGCCACTGTTCTGCTGCTTCTCGCACAGCGTCTCCCAGCCCGATACGCAATGATCGCATTCGCCGCACGCCGAACCGAGCCACGCGATCGCGACCCGCTCGCCGATTCGATCCTTCGACACCTGGGATCCGACTGCTTCGATCACTCCGACGCCTTCGTGCCCGGGAACGAACGGCAGGGTCGGCTTGGCCGGCCAATCCCCCTGCGCAGCATGGATATCGGTGTGACAGACCCCGCACGTCTCCATCTTCACCAGCACCTGCTCGGGTGCCGGTTCCGGAATCGGGATGTCCTTGACGACCAGGGGTCCGCCGAACTCGGTGACAACAGCAGCTTTCATCGTGGATCTCCTCCAACTATCGAAACCAATGCCGTTCTCGACCATCGAGCAATGCACACTGTCGATGGTCGGCGCTGCGACACTCGGCATGTAGGGCCGGAAGTCACCGCAGGTTCGGGACGTATCCCGAACCGACAGGGCGGGAGCAGAAAGGCCCGAGGAGCAGGGGCTTTCGTCCCTGGCACTGGTCGACGACCTCGGCCACACTCGGCAGCATGGATACTGCTGCACACTCCCGATCGAACACCTGCGAGCAATGAACCTGTGGCGAAGACACCCCGGGGTCCGAACCGGTGACGCACTGACCACCGGTGAGCGGGCGGCGGATTACGTCCGGAACGGAATGGGCTCCTGGCCGTTCGTGTTCCTGTTCCTGGGCACCATGACGCTGTGGGCCGCCTACAACCAGAGCGACGGATTCGACCCGTACCCGTTCATTCTGCTCAACCTGTTCCTGTCGATGATCGCGGGGCTACAGGGAGCGATTCTGCTGATCTCCGCGAAACGCGCGGACTCGGTGAGCAGTGAGGTTGCCGTACATACACTTTCGAACACCGCGCTACTCCAGGACATGATCGAGGCCAACACCGTCTTGACGGAGTCCGTGGCGCGGCTGGCGGCCGAGATTCACGAGCACGTCTGCCCGTCCGCTCAGCGTCTGGGTGCAGGAACGTCCCAGAAGGTCAGGAGCCCGGTGTCCCAGCCGTGAGACAGGCGAGTATCTCTCGGGCCCAGTTGCATACGAGCACCCAGTCGCGGAAGTCTCCGGCGACCGCTCCGGAGTTGTCGAAGATCTGACGCTCCCCCACCGAAAGTTTCTCGGGATCAAGCCTTCCGGGAAACGTTCGGTGCGCGATGGCATGCAACACCGACACCGCGTGTGCCGCGTCGGAGGTGACGTTGACCGGCCGTTCGCTCGAGTGCAGCGGTCCACAGGAGAACAGCCAGACGGGTGGATGGTCGGACCTGGACGCCCTGTCGACCAGAGCCTTCGCGGCCGGAACCCAGCGATCGGAGTAGACGGCGCTGCCGATGATCACCGCGTCGTAACCGTCCACGCGGGTCACGGATTCCGGGGCTTGGATGTCGACGTCGACGCCCTCGTGCTCGAAGACTCGACCCATTTCCTCGCCCAGACTGTGGGTCGCGCCATGCCGACCCGAGGTGCAGATCAGCAACCTCATACGTCGTCCGACAACAGATACGCGGACTTTCCCGCGGCAACCGTCATCCGCCAAACGCGAAGAGCAATGACGAGACCCAGCACACCGAACGATCCCAGCAGCCAACTCGTCTCACCGGTCAGGACCGCTTGAGCGACGATCCAGACCACGAGGAGCACGCCGGCGATGTGAGCCATCGGGCCCGAGCGTCCGCCGCCTGCGAAGGCAGACGCCGCAGCAAACCCCATCGGTATGCCGACGACCAACACCAGTGAGAGCGCTGTGAGCGTGACAGGCAACGTCCCCTGCACGTCAGGACTCGGATCGATTGCCCCCGAGACCAATCCGATCGCGGCACCGAACGCGTTGATCGATGCACCTCCGCAGACTGCGCCGAGCCACGGCCAGCGTCGAGTGCGTTCGGTGGCCACCCGCGTTGTCGATATCATCGGTCCAGCTTGTCCGCAGCGCACCGCGTGAACTAGGGCACAAGGTCCCTGCTGCCCAGGGTGATTCAGCGACCGAACAACGACCGCATGCTCGGACGCTCCGAGACGGGTGACGCTGATGCCTCACCGCAGGTGCAGCGGTCGGCCACGGACACCGTGGCCATGACGTCGTCGACATGGTTGCCGCAACCACCCCAGCCGGTCTTGTTGCAGGTGTTACAAGTGACGGGATAACACATGATTCTCTCCTCTACGATTCGGTGAAATGTCAGGCCGGAACGTGGGCGTCGGCCCAGGCGTTGTAACCACCCAGCAGATCCGAGACGTGCTCGAATCCCTGTGCACGGAGCAAGGATGCGGCCACACTCGAACGCCAGCCGCCTGCACAGTGCACCACGATCGGCTTACCCGTCGGAACGTGCTCGAGTCGAGTTCGCAGCTGCGCCAGGGGTATCGGCGTCGCTCCCGGGATCGTGCCGAGGTCACGTTCACCCGGATTGCGGATGTCCACCAGTGTCACTTCGTCCGCTGCGAGCATGGCATCGAGTTGCTCCACCGTGGTGCGCGGAGCGGTCTCGACCAGTTCGGTCAGCTCCGCAGGAAAGGTTCCGTCTCGGTCCACCACCAGGTAGCCGATCGCGTTGTCCGAGCCGACTCTGGCCAACCGCAGCGCGGCTTCCTGCTCGTCCCCCGGGTACGCGATGAGAACGATCCGTCCGCCGATCTCCGCGACCATGCCGCCGGTCTCGGCGAAGCGACCGTCGAAACCCACGTTGACCGATCCCCGAAGATGGCCGGCCGCGAAGTCGTCCACACTCCGCGCATCGAGCACTCGGGTGCCGGCAGAAAGCTCGCCTCGCACCTCCTCCGGCGTCAGCGCAGGAATTGTGCGGCTCGGTGACAGCAGCGGGTGCACCTGCTTGTTCATCGCGGCGTCGGCGGAGAAGTACGACGGCGCCGCCGGTTGACCTTCGGTGACCAGCGCAACGAAAGCATCCTCGGTCATCGGCTGCACCGACGGATTGGTCGCCCGCTGCTCGCCGATGGTGGAGGTCAACTCGGTGGACAGGTTCTTGCCACAGGACGAGCCGGCTCCGTGGGCGGGCATGACGACGACCTCGTCGGGCAGCGTCAGCAGTGTGTTGTGCACCGTCCGATACATCGCTCTGGCAAGGTCGGTGGTGGACCCGTCCCCGAGATTGACGAGATCGGGTCGCCCGACATCGCCGATGAACAGGGAGTCTCCGGTGAGCACGGCGGTCGGGGTGGCCCCGGGATGCTCGCGAACCAAGACCGAGATCGACTCCCAGGTGTGACCCGGAGTGGACAAGATCTCGAGTTCGACCTCGCCGAGGGACAGACGCTCCCCGTTGCGCAGTCTTCGAATGGGGTAGTCGGTCTCGGCCGATTCACCGAAGCCGATCCACGCGCCGGTCGCGTCGACCAATTCGAGGTGACCCGAGACGAAGTCTGCGTGAAAGTGGGTGTTGACGACGCCCTCGATCGTGAGGCCGTACTTCGCCGCATCGTCCAGGTACTCGGCAATGTCGCGACGAGGATCGACGACGATCGCGCGTCCGGTGCTCTCGTCGCCGATCAGATACGAAGCGTGGGAAAGGCATTCGAGGTAGTACTGCTCGAGAATCATGATTTCCTCCATCTGGCCGTCTCCGGGCGAATTTCGCGGGGCGGTAGACACAGTGTGCAATACCCCCTAGGGTATGTCAAGTACCCCCTTGGGGTATAAAGAGAACAGCAACCATGGGAGTGAACACACGATGACGTTGGCGCTGGCGCTCGGATTCGGTGCGGTGATCGGAATTCTGCTCGGCCTACTCGGTGGAGGCGGATCGATTCTTGCGGTCCCGGTGTTGGTGTTCGCCCTCGGCCTCGGCGTGGAGGAAGCGATCCCCGTCTCGCTGATCGTCGTCGGTACCGCCTCCGCGGTGGGAGTGATACCGAAGCTGCGAGCCCACCGAGTCGAATGGCGGCTGGCGGCCGTGTTCGCTGCGACCGGCATTCCAGCGACGTTCGCCGGCAGTGCACTCGGCCGGTTGCTTCCGGACAGGGTTCTGCTGCTCGGCTTCGCCGCCGTGATGGTTGCCGCAGGAGCGCGGATGCTCGCCGAGCGGGGAGATATCGGAACAGCCTGCAAGACATCGACATCGGGTATCAACTGGAGACGCTGCGCGCCACGTTCGATTCCGGCCGGTCTTGCCGTCGGATTCATGACCGGGCTGTTCGGCGTCGGAGGTGGCTTCCTGATCATTCCGGTACTGGTGCTGATGCTCGGCATAGAGATGTCTGTCGCTGTCGGAACCTCGCTGGTCATCATCGTCGCGAACTCCGTCGCAGGTCTGTTCTCACACCTGAGTGGTACGACCATCGACTGGTCGATCACCCTCGCCTTCGCAGGTACCGCGATCGTCGGCTCCCTCGTGGCCGCGCACTTCGGAAGTCGAGTCGATACCGCGCGGCTACAACGTTTGTTCGCCTACCTCGTGTTCGCCGTGGCCGGATACGTCATCGTCGACGCGGTCTTTCTGAGCTGATTCGGCCTCGTCCGGCCCTATGAGGGCCCTTCGATAACCGGCCAGCCGACGAAAGGCCCTACATCGCACGAGCCGCGCCGGGAACGCTCAGGGGAGGAGCACTCCATCTCCACGAGCGCGAGGTAGCCGATCTTCATGACCATCACCGACGCACCACCGACCACCCGACTGCTGCACGACGAATTGACATCGATTGCCGCGATGCTCGCCGCGAGGTTCCCCGATCTGACGCGCTCAGTCGTCGACGACGCAGTCCGCACCACCTACGACCGCCTGTACGCCACCGCGCGCGTCCACGGCCACCTGTTCCCACTGACGTCCAATCGTGCCCGTGTCGAACTCGAGCGCCTGCAAGCGGAACGAGCAATCGACGACGATCTGAAGACCGTCTCGGCGGAGATACGCCGCGCCCTGCCGCCCATGGCAGGCCGGTCATGGTGAACGCAGAGCCGCGACACCGACCCACGGACAACCCGGCCGCTCCCGGCTTCTGGGCGAAGACCTGCTGGGGTGACATCGTCGTCGCGCTCGACGGCACATCGAAGTCCCGCGACGCCCTGTCCTGGGCCGCGGGCCTTGCCTCTGTCACCGGCGCGCGCATTCGGCTCGTGCACGCACTCACCTCTCGCGAATCGGCCCGGTCGTTGGAGCGACTGCACGGTCGACGCCTTCTCCGATCGGCTCGTCGTGAACTCTTCGGTCTCGACCCCCGCATCGCAATCGATTCGATTCTGACGGACGATCCCATCGCCTCCGTTCTCGGCGCGCTGTCGCACACTGCTGATCTGATCGTCATCGGAGGTCGTGAATCGGGCCCGATCCGAGATGTGCTGTTCGGCCGCAACGCAACTCGCATCGTCGAAGAATCGTCGTGCCCGGTCCTGGTGTGGCGTCCCCAGCACGCGGATCTCACGCCGACCTCTCCGGTTGTCGTCGGCGTCGATCACTCCGACTCGTGTACACGAGCGATCGAGGCGGCCTTCTGGTTCGCCGATGCACTCGAGGTCCCACTCACCGCGCTGCACGTCGGATCGCCCCACCGTCGGCCTGTCACGAACGACGCCGAGCTGGAACAGATCCGAGCACTCGAATGGCTGGGCGGACGCCTCGACGCTGCCAAGTCCATGCATCCCACAGTCGACGTGCACCTGCATCTGCTCGACGCGTCCGCGGAGCACGAGCTTCGACTCGCATCGGCCACCGCACACCTCCTCGTGGTCGGCAGCCGCGAGCCAGGGCCATGGACTGGTCCGTTCACCGGATCGGTCGGCCAGTCGCTGGTGCATGCGTCGGGCTGCCCGATTCTCGTGGTGCGTTGAGTCCTCGAACTGCCGACAGCCCCCGGCTCATCGGGACCTTGTGCCCTTACGGATCCACTGCCCGACGCCGGAGACTCGTAGGAAACGAATGCACTTCGGGTGGGAGTAGGTGACGGTCATGTTCTCGGAACTCGCGCACCGGTGGTGGCGATACAGTCCGTGGATCTCCAATCCACTGATGCGGCTGCCGGACAGGATCGAACGAGCGGCTTTCGCCGTCGGGATCGCGGTGCTTCTACTGCTGGTTCCCGTGGCAGCGACGATCGGTTCGGTGACGTACAGCGACCTGTCGTTGCGGGCGCAACAGCAACGCGCAGAATACGTTCGAGTCGATGCCCGAGTGATCGACTCCGTCAGGACCGAGAGGTCCGAGACGGACGGTGCCGTGCCCGCCAGCGGTACCGCGACTGTGCAGTGGAGCGCGCCGGACGGCTCCATCCGGTCGGGATCGGCCCAGGTGCCGTCCGCTGTGCAGATCGGTGAGACGACTCCGATCTGGCGCGATGCGGACGGAAACCGCGTACGCGCTCCCGAGACCGCCGCCGGTGCCGTCGTCAACGGAACTGCCACGGCCGTGTTCGTGTGGTTCCTCGGTGCAGTCGTCGTCGGTGGTCTGGTCTATCTCACCACCAGGGCCGGCGAACGTTCACGAATGCGGCAGTGGGACAGGGACTGGCAACACTTTCTACAGGACCGCGACCATCCTTCGCGATAGTGCCGTCGATCTTGTTCTCCCCAAATCCATTCGAAGGATGCACTATGCCTGCAGTAGTTGATTGCGACCGAACAGGCCCGGCGGTCGTCGGCACCGCAGAGGTCCACGAAACGCACAGCGCGTACGTGTTTCTACTCGGTGATGTCGCCTACAAGATGAAGAAGCCGATCGAGACGGACTTCCTCGACTTCCGTACCGTCGATTCCCGATGGACCGCATGCGACCGCGAGTTCGTACTGAATTCCCGATTCGCGCCCGATGTATATATCGGTATCGCCGAGCTCACCGATCCTGGCGGCGGGCCCGCCGAACCACTGTTGAAGATGCGACGCCTCCCCGATTCGACCCGGTTGTCCACCCGCGCCGCGGCAGGCGACGATATCGGCACCGTCGTCGACCTCGTCGCACAGACTGTCGCGGTTGCCCATCGGAACAGTCCCCGAAGTACCCGCATCGACGACGAGGGACGACAGAGCGCTCTGGACGAGCGGTGGCGCAACAACATTCGTGAGCTGCGCACACTTGCGGTCGGCGTCCTCGACACCGCACTCGTCGACGAGCTCGAGTATCTATCTCTTCGCTACGTCGCCGGCCGTGCGGCCCTGTTCGATCACCGGATCTCGCGAGGCCGCATAGTCGACGGACACGGGGACCTTCTCTCGGACGACATCTTCTGCCTACCGGACGGCCCACGAATACTGGACTGTCTCGATTTCGACGACCGACTTCGGTTCCTCGACGGAATCGACGACGTCGCCTGCTTGGCAATGGATCTCGAATTCCAGGGACGCCCCGACGCAGCTCGACGCTTGGTGGCGTCATACCTCGAGGCGACCGAGGACGATCCTCCCTGCTCTCTGATCGATCACTACATCGCCTACCGCGCAACGGTTCGCGCCAAGGTCGCCTGCCTTCGCTTTCATCAGGGTCATGCGGCCTCGCAGACCGACGCGCTCGCCCACATGCGACTCGCGCTGGACCACCTGGTGTCCTCGATCACCATCACGTTGGTGGGAGGCCTGCCCGGCACCGGCAAGAGCACGGTGGCGGCCGCACTCGCGGAACGTACCGGGGCGGTGGTGTTGTCGAGCGATGTGGTGCGCAAGGAGAGCGCGGGGCTCGATCCACGGTCTCCGCATCCGTCGGCAGTCGGATGCGGGCTGTACACCTCTGAGAAGACAGCATCCACCTATGCCGAATTGATGCACCGGGCGCGCGAGCAGGTTGGGATGGGCCGTTCGGTCGTCATCGACGCCTCGTGGAACGACGAGAAGTCGCGCGAGCACGCGCTCGAACTGGCCGCCGGCACCCACACCGATCTTGTCGAGCTCGAATGCCGAACTCCCGAACACATTGCGCTCGAACGCATTACGACCCGTCCACACGGCGCTTCGGACGCGTCGCAGGCCGTGTACGACGCCATGGCCGGTGCCCGACGCCCCTGGCCCAGTGCAACCGTGATCGACACCTCCGGGACGATTGCCGACTCGCTTGCCGCTGTGTTCCCTGCATCCGAGGAGACGATGACATGACCGATCTCGACACCGAATTCGGCTCCACCGGTACGGACTACGAGTTCGCGTTGATGCGTAGCCCGTTGGCTGCGCAATTGCGTGTGGTCGAGTATCGGATGCGGGTGATGATGACCGAGCAGGGGGCGCTGCACCCTCGTGATCTTGTTGCGTCGGCGCTGCCGTCGAGTCGACGCCCGACGCTGAACTCTGCCTGACACCGGCGCGGGCGCATGACCTTCGAGACGCTCGCCCTGTGTGCCGCGGTGGGATTGTTCGGCCCACTGCTGGCGCTTCCACGCGGGCTTCGGATACCCGTCGTCATCGGAGAACTCGTCGCCGGAATTGCACTCGGTCACACAGGCTTCGGCGTTGTCGACCCGAGCGAGCAGACGCTGAGCTTCCTCGCGCAGGTGGGCTTTGCGCTCGTCATGTTCGTGGCCGGCAGTCAGGTACCGATTCGCGACCCGCGACTGCGCATCGGTGTCGGGGTCGGTGCCGCTCGGGCGGTGGCCGTCGGGCTGCTCGCAACCGCGCTCGGCTGGGCCGTTTCGGCAGCGTTCGATCCGCCTCATCTCGGTCTGTACGCGGTGTTGATGACGTCGTCCTCGGCCGCTGTCGTCATGCCGATCGTCGAGTCCACCACCATGACCGCTCCGGGCCTGATGGCCCTCCTGCCGCAGATCGCGCTCGCCGATGCAGTCTGCATCGTCGCGCTGCCCCTCGTGATCGATCCACAGCGGGCCGGTCCGGCCGCATTGGGATCTGCGACGGTTCTGCTCGCTGCCGCGGTGATCTTCGTCGTCCTGCGACACTTCGACATCTCGGGACTGCGCCGGCGCGTGCATCGGGTGTCTGCTCAGCGCAAACTCGCGCTCGAACTGCGACTGAACCTGGTTCTGCTGTTCGGCCTCGCGGCACTCGCCGTCCACACCCACGCCTCGGTGATGCTGGCCGGCTTCGGCTTCGGCCTGGCGATTGCCGCCATCGGAGAACCGCGACGCCTCGCCAAACAGCTGTTCGCCATCACCGAAGGATTCCTGGGACCACTGTATTTCGTCTGGCTCGGTGCATCCCTCGATCTGCGTGCCCTCGCCGGTCACCCGAAGATGATCGTGCTGGGGCTCGTCTTGGGCTTCGGTGCCATCGCGGTGCACGGTGCGATGCGCCTGACCGGCCAGCCCACCCGACTCGGGATACTCGCGGCAGCCCAGCTGGGCGTTCCGGTCTCGGCGGTGACATTGGGCGCGCAGAGCGGCGTCCTGGCTCCCGGTGAATGCCCTGCCATCGTGCTCGGCGCGCTGGTGACCATCGCGGCGGCGGCCGCAGCGTCGAGGGTCGCCGCTCGTCGTACGGTCTGACCCGGCGGGCCTGCGGCGGCGCAAGGCATTTGGGTGTTTCGAGTTCCGAGTGACGGGGAACATGGGTCCTGGAACGATCGGCACGACGCGAAACGGATCATGACGATGACGGATGACCAGGTCTGGCGCCTCAAGGGTGCGTGCATCGAAGACATGGATGCCTACGACTCGCAACAACTTCCTCGGCACGGACGCAAGCGCGCAGAGAAGGCATGGCGGTTGTGCGCCGACTGCCCGGTGTTGCGCAATTGCGCCGAGCAGACGGCGCGCGATATCGAGTCCGGCCGTATTCCGGTCGGCGTGGTCGTCGCCGGTGCCGCGTATCACGACAATGCGAGCAACGGGCGGCGGACCGACGCCTACCGCACTCTCGAGTTCCTGATCGGACGGCCGCTGTCCAATCCCGCCGCCTGACAGCGCCGAAGCTCTATAACACCGCGGTCACGGAACACTACGAAGTCGGTAACGTGGGCAACTCTGTTCGACGGTTTTTCGGCGCGTCTTCTCGGGTCTGACCTGCGCCGGAGCAAGTCGCGCAACAATGTCTGCATGACCGCAGCGAACGCAACCGACTTCGGGCTACCGGACGCTATCGGACGGGCGCTCTCGCAGCGAGCACCGATCGAACAGGCCAAGGGAATGTTGATGGCAACGCATCGCATCAGCGCGGATGCGGCGTTCGCGCTACTGGTAGACCGATCGCAGGACTCCAACCGAAAGCTTCGCGACATCGCTCAGGAGTTGGTGGACATGGCTTCGACCGCGCGGTAACTGTTCAGGCAGCCCCGTACGCTGCTTTTTCAACGCACGGGGCCTGAGCAATGGGGCAGTCCGGACTACTTCATCACCTGCTGTGCCGTATGCCCTGCCATGGCTGCCCGAAACATCCCGTCCGGGAACGCGGTCGTCGTTGCGTCAGAAATGCGCGAGAATCGCACGCGCACAACGAACTACTGTCGCACGGTCGTACGACATCACGTAATCGAACTCACGATCGGCGTCGACTTCGCCGCGGTGCAGATCGATCGCTGCGAGCACTCCACAGAAGTGCGGACCCAACACCACCACGTTCCACTCCTCCACCAGCGGATCCGTCGGGTCGAGGGGCGCATGCATGATGCCGCCCTCTTGGACGTAGCCCATGCCAACGCCGTACACGCCGGCGTACGAGATCTGCTCGGCCATCGAGACCCAACGCGCACGGGTGCTCGAGGTGAAGTGCTCTGCTCGCTGAAAAGTACCGAGTACCAACGTTTCCGGACCTGAGACCGCAGCCTGCATCTCGAGCGAGGTACTCATCGCCACCAGTAGACGCTTGGTGCTGCGGGTGGCTGTCTTTCCCGCCGACGCGATGGCGTACGGCGACTCGGCGGCGACAGCAGGTGTGCTCCAGGTCGGGAACGGCGGCATCACCTCCGCGGCGTCCGCGGGGAGCTCCTCGGTGGTCTCGGCCGCCGGATACAGCTCACCCACCCCGTAGGTCGCTCCGAGTCCGAGCGCGCGAGTGCGGTGCAGTGCCGTGTCGACTCCGCTGGCGACCACCACCGCGCCAGTTCGTTCCACCTGAGCCGAGACGGCGTGAGCGGTACGTGCGGTGGCGAGATCGGGACGCCGGGAGACCATCGATCCAGCGAGGATGATCACGTCGGGTTCGATGAGCGGCAGCAGGGTCATCGACTGCGGTCGACGACCGACGTCATCGACGGCCACCACTTTGCCGTCACGCCTGGCCTTGTCGATCGCAGCGAGGGTGCGGGCCGGACTGTCGACGAGTGCCGCCTCGGTGACGACCACGATGTCGCGGCGCAACTGTTCCTCGGTGGCGGAATCGAGTGCAGCAAGGGAGTCGACGTCCATGGAGACGAGCATCGGCAACCGCACCGACTGGTTTACCCGAGCCACTCCCCACGCAAGGGCGTCGAGTTCGCGCTTGGCGTCCATTGCTCTGGCTGCGCGCTTGAGCGCGTCGGCGGAGGCGAGCGGACCGTTCTGCGGACCTCGCAGTTGAACTTCGATCGCTGCGAGCGCGCCGTTGTCAAGCCGACAGACCGGGGCGAAATACGGTTGCACCGTCAGCTCTCCCGTGTCCGTGTCGACTGCAGATCCTGCTTCGGCCAGCGCGAACGTCACACCACAGTTTGACACGAAAAAACCACCCCCGTCACGTGGGGGTTGGCTGATCTTCAAACCTGATTCTCGTAGTTTCTTCTCGCTGACTCAATGTTGGACGACGGAGGTGTCACGACAGACACCACAACTATCTCGTTTGGATAACTTTGCATAACGCTCCGATAACGGAACTTCCGCTGGGTCGGCCGCGCGGCTCGGAACCCTCCGAGCTCGAAATCGGGCCGAAAACCCATGACGGAGTGGACTTTCGGAACCGAAGCCCACTTTCGTTACCACGGCAAACAACAAACGTACCGACCGTATTGTGACTTCTCACAGACTTGAACGAAGCAATTCCGACATATGGTTCGCACACCTAACGTCCATCCCGGTTGCCGGAGCACCGGCCGCCACCGGCCGCCCGCGTGGGCTCCCGGAGCCGTCCTGGACATGGAGGATCGATCGATGACGCTCAACCCGCCGACCCGCTCTCGTACACTCGCCGCCGTACTCGCCGCCGTTGCCATCACCGGGGCGACAGTCGGTGCCGCCGATGCCGGTGCCGCCACCATCTCTCCGGCCGGAACCGCCTTCACCGCACCCGGCACGATCGTCGTGAGCACGCCCGCCTCGTTCGGAGTTCCCGTGAGCTGTTCCATCACACTCTCCGGCAGCACCAGCGCCGACGGCTCCTCTGCATCGATCACCGACGCGAAGATCAGCGGTTCCAACCGCCTGTGCGGCCTGCCGCAGCTGAAGAACCTGCCGTGGACTCTGACCCCCACCAGTGCCACCACCGGTGAGGTCTCCAACGTGGCCTTCTCGCTCGTCGGATACAACTGCGGCCCGGCCACCCTCGCCGGTTCGTTCGACAACATGACCAACACCCTCACCTCGACCGACCAGCCCATGTCCGGCAACTGCACGGTCGACAGCCTGTCGGTCCAGCCGAATCCGGCCTTCACACTGTCCTGATCGACATCCTCCGATTACGTTCCAGCACAATCCATTTCCTCGAAGGAGAGCACGTGAAAATCCGCAACAGGACTGTCGTCACGATGGCGGCACTGGCCTCGTCCGTCGCATTGGCGACGATGGTGGCCGCCCCGGCCAACGCTGCCGACACGCTTCCGATCACGTTTCAGGCAGACACGACGACGATCATCGCCAAGACCGGTCAGCCGGTCGTCTTCCCCACCACCGACCTCGTCACGGACGTCGACCTGGTCGGCGGGACGGTGACCGGCACGCTCGCACTGCCGCAGGCATCGGCCGACTTGAAACTCGGCCCTGCAACGTTGGCGAACTTCACCATTTCGATCGTCGATCCGACGCCGGTGTCGGGCACCCTCACCCAGGGCGGTCCCGCGGAGGCACCCACGTTGGATCTCGCCGTGCAGCAGAGCTTCAAGATTCGTATCGACTCGGTGAAGCCTCTGGGTATCGACACCGGGTCCGCGGGGTCGGCGTCGGTCGATCTCATTCCCGCGGGTAGCAATTGCGTCACCGCCGAGACCACTGCCGAACTTACCGGTTCGCTCGACGCGATCGATCTGATCCAGAACAATCAGGCCGATGCCCACGTGAAGGGCACTTACACCATTCCGCAGTTCCAGAACTGCGGCGCGTTCACCTCGGTGCTCAACGGCATCATCGCAGGCCCAGGAAACAGCCTCGACGTGCACCTGACCAACCCGGTGTTCGACGTCGGAACGCAGTCCGCGCTCGCGGCCGAGGTGGCGTAGCAGTTCGTGTACAGCACGATCGACGGCGTCGAGCCGGGTTCCGACACGGACCTCGGCTCGGCGTCGTCACTGCAATTCGTCCACGTCACGGCTCAACGGCGAGTCGCCTCCGTAGAGGGAGACGCGGTCGCCGCCAAGCCTTTTCGCGTGATACATCGCCTCGTCGGCGCGGCCCAGCAGTTCGTTGACAGCGGACTCGACGTCCCCCGTCTCGACCACGGCATGGGCGATGCCCAACGACGCGGTCAACGGTGCCCGGTCGGTGCTGTCACACAGACGAACTCGTAATCGCTCCGATTGTTCGACGACCGTATCGAGGTCGTCGACACACACGGCCGCGAATTCTTCGCCGCCCAGTCGAACCGTGACGGCCGGTGCCGGGAAGACCTCGAGGATGCGATTCGCTGTCGTCCGGATGACCGCGTCTCCATGCTCGTGGCCGTATCTGTCGTTGACCGCTTTGAAGTTGTCGATGTCGATGACCACGGCGACCAGCGACATGTTCGCACCGGATCGAGATTCCAGGTTGCCGATCGCCGCATCGAATCCCCGACGGTTCCGTAGGCCGGTGAGCGGATCGTAGAACGCGCCGGTGGCGTCTCGGCGCAACAGCATGAGGAAGGAATGCCCGATCAACGGTCCCGCGAACATCACCAGGATCAGCATGACGAAGTAGAGATTGGTCTGTAGACGCTCCGCCGGGTCGTTCACCATTGCCGAGACGTAGAGGGCGACGGCGGTGACGAATGCGAAGCCGTGATGGAACGCAAACAGCTTGGGACCGTGAAACCCCGCGACATAAGCGCCCATGACCGTGAACAGGGCTGCAATGGGCAGTACCGCGGACGGTCCATCGGTGGTGAGCAGAACAGCCGCGAGCACGATGTCGGCGTACAGCACGAACGCGATCGACACGCGCCAACTCGGCCAGCCGCCGATCAACCAGATCAACCCCACCGGGACCGTCGTGACAACGGTGAACCACAGGGGCAAACGTGCGAGGCTGCTGTAGGCGAATCCCGGAATGCTCAGAGCGATCGCCGCGGCACCGGCGTAGAGCCAACACAGAATTCCGATGAGAACCCTGGTGATGTCCAAGCCTCGTTGCGAACGCGCATACGCAACGTTCCACCCGTAGTCGACGGGAAGCGACCACCACTGACGAAGACCGTTCACCTTGCAGAGCTTTCCTGGTATCCCGACCTGGAGGGCCAAGTCAACCACAGACGAATCACCCGGTCTGCGAACTCGAGAACTTGCCTGCGGGGCACCGATCGGGCGGCGGAGCCGGGCTTCCCTCCCAGCTCCGCCGCACTCGACCCTACTCGCTATCGAACATATGTGCGAGCTCGCAGAGGAGTGGTTTTCGGTTGTACCACTCATACTGTGCACAATCCGAGAAAGTGACCTACAGTCTGTGACATGCTCCAGAAAAGGGGTTCGAACGGGGTTCGACCGCCAGGTTCCACTGATCCAATTCATTTGGCGCTCTTAGCAATCCTCACGATTGCTGTGATTGCCCTCGTCGTCATCGCGGTCCAACAGGGCCGCCTCTGATCACGCACCTCAGCGTTCATTATCGACTCTGATCGGCGGAATCCCGCGTTTGACTCACGCTTTTGAACGCTCACGTCCGCGGCAGCGCTCGACCGACTGCATCGATCGAACGTCGACGACGCCGGACCACCTCGATGATCTCGTCGACCACGCGTCGCGTTTCGCCCAACGCCTGTACAGCGGAGTAGCGCAGAACCAGCCACCCCTCAAGTACCAGCCGGTTCTGGCGTCGACGATCGCCGTCGAACGCTCGGCTCGACGTATGGAACTCGCGTCCGTCGATTTCGACGATCACCCGTGCCCGGAAGTCCACGAGGTCGCCGAAATACGGACCTACCCGCGCATTGATCTCCATGAAGAACTGTCGAGCGGACAGTGCCCGAGCCACCACTCGCTCGGCCTCGGATCGGGTACCGAGGCAGCACAGACGCAACTGTCTCCGTACTGCCTTCATGCCGTGCATCCCGCGAGATCGTTCGCATTCGGTCGCGATTCGACGTCGCAGAGCCGGCCGCGCGATTGCCGTGTCGAAGAACCGCTCCAACTCCTCACCCGTCAGGGTAGCCGCGACGTCGACGAACACCTGGGCCAACGTCACCACCGGAAGACCTCGGCACCGGTCCGCCTCGGGGACGCGTCGTCGATGGATCTTCACCCACTCCGGCGCGTGCTGCCGGGTCGAGGGCGGCACTGTCGCCGTAACCTGCGTCGGCTCCTCGTCGATCAACCCCCACACCCACGCAGCGGTCAGATGACTGAGCACAGCGCCGGGCTTCCACAGAGCTACCGCTGTGCACAGGTCGATGTACTCGGGTTTGTTCGTCGCATAGAGTCCGGGCAGCACTCGAATCAGCTGCCCGGACGCAGTTCTGCGAGAGATGGTGCTGCGGCTCATCCCCCGAGCCATCAGGTCGACCGCTGTGTGTACCCCCATGCCGATACGGTGAACGATCGACGACGCCTGCGCCAGTGCTGTTTTCGAAACCTGTGGATAGTTCGGGGTTATCCACAGGTAGCCCGCACCTCAGCGTTCACTACCGACTCTGATCGGCGGAATCCCGCGTTCGGCTCACGCTTTTGAACGCTCACGTCCGCGGCAGCGCTCGACCGACTGCCGCAACCACCGCGGCCGCCATGGCTGCAGCCGTACTCGCGGTGGGGTGCACCCCGTCGAAGGTGGCTCCGGGCCGGTCGAGCAGCGGCGCAAATTCGGCGACGGGTATGCCGCGCTCGGCGGCCAGTGCTCGAATGTCGTCGTTCAGGTCGTCGGCGCTGACCGTGCGCGACGACGGCACCGTGGCGATCACGACGGTGTCGACGTCGCGTGCGCGGTCCAGGATCGTGCGTAGGTTGTCGATGATCCGGGGTAGCGGAACCGACCGGGCCAGGTCGTTCGTGCCTCCGTTGACGACGAGTATGTCCGGGTTCGCTGCCAGTGCGTCGTCGGTTCGGGCGAGGATCTGCGTCGTCGTCGCGCCGTTGATTCCCAGATTCCCACCGTCGGCTGCGCGAGAATCGTCTCCGCACACGAGATACGAATACCACGACGTGTTGCCGTGAATCCCCCAGTCGACGCGTGAATTGCCTTGCGCCATCGAGTCGCCCAGCGTCACCAATCGTGGGCCGGTGTCGTTGACGCTCCACCCGAAGCAGTGTGCGTTGCGGACCGTCAGCGCCGGCTTCTTCAGTGGTCCTGCCACGAGCGCGGCGACCAGAGCCACCCCGAGTGCCCCGGCGATCCACAGTCGAGTTCTTCGCACGCCGGGGATTCTGCCCTACCGGCGATCACGAGCAGTCCGGGAAGTCCACTTCGGTCGGTGCCGGCGCCGATTGCGGCTGAACCGGCGCCTGCGCTTCGCCGGCGACGGTCGGTTCGACGAGGTTGTACTCGATGGTCTTGGTCTGTCCCGGCTCGATGACGACCGGCACGTAGAACACCGGATGGCCCCGTTCGGCAGCGGTCAGCAGAAACAGTGGAGTTCCGTTGATCGTGGCATCGGTCAACGTTGCGCCCCGAGTTGCGTACAGAGCCACCACCGATCGGTTGGTTCCCGGCGGTCCGTCGTATCGGGTGGAGTCGTTCTGCCTGCCGGCGATGTAAGTGGTGTAGTCCTGCAGCGGAGCGTTGTTGGTGATCTCGGCGACGACGCGGGTGGTGCGCGTCGGGCCCTCGCAGGACTGCGCGGAGTAGGTGACCTTGCGCTGCAGGTAGTAGTCGAGCTTGCCGCCCGCACCGTTGTTCACCACCACCGCGGCGTACGGGTCGGGGCTGTCGGGAACTTCGTGGCCGATCTCGGTCGGACCGAGGATCGCTTGAAGTGCCGGGTCCGCACTCCACACGGAGATGTGACCTTCGATGGTGGCCTTGCCGAGTGCTTCGAGCAGCGCACTGGGAGAGCCGATGTTGCCCTGCATCTTCGCGACCACCCGGGCGGCGATGTCCTGCAGGTAGGCCTTGCGCGCGCTGTTGTCGTCCTGGAAGCGGAAGTAGGCGTCGGACTGCGTGATCCGGACGACGTTGGATCCGTCGATCACTTCGCCGTCGCCCATCGTGATGGGTCCGACGGCGTCGAGGATGTAGCCGAGGGCAACCGGGTCGGTGGCCAACGCGCCGTCGAGACGCTCGCCTGTTTCCTGCTCCCACATCGACTGCCAGATCCGACCCGCGTACGGAAAGTGCGGACTGACGTTGCTGTTCTGCCAGTTCTGGGTGGGCTGAAAGCGGCTCTCGTAGAAGTCGAAGAAGTCGGGGCCGAGATCGATGGGGTCGTACGGAATCCGAAGCTCGGCATTGCTGGCCAACGAGTCGACCGCGACCTTCCCGTCCACGGCGCGCACGATGCCGAATCCGCCTATCAATCCGCCTGTTCCGCGGGATTCCGAGAGTGTCTGGAAGGCCAGGAAGTAATTGCGCGGGCCGTCCGCACCGAGCATCGCCGGAAGAACCTCGGCCGCGATGTTCGTGTTCGTCAGCAGGGACGTCAGCTCGTGCGTCTGATCCTGCAACCGAGTTCGCGCCTCACCGACCCGATCGACGAATGTCGGTTCCTCGATTGCCTCGGCCTGGGCATCGAGTACCTCCGCTGCAGCCGCCGCCCGAGACAGCGCAGGCGAGGCGTCGCGCAGGGCGGCGATGTCGATGGAACCGTCGGGCCCACGCAGCCGACTCGGATCGAGGGTGGTGCCCACCTCCACCGAGGGTGTCAGCACATCCACGCTCAGCCCGTTGACGACGTCGGTGATCTGCGAGACGACGTCCAGCGGTTGGCCCACGTACGGAATTGCGGCGGCCGCCGTCCAGATCAGCGAATCGGTGGCCTCCTTCGCCTGGGCCGAGGTGCGCACCGCGTCGGACACGGAGGTGTCGGCCTTCTGCGTATCCCCGGTCAGCAGTGCAGTTTTTGCTGCCTGGGCATGCTCGCGGGCCTGATCGAGGTAGGTGTATGCGGCATCGGCGGTGTACGCGAGCCAGGCACCGAGTCCGAGCGCAACGACGACGAAAACACCGAAACCGAGCAGGATGCGTCGACCGGAGTTCTTCTCCCTGGCTCGTCGATGCCTACTGCGACCGCGAGGGCCGTCACCGTCCAGGTTGTCGCTGTCGTAGCCCATGGCGTGGTGCGGGCCCCTTTCGCTCCGGCCAAGAGTACAAACGGTGCCGTCGCAGCGCGACACGACTCTGTCGGAGCAGGCTGCGCCGGCGTCGCACCGGCGCAGCCCTCGAACGTCAGGAACCCAGGAATGCGCTCACTGCGGTGCTGCCGCTCTCGGCGCTTCCGCTGCCGATGAGCCCGAGGATGACGTCGACGATGATCTTGGCGATGAATGCGTCCATAACTACTCCTGTTGTGAAGTACCCCCGACGGGATACAGACGGACCTACGAGCGTTGCGACCGTTTGTGACCGGCCACAACGAATCGGAAGATAGCAGCTGGATCTGTCCAAACGGTGGCGCTGTGGGCGCTGCCACAGCCTCAAGCATTGTTTGTACAAATTTCTGATTTTGTACAACATCCTGACAAATTCCGTGTATTGTCCAATCCACAGTGATCGGCCTTACACGAGGAGTGACGATGACCGCATCGAATGTCGACGATCAGGCGCAGGCGCCGGTCGCCGAATGGCACGACCGAAAGCGATACCTCTGGCTGATGGGTTTGATCCCGCCCACAGCGGTCTTCCTGGCCACCGGCCTGGTGTGGGCCTTCAACCAGCTCGGCTGGACCGCCGTGTCGCCGGTCTGGTGGTGGATCGGCGCGCTGCTGGTCTACGGCCTGCTTCCGATCCTCGATCGCTTCTTCGGTCCCGACGGTGACAACCCACCCGACGAGGTGATGAAGGCGCTGGAGGAGGACAAGTACTACCGCTACTGCACCTACGCCTACATTCCGTTCCAGCTCGCCAGTCTGGTGTTCGCCTGCTACCTGTGGTCGGCGAACAACCTGTCGTGGCTCGGCATCGACGGCGGGCTCGGCCTCATCTCGAAGATCGGCCTGGCCATCAGTATCGGCGTGATGGGCGGCGTCGGTATCAACACCGCGCACGAGCTCGGCCACAAGAAGGACAGCCTCGAGCGTTGGTTGTCGAAAATCACTCTGGCACAGACGTTCTACGGCCACTTCTACATCGAGCACAATCGCGGCCACCACGTTCGCGTCGCCACTCCCGAGGATCCGGCGAGCTCGAAGTTCGGCGAGAGCTTCTGGGCCTTCCTGCCACGCAGCGTGTGGGGCAGCCTGAAGTCGTCCTGGGAGCTGGAGAAGACGCGCATGGAGCGACTGGGCAAGAGCACGTGGAGCATTCAGAACGACGTGCTCAACGCATGGCTGATGTCGGTGGTTCTGTACGGGGTCCTGATCGCGGTGTTCGGTCCGATCGTATTGCCGTTCTTGATCATTCAGGCCATCTACGGATTCTCACTGCTGGAGACGGTCAACTACCTCGAGCACTACGGCCTGCAGCGTCAGAAGAAGGAGAACGGCCGCTACGAGCGATGCACTCCCGAGCACAGCTGGAACTCCGATCACATCGTGACCAACATCTTTCTGTACCACCTTCAGCGCCACAGCGACCACCACGCCAATCCCACCCGCCGCTACCAGACTCTGCGCAGCATGGACGGGGCACCCAATCTGCCGAGTGGCTACGCGAGCATGATCTCGCTGGCCTACTTCCCACCGGTGTGGCGCAAGGTGATGGACCACCGCGTACTCGACCACTACGACGGTGACATCACGAAGGTCAACATCCAGCCGTCCAAGCGGGAGAAGATCCTCGCCGCGCACGGAGCGAAGTGATGGCCGCCTTCGAGTGCCCGGTGTGCGAGTTCGTCTACGACGAGACCAACGGCGCACCGCGAGAGGGCTTTCCGGCAGGAACACCGTGGTCGGACGTACCCGACGACTGGCCGTGCCCCGACTGCGGTGTCCGCGAGAAAATCGACTTCAGGAGTAAGGCATGAAGCTCTATCGCTGCGTTCAGTGTGGATTCGAGTACGACGAGGAACTGGGCTGGCCCGAGGACGGCATCGAGCCGGGCACGCGCTGGGACGACATTCCCGACGACTGGTCGTGCCCCGACTGCGGCGCGGCCAAGGCCGATTTCGAGATGGTCGAGGTAGAGCGCGGGTGACTACTGGGCAACCCGCCGAGGTCGTGATCGTCGGTACCGGTGCCACCGGGTACACCGCCGCCAAAGTGCTACGGGCCGAGGGCTTCACGGGTTCCATCACGCTGATCGGGAGCGAGCAGGAGTCCACCTACCGTCGTCCGGCGGTGTCCAAGGAGCTGCTGATGGGCACGAAGTCGGTCGATCAGGTCCGGTTGGGTGCAGCCATCGAGGGCGTGGACGTCCGCACGGGCGTCACCGCCGTCGCCGTCACCGACTCGGCCGTCGAGCTCGATCAGGGCGATCCGATCCCGTACGACGCCGTGCTGTTGGCAACGGGTTCTCGGGCTCGGCAACTCGATTTCCCGGGTCACGTGTTCACGCTTCGCAGCGCCACCGATGTCGCACCACTGCATGCCGACATCCTCCGCACCGGATCGCTGTTGGTGATCGGCGGCGGATTGATCGGGTGCGAGGCGGCGGCAGCAGCCCGGTCGCTCGGTGCCGAGGTGACGGTGCTCGAAGCGGCATCGGCTCCGCTGAGCCGGATCGCGCCGCCAAAGATTTCACAGATGTACCGAGACCTGCACGCGGACAGAGGGATAACGATGCACACCGACGTCACCGTGACGAGTCTCGACGAGCAGGACGACGGCACCCTCCGTGCCACCGCTCGAGACGGACGCTCGTGGTCGGCCGGCACCGTCCTGGTGTCCGCCGGTTCGGTGCCCAACGTCGAGCTCGGGGCGGACATGGGCCTCGAGACCGCGTCGGGAATCCTGGTCGACGCGTCGATGCGCACATCGAGGCCGAACGTCTACGCGGCGGGCGACGTGGCAGAGGTCCCCAACACGATTCTCGGCGGCACCTATCGGAGTGAGCACTGGAACGGTGCCGTCGATCAGGCGACCCGGGCAGCACGGTCCATACTCGGTCTCGATGTCGGCAGGCTCGACGTGCCGTGGGGCTGGTCGACTCAGCACGGGCTCAACCTGCAGTTCGCGGGTTGGACCGGTGCCGAGGACGAGTACGTCGTGGTTCGCGGCTCCATCGAGGAACGCCGCTTCACCGCCTGTGCGCTGCGCGGCGACACGCTCGTCGGGGCCATCGGCGTCGGCTTCCCCAAGGACATCCGACAGATCAGATCCCTCATCGCGAGCGCAGACCCCATCGATCGGGAACTCCTCGGAGAAGATTGGCTGGATCGGCCCCATGCGGTCGTTCGATAGAGTCGTGTTCATGCCCGCAGCCGAACAGACGTCGACCCCCGGTCGATACCGTGAAGCCGCATCCACTCTCGCGCGCGATACCGCGCTCGACGCCTTGCGAGAGCTGCTGAACGAGCGCAACTGGCGCAACGTCACGATGAGCCACATCGCCAAGGCTGCAGGGCTGAGCAGGCAGAGCCTGTACAACGAGTTCGGTTCGCGGCGTGGCGTCGCGCAGGGGTACGCCATCAGATTGACGGACCTCTTCGTGGCCATGTGCGAGACGGCTCTGTATCAGCACGAGAACGACGCGTCGGCCGCTCTGCGGCAGGGCTTCTCGTCGTTCTTCGAGCTGAGCGGCCTGGATCCGCTCGTCCGGTCGCTGCACAGCGGCGACGCACCGGAAGATCTTCTGCGCCTGATCACCACCGACAGCGAGGTGCTCATCGAGCGGGCGGGTGAGCGTCTGTCCGAGACCTTCCAGCGCGGATGGGTGGGCGCGAGCCCACGACAGGCCGACGTAATCAGCAAAGCCATCGTCCGATTGGCCCTGAGCTACATCCCCGAACCGCCCGAGGACATCGCTGCAGCGGCCGACGATCTGGCGCTGCTGCTGACCCCGTTCGTCGATTCGATCACCGCCGGGCGGTCGGTCGACCACTGACCGACCGTCCGGACCGGCGGTCTCAGATCTCGGCCGGAGCGAGCACGATGTCGAAATCCGCTCTGGCCCAGGTCTTGTCACCGACGTCGCGACCGTCCGGCGTCGGTGTTCCCGACGGCTGCTCGACGAAGTCCTTGATCAGGGACTCCTTGACTCCGAACACGGTGTCGCTGCTCAACAGTTCGTCGCCGCTGACGAAGATGTGCGTCACCAGCGTCCGCATCCCCGGTGCCGAGACCATGAAGTGCAGGTGCGACGCACGCATCGGCGAGCGGCCGGTCGCGGCCAACATCCGGCCGACGGGGCCGTCGTGCGGAATGGGATACGGCGTGGGCGTCAACGCCCAGAATCGATAGTTTCCTTCGTCGTCGCTGTAGAGATGCGCTCGACCGCCGACGCGCGCGTCGTCGTACTGAACGTCGTAGAACCCGTCCTCGTCGGCTTCCCAGATTTCCAGGCGCGCTCCGGGGATCGGCGTGCCGGCGGTGTCGCGCACGGTTCCCTCGACCCAGCACGGTTGTCCGGCAGCACCTCCCGATGCATCACCACCGTTCTCGATCCGCGGTGCGTCGTCGACGAAGAACGGTCCGAACACGGTTGCTTCGGTCGCATCCTCGTAGGCCGGGTTGTTCACGTTGATCGTCTGCATCGACGCCCCGAGGACGTCGGAGAGCAGAATGAATTCCTGACGGCGGTCGTCGGTGATGTGCCCGACCTCGGTCAGGAAGCCGATGGCGGTGTTCCACTCCTGTTCGGTCAGTCGCACGTCGCGGACGAATCCGTGCAGGTGGTGCACCAGCGAGGTCATCACCTGCTTCAACCGGGGGTCGGTGCAGTCGTCGAACGATCGAAGTACGTTCTCCACCAACCGCTCTTCGACGGCGTCCTGGGCTTGTCCGGTCATGGTCTGCTCGGTCATGGTCTCTCTCACTGTCCGATGTCGGTCGGCGGGTCGCCGGCCCACGCTGCGTGCAGAATGGCTGCGGCGGCCTCGCGGGTGACGGGCCGCGGGTTTCCGTACGATCTGCTCGTCACGTCGTCGGCGATTCGGTCGATGTCCTTCTCCTTCATACCCAATTCGGCCAGCGAACGTGGCGCTCCGAGTCCACGACAGAGATCCCACAACCGGGTTGCCGGGTCCCCGGAACCGGGAAGCGCACGCGAGAGCGCCGTCACTGCGCCGGGTGCAGCCGACTGATTGAAGGCCAACACGTGCGGCAACACCACGGTGTGGGTCGGAGCGTGCGGCAGGTTCAAGGTACCCCCGAGCGAGTGACACAGCTTGTGGTGCAACGACATCGTCGTGGCACCGAGAGTGGCGCCGCACAACCAGGCACCGTAGAGGGCGTCGCTGCGCGCCTGTGGATCGAGGTGATCGGCCACGATGGCCGGCAGCGCCGATGCGAGTGCGCGCACTCCGTCCTCGGCCATCAGCGCGACGATGGGGCTGATGTCGGGTGCATACAACGCCTCGACGGCGTGCGCCACCGCGTTGATTCCACTGGTGACGGAGATGTCGACCGGCAGGCCCGTCGTCAGCTCGGGGTCGTAGACGACGCTGCGGGGCAGCACCCTGATGTCGCGACCGGTTTCCTTGCGCCCGTCGGTCGTCAGCCCCCACACCGGGGTCATCTCCGAGCCTGCGTACGTGGTGGGAACGGCGACGATCGGGAGCCCGTGGACGAGGGCGATGGCCTTTCCGAGGCCGATCGAGGACCCGCCGCCGACGGTGATGCAGCCGTCTGCCCCGAGGGAAAGCGCTTCTGCACTCGACCTTTTCGCCACCTCCGCGGGCACGTGCATTACGGCGTCGGCGCGCACACCCACGCATCGGTCTCCGAGCATCGAGGCAATGCGTTCGGCTGTGCCCTTCTGGCTCGGTGAGCAGAGAACGAGGACGCGGCGCAGGCCGAGGTGATCGAGCTCGTCCGCCAGAACCGACAGCGAGCCTGCACCGAACCGCACCCGCATCGGGTTCGCCTCGTAGGCGAAGTCGTAGGTCATCGCGACAGGACCGCGGTCAATGCCTGCCGCAGGGCGTCCTCGGGGTCTGCCGCGAGTTCGTCTGCACGCCAGCAGATGTGCTTGTCCGGGCGGACCAGCAACGCACCGCTCTCGGTCACTTCGCGCAGCCGAGACCAGTCGAAGTACAGGTCGGTGACGTCGCGTCCGGGTCCGATGACGACGGTTTCGAGGGGCACACCCAACTCGTGTGCGATCTTGTCCGCCGCCGACTCCCAGTCCGATCCGGCGACTCCGGTGATGAGCGTGAAGCGGTCGTAGGGCGCGAGATCCATCATCGCGTGCTTGTGCATGTGATCGCCCACCCAGGCGTGCGGAAGGTGCGATCCGGGGACGGTGGAAACCTGGTAGTACAGGTCCGGGTCTCGTACCGGCTCGGGCAGAACGCCGTCGGGCACGACAGCCGAGGAGGTGTAGAACTGGCCCAATTCGACTCCGTGGGCGTTGAACTCGTAGTTCTTGATCTCCATCGCCTTCACCAGCGCGGCTCGCTTGGCCTCGCCCGCCGGTGTGTTGGCCTTACGCTCTTCGATGCGTTCGACCATCTCCTCCTCGGTCTTGGCGTCGGTGACCCCGAGGGCGTGGAACAGGTCTGCGAACTCACGGCCGGAGCGATTGGCACGCTTGACGATTCGCTCGGCCACTGGGGCGCGCTCGGCGGAGTAGGTATCGAGCAATGCTTCGCCCGCCTGGCCCTTCAGTACCGCGGCGATCTTCCACGCGAGATTGTAGGAGTCCTGGATCGAGGTGTTCGAGCCGAGCCCGTTGCTCGGCGGATGCCGGTGGATGGCGTCGCCCGCACAGAACACCCGCCCCTTCTGCAGGTGCGTGGCGTACATTTCGTTGTTGCCCCACAACGATGTTCCGGTGATCTCGACGTCGAGTTCCGGCATGCCCAGCAGGCTCCGCACGATCTCGACGGCGGCTGCCTCGTTCACCACCGGCGGTGGCTGCGCGATGTCGAATCCCCAGACCACGAGCCACTCGTTCCACGGCCGGACCATCCGAACCAGCCCGGCACCGATACCACCGACGTTCGACCCGGGCTGAATCACCCAGTACAGCACCGACGGTCGGTGTCCGACGTACTCGGCGATGTCGGCCTTGAAGGTGATGTTCATCGACCCGGCGATGTCCATCGCGCCCTCGAGCGGAAGGTCGATGTCCGCGGCCACCTTGGAACGCGCTCCGTCCGCGCCGATCAGATACTTGGCACGGATCGTGTAGCGGTGTCCGGTGAGTCGATCGACCACCGACACACTGACCCCGTCGGCGTCCTGCACGTGCGAGAGGTACTCGGTGGAGAACTGGGCCTGCGTTCCCCGCATCGTCGCGTTCTTCACCAGGATCGGCTCGAGGTACGTCTGCGGAATGTCGACGGTCAGGCACGGCGAGGCGAGCTGGTAGTCCGCTTCTCGGTCGGCCCCGGTACCCCACGTGCGGATGCGTCCGATCTCCTCGCCCGCGATCGAGGTGCAGAACACGGTGTCGCCGACGAGCCCGTGCTCGGTGGCGTCGGCCAGTACCTGATCTGCGATACCGACGTCGCGGAAGACCTCCATGGTGCGCTGGTTGGTGATGTGAGCGCGGGGAGTGTTGGCCGTCCAGCGGTACTTGGTGATCATGATGTTCGGGATTCCGAGCGTGGACAGCAGCAATGCTGCGGATCCACCGGCAGGCCCCGAGCCGACGATGAGAACGTCGGTCTCGACCACCGAGGAATCGGGTAGCTCTGTGGCCTTCTGGCCGTCGTCGAACACCGGCATGGAACACACCCTTCGTTGCGCCCGACGTTGATCTCGGGTCTTGCAAACCAGTGTCCTGCATCACACCGTGGGTGGCCATCGATCCCGGTCATGTCGGCGCAAATCGGCAACGGTGGCGCAATTGCGCAACTAGTGCACCGACCGCAGCACCACGGCGTCGCGTCGAACGTCCGATGCTCGGGCTCCGAACCGTGCCGAGAAGGCACTGGAAAAGTAAGCGGCAGAGGAGAATCCGCAGGAGGCGGCGATCTCGGCAATCGACGTCGAGCGTCCCGACGGCGAGGTGAGCACCGTGTGTGCACGAGAGAGTCGCCGCTCGAGGATGTATTTGGGCACGCTGGTGCCGTCGGCTGCGAAGACTCGGGACAGGTGCCGGGCGCTGATTCCGATGGCGTCGGAGACGTCGGTGGCAGACAACGACGCGTCGGTCAGACGGCGCTCGATGTAGGAATGAGCAGCCGCGCGATGCGCCTGCCCGATGTCACTGCGCGTTCCACCGGTCAGGACGGAGACCAGTTCGAGGATCGTCCGCTCGTCGGGCGCCGCCGGCCCGTCGGCGCGCATCGCGCGGCTCACTCGAGCGGCCAGGGCGGCAGCGTGCACGTTGCCGTTCGCCGAGAAGTCGAAGACTTTCGGGGCCGCGAGTGAGTCCTCTCCGGTGACGTCGGAGTAGACCCCGCGCGGGATCTTGACGACTAGTTCTTCGAGGCCGTGCGAGAACCCGCGCATGAAGGCCCTGTCGGCGTCGCACAGCAGAACCTGGCCTGGGCCCACGGTGCGCACACCGTCCTCGGAGTAGAAGAACGCATCGCCGACCAGGCTGAAGTACAGGACCACCGAGTCCGACGGCCGGCGCCGAATCAGCTCGGCATCTCGCTCGACGACATGGGAGGTTCCGACAACACGGGCCAGCCCGACCGATCCGACCTGGACGTTGGTTTCGGTGGCCTCGAGGGACCCGCCTTCCAGGCTGCGGCATCTCAGCCCGATGAGCACCTCGGAGTTGTGCCCCTCCCACCGTTGTATTCGCTCGACGGAGGGAAGCCCGACGGTGGAGAACTCCACGGGTGACGCAGCGATCGACACGTCGGGCCTCCTCGGCGAGGGACTTACTTCTCCGGTACGAAACGCAGGTGTTCCGGATCGACTGTAACGAACAGCATCCACCGATCACCGAGACCGCGCGTGACGTGGCCTGCTCCGGTCACGTCGTCGATGTAGGCGATGTCGCCTGCCACCGGCGAGGTCACCGTTCCGTCCCCGGTCTCGTTCTCGGCCCTGCCGTTGAGTGTGACGCCCAGCTGCGGCCTGGGCCCGTTGTGCCAGACGCCCGGAACGTACCCGTCCTCGCCGTAATCGCGGCGGGTGACGAATGCTCCGAGCGAACGCGGCCACTGCTCGACCGGCGGTACCGGAGCCAGATCACTCGGCCAGCGCAGCGGCTCGGTCCGAGAGGTTCCGCCGTCGTCGTAGATCCACGTCAGCGACGGCCGTCCCTGCCGGACGGTCGGGTCGGGTCGGGCTTCGTTGTCGCCTGCTTCGGGCAGCCAGTCGTCCAGCGCGAGGTAGAGCAACCACGCGAAGCCGTCCCAGGTCATCGTCATGGTCTCGGGACTGGCGACGTTCGCGAACACCAGGTCTCCGGCGGTCAGCACAGCCGGGCTGCGGTCGCGTACATCCACCCGCACCTCGCCCGAGAGCACCACAACGGCGTGTGACCCGAGCGAGGTGGGGGCGGGGACGTCGACCATCCGAGCTCGGGTGAGCCAGAAAGCCGTTGCCGGAACGACATTGGCCGGACCTTTGACGCGTGAGTCGCGGTGCGGCAGGAAGGCATCTCCGGCGTCGATTCCTCCGTACGTCTCGGAATCGCCGAGGGTCTCGTGCACGCGAAGCACTTTCATCGGGCGGTCATTCGGCTGTGGGGGCGTAGCGTCCGCTCAGCTGAGGCGGAGTCCGACCCTTGTTTCCCGCTTCGGTCCATTCGTGGCGGGTCTGACGTCCCCAGGTGCGGTGCAGCTCGTCACTGATGTTGACGCTGAGCCGGCCGAGGTCGCCCACTTGCAAGTCGATGCGGTCGCCGTCCTGAAAGGCATGCAGTCCACGATGATTGGTGCCGGTGGCGATGATGTCGCCGGGCTCGAGAGCATGCATGTGCGAGACGAACTCGACGGACTCGGCGATGCTGTACGCCATGTCGTCTGTGTCGAACTCCTGCTTGATCTCTTCGTTGTTCCACAGCGTGACCGGCATGTTCTGAGGGTTCGGCACCTCGTCGGCGGTCACCAGGTAAGGGCCGATCGGGCAGAAGGTCTCCCGGGACTTCATCTGGTAGAAAGCGTTCTCCCGCGGCGGAATTCCGCGTGCAGAACCGTCGATCAGGTTGGTGTAGCCGAAGATGTGGTCGTACGCATCGGCTGCCGAGACGTTGTGCGCGCGCTTGCCGATGATGATGGCCAGCTCCGCCTCGCCCTCGAAGATCGTCGCTGCGACGTCGGGCAACACCATGGTGTCGCCGTGGCCGATGATCGAATTGGGAGACTTCGCGAATCCGTTGATCGGCGGCCGCTCGGGCAGGGTGCCGTTCTCCATGTAGTTGCGCGCCATGCAGTCGATGTTCGACGGCCGAGGGATCGGCGGACGAATACGCACTGCGCTCAACGGAATTCCGTCACCTGCGGCCACTGCGGCTTCGAGGCGTTCGCGGTAGGTGGCCCAGCCCTCGATGACGCCGCGGATGACGTCCTGCGGATGCGCCGCCGGGATGTCCTTGACTTCGCCACTGAGGTCGATCACGTTGCCGCCGTAGAGGGCTCCGAGTTTGAAATCATCGAAGAAGAGAAGCTTCATGGTGTTGCACCTTTCGTTGGGGGTTGGGGGTTGGGTACGAAACGTCCGTACCGGCCGCGGAAGAAGACCAGAGCGCTGCCGTCCTCGGCCGCGCTGAGACTGTGTACGCGGGCCACGACGATCGTGTGATCGCCTGCCGCGTATTCGGCGTACATCTCGCAGTTGAGCCAGGCCACCGCGTCGTCCAGGGCCGGGCCCGCCGACTGGTCGTGCCAGGACGTGCCTGCGAAACGATCGGTGTTGCGCGCCGAGAACTGGCGTGATGCCTGCTCGTGATGGTCGGCCAGAATGCTGATGCAGAACCGGCCTGCCGCTCTGATGGCCGGCCAGGTGGTCGAGGTGCGGGCCACGCAGATCGACACCAGCGCGGGGTCAAGGGAGACGGCGGTGAACGAGTTCACCGCGATCCCGGTTCGACCGGACGCTCCCTCCGACGCTATGACGACAACGCCGGTAGGCAAGTGGCCCAATACTTTTCGGAAGAGCAGTCCCGCATCCGCTGCGGCGGGTGTTTCGGTGGTCGACGTCGCCATGAGACAGTCCATTCGGATTGCGATTCCGTCTAATGGAATCTTATTTCAACCGACTTTACGTGACGTCGAACACTGCCGTCAACCCTCGGGAAGGACGGAGTGCAGCGGACGCCATTGCGTCAGAAAGGTTTCGGGGAAATCAGTGACCCGAGTCGGTCTCGGGCATTGCGATATCGAGAGCGGACGCAGGCAGATCTCCCGCGGCGCGCAGCCGTTCCGACATCTCCCGTGCCAACGAGAGCAACTGCTGAATGATTTCCGCATCACGATCGGGTTCGATCTTGCCCAGGCACAGCATCGCGGCGATGGGACGCCGATCGGCGTCGAGGACCGGGGCCGCGATTCCGCGCCCGGTGTCGAACCGCTCGAAGTTGTCGACGGCGTAGCCCTGCTCCTGGATGCGCGAGAACTCCGCCTCCATGGCATCCGGGTCGGTGATCGTGTTGGGCGTGAACCGCCGCAGTCCGTCGTTCTCGTACAGATTGCGACGCTGCTCGTACGGCATGTACGACAGCAGAAGTTTGCCGTCGGCCATGGCGTACGCGGGCTGCGGATGCCCGGGTTCGAACTCGATGAACTCGGTGTGTGCTCCCGCCACGCGCGAGAGCTGAACGGCCTTGACCCCGACGAGGGTGCTCAGAACGGCATCGTGGCCGGACCATTCCGCCAGCCGCGAGAGATACATCCGCGCGTCGTGCAGAACCGGATTGGTGACCATTCCGACGCTGCCGATTCCGATGGCGTGCATTCCGAGTCGGTACTTCGCGGTGCGCGAATTCTGTTCCACCCAACCGACACTGACGAGAGTGCCGAGGATGCGGTGCACACTGGCCGGTGACAGTCGAACGAACTGGGCGAGTTCTACGATGCCCAGCGGGTACGGATGCTCGGCCAGAGCCGTGACGATGCGGGTGGCCCGGGACACTGCGCGCACATGGCCGGCGTCTCGATTCTCGCGCTCGTTCACAAAGCCTCCATGGGAGGTGAGCTTACTGGTCGGCCCTGTCACGTCACCGTTCAACGCCCCCGTGGCCGGGCTCGTCACGTCATCACGGACGCCCCCGTCAGCCGGCGCACGTCGGGGATCGTCACCCCTGGCGCCACTTCACGCAATGCGAAACCCCGTAGCGTGACGTCCAGAACGCCGAGATTGGTGACGATGCGGTCCACCACCGCGCGTCCGGTCAGCGGGAACGTGCACTGCTGCACCAGTTTGGGTGTGCCGTCCTTGCCCGCGTGTTCCATGACGACGATGACGCGGCCCGCACCGGCAACGAGATCCATCGCCCCGCCCATCCCCCGCACCATGTGGCCGGGCATCATCCAGTTGGCCAGGTCGCCGGTCGACGAGACCTCCATCGCGCCGAGAACCGTCACGTCGATGTGTCCGCCGCGGATCATGGCGAACGACGTGGACGAGGACACGAACGATGCGCCGGGTAGCACCGTGATCGGTTCGGTTCCGGCATTGATCAGGTCGGTGTCCAGGCATTCCGGCAGCGGTGTCGGGCCGACGGCCAGGACGCCGTTCTCGCTGTGCACGGTCACTCCGAGCGAGGACGGCAGATGGTTGGCCACGCGGGTGGGCAGACCGATCCCGAGGTTGACGCTCTGCCCGGGACGCAGTTCCTGCGCGGCTCGTCGCGCCATCTCGTCCCGGTTCCAGCCGAGGCCGGTCATGCGACCACCTCGTCCGGTACTTCGACCACACGCTGGACGAACACGCCGGAGAGCTGAACGGAGTCGGGATCGAGTGCGCCGGGTTCGACGATGCGCTCGGCCTCGACGACGGTGATGCGGCCTGCCATCGCCACGTCCGGGTTGAAGTTCTGCGCCGAGGCCCGGAATATCGCGTTGCCGGCCGTGTCTGCCACCGCGGCGCGTACGAGCGCGTAGTCGGTCACGATGCCCTCTTCGAGCACGTACTCACGCTCGCGGCCGCCGAGTCCGAAGCGTCGAATCTCTTTGGCAGCGGACGCTTTCACCACGTTCCCGGCCGGGTCGTACCGATGCGGCATGCCGCCGTCGGAGACGAGGGTGCCGACCCCGGTGGGGGTGAAGAAGGCGGCGATGCCCGCCCCGCCGGCCCGAAGCCGCTCGGCCAACGTGCCCTGCGGTGTCAGCTCCACCTCGATCTCGCCGCTCATGTACTGCCGCGCGAATTCTTCGTTCGCTCCGATGTACGACGCGATCACGCGGTCGATGCGGCGGTCGTGCAGCAGCAGAGCCAGGCCGGCTCCGTTGACTCCACAGTTGTTCGCCACGACGGTCAGGCCGGAGGCACCCTGGGCACGCAGTGCCCGCACCAGCGCCCACGGCACTCCGGCGGTGCCGAATCCCCCGACGCCGATGCTCGCGCCGTGAGGAATGTCGGCGACGGCGTCGGCGGCCGACATTCGTTTACCGGTTCGCACTGCAACATTCGACGTCACAGCAGCACCAACCCGCCGTCGGGACAGAGCGTCTGACCGGTGATGGCCTGACTCTCCGGCCGCACCAGGAACGCGACGACGTTGGCCACGTCGTCGGGAACCAGTGGACGCGGAAGTGCCTGCCGGCGCAGTACGTCGTCCTTGACGTGCTGCTCCATGCCGCCGACCGGCGGTGGCGTCAGGCCCGGTGCCACGCAGTTCACCGTGATGCCCGACGCGCCGAGCGAGCGTGCCAGCGAGCGTGACGCACCGATGAGCGCTCCCTTGCTGGTGATGTACGGCAGCATGTCCGACACCGGCGGTGGGTTGAAGAAGGTGTCGGACACGAGCAACACCACGCGTCCGAATCCTCGCTCGGTCATGCCCGGTTCGAGTTCCTGGACCAGCCACAGCGGAGCTTCGACGTTGACGGCCATGACGTTGCGCAGCACCGTGGCGTCCAGATCGGCGAGGGTCGCCCGCTGGAACGAGACCCCGGCGTGGACGAGGACGTCGACGCGGCCGTGTTCGGCGAGCACTGCCCGCGCGGCGGCGCGCACGGCGTGTTCGTCGGACAGGTCGACCGCCGGATCACCGTGCAAGTCGAGCGCCACCACGTGGTGGCCGGAGGCGCGGAGCTGGTCGACGACAGCCGACCCGATGAACCCCGCTCCTCCGGTCACCAGTGCGACGGGGGCGTCGTCAGCCACCGAATTTGCTGTTCAGGCCGTCGAGTGCGCCGTCGATGTCCGCTCCGATACCGACGCGGGCACCGTCCTGCATCTCCTCGGGCACGTCGGCCTCGATGGCGTATTCCACCTCGGAGCCGTCGCCTGCTTCGCGCACGGTGAAGGTGGCGGCGAGGTGCTGCATCGGTCCGGGCTGGCCCGGCACCAACTCGTAGGTGAGCGATCGGGCGGCGTCGTCCTGGGCCGCGATGCGGTCGAAGACCGAGTCGCCGCGGGAGAAGTCGACCTTGCGGCTACCGTCGGCCTGCATCTCCACGGCGTCGATGTGCGGCTGCCAGGAGGCGTAGCCGCCGAAGTCGCTGACGAACGACCAGACCTCGTCGGCCTTGGCGGTGAGGGTGGTCGTCTTGCTCAACTGAACGATGGTCATGGTGTTCTCCTCGAATTGTGTTGGTAGGTCTAGCTCTTGGCTGCAGCAAGCTTGGCCTCGGCGGCCGGGACGCTGAGCATGTCCATGTCACCGGGCAGTGCACCGCCCATCCCTTGAAGCGCTCCGCCGGTGTGCAGATCGCCCGTGTCGATGGCGACACCACCGATGGTCGCGAGGAGATCTGTCACCAGCTTCTTCGCGTCGTCGTCGTCGCCTGCCATGTAGACCGCGTGCTGAGGATCGGCTCCGGCCGACAGTGTGGTCGCCATGATGTGGATGGGAGTGACGTTGAGCGCCTTGACCACTCGCGCACCCGGTACGTACTCGGCGACCACCTCGCTCGAGATCCGGCCGCCGATGTCGATGACGCCCTGCGGACCGGGGGCGGTCCGGTTGTTCGTCGTGTCGACGACGATCTTGCCGTCCCAGTTCTCGACGACCGAAACGGCCGCGGCGGTCTTGCCCCACGGGGTGGCCAGGAAGACGAGGTCGGTGCTGTCCACGGCCTCCTGCACCGTTCCCGCGGAGCAGTGTCCGTTGAACTCGTCGACGATGTCCGCCAACGATTCCGGGCCGCGCGAGTTGCTGAGGATGACGTCGTGTCCGGCCCGAGTGAAGAGTCCGGCCAATGCCTGACCCATTCGTCCGGCTCCGATGATTCCTATTTTCATTTCTCTCCTTCTGTGGTGGTGGTTGTTGTCGCCAGGTCCGCTTCGCTTGCGTCCCATTGGTCCCCGCCCAGGTAGCTGGCTCGGACCAGCCCCTTGTCCTGCAGTAGTACCTGGGCGTCGTGTCCGGCCGAGATGTCGCCGTGGGCCATCAGGTAGGCCCGGTCCGAGATTCCGAGGGCGAGCTCCACGTGCTGCTCGACGAGCAGGACGCCGCAACCGGTGTCGTCGGCGAACCGGCGAATGACCGGCAGCAGTGCCTGCACGATGACCGGCGCGAGTCCGAGGCTGAGTTCGTCCAGCAGCAGCAGCGCCGGTTTGCGGGCGAGCGCCCGGCCCACGGCCAACATCTGCTGCTCGCCTCCCGAGAGAACTCCCGCAAGACGGTTGCTCAGTTTCGTCAGCGCCGGGAAGTAGTCGAAAGCGAGGTCGGCATCGAGAGTCTCACCGCGCCTGCGTAACTTGAAGTGTTCGGCGACGGTCAGACCGAAGAACAGTCCTCGATCTTCGGGCACGTGGGCGATGCCGCGGCGAGCCCGGTTAGTCGGTGACAGTGCCTCGAGGCTCTCCCCCTGCAGGCTCACCCCGCCCTCGAACGAACGCACGAGCCCCGAGACTGCCTTGAGAGTGGTGGTCTTGCCTGCGCCGTTGGGCCCGAGCAGAGCCACCACCTCGCCTGTCCCGACCTCGATGCCGATGTCGCGAACGACCGCCGACCGTTGGTAGCCGGCCGAGAGATGATCGACGCTCAGAACTGCGCTCATGTCCGGTCCTTTCCTGCCGAGGCGACGTCATGACCGAGGTACGCCGAGATCACACGGGGGTCGGATCGCACGACGTGTGGCAGCCCCTGGGCGATCACCTGACCGAACTCGAGTACGACGACGTAGTCGCAGGTTCCGAACACGAACGAGATGTCGTGGTCGATCAGCAACATCGGTGTTCCGTGATCACCCAGGCTGCGCAATTGCTTTCCGAGAAACGAACTTTCGGTGGTATCAAGGCCGGCGGCGGGCTCGTCGAGGCACAGAATCGCCGGCTCGGACGCGAGCGCCCTGGCGATTCCGACGAGTTTGCGTTGCCCCTCGGAGAGTTCGGTGGGCAGCGCCCGAGCCAGGTGGCCGATTCCCACGTCAGCGAGAGTCTTTGTTGCGCCGGCGATATCGTCGATGCCGAGGCCGAACATGCCGGCTATCGTCGATTTCACGGTGGGCTGACGTGAGGCCACGGCGAGGTTCTCCGCCACCGTCAGATCGTCGAACAGCTCGACGGCCTGCCAGGTGCGGCACAGACCTTGTCGTACTCGTGCGTGGGGACGCAGGCCGCTGACGTCGCGACCACCGATCTCGATGGACCCACCGGCCGGAACGAACCCGGTGATGGCGTCGACGAAGGTGGTCTTGCCTGCTCCGTTGGGTCCGATCAGGCCGACGATCTGGCCCGGGCGTACCTGCAGGTCGACGCCGCGCAGCGCGTGCACGCCGCCGAACCGTACTTCGATGTTGCGGGCTTCGAGAACGTTGGTCGTCATGTTCGCACGCTCTTCATCCGTGGCAGTTCCGGCACGAGGGTGTCGATACCGGTCGTCTTGCGTTCCTTCTTGATCGACCTCGACACGAGCAGGCCGTCCGGGAAGAACCGCAGTTGGAGCAGCAGACCGCCGCCGATGAGCAGCTGCACGTACAGGGAGATGTGGTCTGCGGGGAGAACGTATTTCTGCAGAATCAGCGGTATCACCGAACCGATCGCTCCGAAGCCGGCCAGCACGGCTCCCTGCGGCAGCGTCACGCCGAGTACGTAGACGCTCGCCACCAGAGTCAGCGCGACGGAGATCCCGTAGCTGTTCGCCGAGACGGTGCCGAACTGGTAGGCGTACATCACGCCGGCCACTCCGGCCAGAGCCGAGGTGATGCCGAAGGCGACGATCTTGACCGTCCGCACGTTGACTCCGGCTGCGGCTGCGGCACGTTCGTTGGAGCGGATGGCCAACATCTGACGACCGAGGTCGCTGTTGCGGAGGTAGACCACACCCATGTATGCGAGGGTGGCGACCACCAGTGCGACGAGTCCGAACACCGGGCTCGGTAGTGCGCCGTCCAGTCCGCGCAGGCCGGAGTCGGGTCCGAAGTTGAATCCGAACAGTGTGGGTGAGGCCACGGGTGCGCCGGTCTGACCGCCGCCCCATTCGGAGTTGGCGAACACGAATTGTTCGATGGCCACGGCCGCGGCGAGGGTCACCACCACCAGGGTCACTCCGCGCACTCTCAGGGCCGCGGCTCCGATTCCCACGCCCAGTGCGGTCGCCGCGAGAACGGCGATGATCGGGGCGGCCGGGAAGCCGAGACCGAATTCGGTGCCGAGCCGCGAGACTGCGAACGCGGCGAATCCGGCGAGCGCGAGTTGCACCACCGACAGCTGCCCGACGTATCCCATGATGACGATGAACGACAGGCACAGGACGGTCGCGACCAGGCCGGTGGTGATGGCCTGACGTAGGTCCGAGGGGAGGACGAGCAGTGCGATCGCTCCGACGACGAAGACGGGGCCGACGCGGCGCAGCAGGTGCTCCTGGCGGGGTACCGCCGGGAGCGAGCGTCCGACGAATTCGCCGCGCTGCGGCAGTGTCGAACCCTTCCACCACAGTGCGATGACGATCAGCAGGAACTCTGTGAGCTGCTGCAACCCGGGTGGAGTGATTCCGTCCTGCGTCGGGAACCAGGCCATGGTCGAGGCGTAGGACAGCAGCGACTCGGCCATCCCGATGAGAAGACCTGCTGCGCAGGCAATTCCGATCGAGCTGAAACCCGCGAACAACGCAGCGGCCAAGGCCGGGATCACCAGCAGCGGCAGCGTCGAGGCGCTGACTCCGACGATGGAGGCGGCCAGGATGCCGACGAAGCCGGCCGTGACATAGGCGAGTACGGAGTTGGCCAGCGAGATCGACGACGGCGACAACCCGGCCAGGACGGCCGAACGCTCGCTCTCCGACGCCGCGCGGGTCGCAATTCCGAAGCGGGTGAAGCGGTAGAGCGCCGCCAGTGCCGTCGAGATCAGGACGACCACTGCGGCCAGAATCAGTTGTGCCACCGGCACTGTCACGCCACCGACCTCGACGACCGAGTCGGTCAATACCGCTGGGCTGTTGAGCGGAGCGGTGCCGAACACGAGCTGCACCACTGCTTGCAGCAGCAGCAGTACGCCGATGGACGCGACGAGTTTGGCGAGCGGCGAGGCGGATCTGAGCGGTTTGACGGCGGCGAACTCGACCATGACGGCGAGCAGAGCCATCGCCAGCAGCGTGACCACTATTGCTGCGGGAGTGGTCAATGCGGGGGCGAAGAACCCGGTGCGCAGGGACCAGAAGAGGTAGCCGGCGACCATGACCACGGCACCGGCCGCGATGTTGATCGTTCCGCTACCGCGCCAGCTGAGTACGACGCCGACCGCGATCATCGCGATCAGTGCGCCGGTACCCAACCCGAGCAGAGCGAACAGGAAGACGGTATCCATGCGCTACGCCCGCCCGAGTCGAATCGAGGGCCCGGCCATCACGCGAGCGGTGCCGGCGAGAGATCGAAGTGCTCCTGGGCGAACATCTGCGCGAAGGTCTCCCACTGCAGGCCCACATTGGTTCGCGCCGTGGACATGTCGCGGTAGTAACGCTGCATGCGTGAGCCGTTTCGGCCGCCTTCGCTGGTTCCCGAGGTACGGAACAGCAACTCGACGGCTTCCCAGGCGAGGTTGACGGCGTGGTGGGTGCTGGCGTTGATGTTCATCAGGTCCTCGGGCTCGAACTCGCCGCCATCCTGTACCGACGACGCGCACAGCTCGGAGTAGTGCTGGCTCATCTTCACCAGGATGTCCTCGGCCGCACGGATCTTGCCGGCCGCGACGCCCCAGTAGCGCTGGAAATCCGGGGACGTGAAGCGCGGAAGTGGGTTGGGGCCCATGGTCTTCTTGGTCCGCAGGATGCGCTCGTACTCGTCGAGCGCGGCCCAGGCGCAGCCCACCAGTACCGAGGTGATCTCGAGCTGCAGGTAGCCCATGGGATGGCCTGCGTACATCGGATTGCCGTGCAGCTCGTAACCGGGAGTCTTCAGTCCGCCGCGGAACTGCAGCAGGCTGCCGCGCACCACGTTCTCCTCCGGCACCGCGGTGCCGGAGACGGTGATGCTGTTCGAGCCGCTGCCGCGCATACCGAACGCGCGCTCTTTCCAATCGTCCTGCAGGATCCAGCCGTTGCGCGGAACGAGAGCCAAGCCCTGGCCGGTCTTCTCGCCGCCTTCGACGAGGCGCACCGCGAGAATGGCGTGGGTCGAGTAGGGCGATCCCGAGCAGTAGTCCCAGGTTCCGTCGACGCTCCAGCGACCGTCGTCCTGCAGCGTCGCGGTACCCATCGGCACGCCGCGCATCGGGGCTGCGAAGTCCCCGCCGGGTCCGATCGCCTCGGCTTGCGCCTTCTCGTCGAACAATCCACCGATCTGCAGTCCGTGACCGGAGGCGAGGCACAGGCACCAGCCCGAACCCGGGCAGCCGCGGGCGATTTCGATGATCATCCTGACGAACGAGGTGACGTCGTATTCGAGCCCACCGAAACGCTGTGGGAGCAAGGTGCGGTAGAAGCCGGCCTCCTTGAACAGTTCGTGAGTCTCGGGCGAGTAGGTGCCGCGAGCGTCGGTCGAATCCTGTTCTGCGAGCAGGTGATCACGGAAGGATCGTGCTCGTTCGATGAGGACTTCCGGACTCGACGCGGGGCTGGAATGTTCGACGGTGTCGTTGGCTACAGCGGTCATGATGGTCTTCTTTCTCGAGAGTGTGGGGGCTGTCGGAGATCGATGTGTCAGGTGCCCGATGGTTCGAGCCAGTCGGTGAGCGCGGTGTACGAGCCGTCGCCGGTGTATTCGAAGACTCGAGTCTGGGCACCGCACAGGCCCGGCTCGGCGGTGTTCGCGCCGCAAGCGACGGTGGCGCTACCCAACAGCAGTGGGCCGGTGAAGGACTTCGCCTGTTCGGCGATCGCCGGCGCGGTTGCTTCGGAACCGCCTGCGGCATTGAGGAATCGGGTCGCTGTGGCGACCAACCCCCAGGCGAGGGCGGCGTCGGGAGTGGTCTGGGACGTCTCGGACAGTCCGGCGGTCGTCGAGGCGTCGATGTACGACTGGACGTCGGGCTGGCTCATGTCGGCGACGTTGGTCTGGGTGGAGATCTGCTGCCACTTCGGTGCGTCACCACCGAGCCCCTGCGCCACCTGGTCGGTGAAGCAGAACGAGCCGGCTCCGATGATGGGGGCCGTCACGGCCAGCGTGTCGAGGGCCTTGGCCGCGGCCACGCACGTCGGCGGCGTCGAGACGAGCGGCACGATGGCGTCGGCGTCCGATGCCCCCGAGGCCACTGCTGCTGCGGTGAGGTTGGTGGTCGAGGGGTCGAAGCCGACGGCCTTGACCTCGATTCCCACGGAGTCGAGTGCGGTCTGCAGAACCTTTGCACCATCGGCACTTTGAGCGTTCTGCGGGTAGATCAGCGCCACAGACTTCGCGCCGACCACGGTGTCCAGGTAGGTCGTCAGTCCACGGAAGATCGACGACGGGTTGCCGTTGTAGATGAAGACGTTGTCGCTCTGAGCGTCGGTGGAGCTGATGGAGTTGGCCATCAGGATCGGCTTCTGCCCCTTGTTGACCGCCAGGAACGACTGATTGCCGGTGATGGTCGAGCCGAACAGCACGGTCCGAACGTCCGGATCGTTGACCAGCTGCAGGCCGCAACTGTTGCCGTCCTGCTCGTTCTCGACGACGAAGCACGTCTCGAGCTTCAGCGGATGCCCGTCGATACCGCCGAGGTTCTCGTTCACGTACTTCACGGCAGCCTCGGCACCGTCGGTGGCGGCCGGGAATCCGAGGGCACCGCCCTGCTGATTGACCCATCCGATGGTGACGGGTTCGAGGCTCTGATCGGCCGCGCCTGCAGTTCCTCCGGTGTAGTCGACCAGGTCGGTGACAGCCGAGGTGTTGGTCTGGTCCGTTGCTACGGCCGTCGAGCCGCCGGTGGCGGTGCCGGTCGGTGATGCCGCTTCGGCGGCGCAGCCGGCGAGCACGGCCGACATGGTTGCCGCGATGACCATCAACTTCGCGGACTTCGACCCGGCCCTGGTGGGACGGGAGGGAGTGAGAGACATTGGGGTTCTTCCTTCGAGAGCGCGTGCGGGGTGCTCACGCGGTCTCGTGGACTACTCGCGTGGCCTTCGTGGAATGCGATTCCGAGGTACGGAATCGAGACTAGCCATGTGAGGGCCATCACACAACCCTCAATTCCTTCGGGTTTTCTGTGCGTTTCGACCCTCGCCTGAAAGTCGATCAGGATGCGTCGGACTTCAAGTGCACATCGAAGAAGGCGAAGACCTTCTTCCAGCCGTCCACCGCCTGTGCCTGCTGGTAATGCGGATGGTCGGTAGCGAAGAACCCATGTCCCGCACCGTCGTAACGATGGAACTCGAAATCTTTGCCGAGCCTGGTCAGCTCACGTTCGATGTCGTCGACCTGCGTCGGATCCGGATTGGTGTCGTCGTTACCGAAGATCCCCAACAGCGGAGCCGACATGTCCGGAGCCCGATGAATGACTCCCCGCGACGGGGCGTTCGGCTTCGTCGGATCGGGAGCCTGCGGCACGATGCTTCCACCCCAGCAGTCGACGGCGGCGTCCAACGCCGGCACGTCGCACGCCGCGAGGAAGGCCTGCCGTCCGCCGGAGCAGAATCCGATCACCCCGGCCTTACCGTTGGAGCCGGGCTGCGACTTGACGTAGTCGGTGGCCCCGGCGATGTCGCCCATCACCTGGTCGTTGGGCATGGCCTTTCCCAATCCCTCGGCCCGGGCCGCCGCAGCGACCTCGGCCCAGTGACCGGGACCGCGGCGGTGATAGAGATTCGGCGCGAGCGCCGCGTATCCGCACTCGGCGAACCGTCGGACCACCTCTTTGCACCAGAAGTCGAGCCCGGGTGCGTGGTGCAGCACGACGACGCTGCCCACCGGCTCGGCAGCGGTCGGTCGAGCCGAATAGCCCTCGATGCGGTCGCCGTTGTGGCCGGTGAACGCCACCACCTCGGCGATCATTCCTTCTTTCAACGCTCTTCTCCTCCGCGGTCCCGGCCGGGTTTCCTACGCCGCGACCATCTCGTCGAGGCGGCTGCGCAACTCCTCCTCGGACAGCGAGAGGTCGATGGGCTCGCTGAACGGCTGCGGCCATTCGATTCCGGTGTGCCAGTACACCTCCACTCGGTTTCCCTCGGGGTCACGGAAGTAGCAACCGAGCGCATTGCCGTGATTGCTGATGTGGTCGATGTCGTACTTGCGCTCCACGATCTGGGCATAGAACGCACGCAGGTCGGCCAACGAATCGACGACGAACGAGAGCTGCTGCGGATCGGTGTGGCGCTCGAGGTTCTTCGCGAGCAGGATCTCGTGGTGCTCCTCCGACGGCCGCGAACTGAGAAAGACGCGGCGTTCGTCGCGGTCGGTGACGGTCATTCCGAGGAATGTCGAGTAGAACTCCATCATGATCTCGGGGTCGGCGACGAACAGTCCGACGTGGCCTAGACGGGTGACTTTGGGCATGAGAGTGGGCCTTTCATTGTTGGGAGTTGCGGTTGGGTGTGGCTGCGGTTCGGTGTGACTGTTCAGGCGAAGGACACTGACCCGGTGACGACATCGAGCAGATGATCGAGATCGTCGGGTAGTGCGTCGCCGCGCCACGCGACGTGGTGATCCGAGCGGATCAATGTTGCGTTGGCGGAATACAATTCACCCAGATCGGTGAGGTCGGGGTCCTCGACGGTGAGGATCTGCAGTGGCACGTTGCGTTCGGCAGCTGCGTCGGTGAGTGCGCTGTGATCGACGTCGCCGAGCACGAGGAGCGTGAAGCCGTTCCCCAGGTGGTCGTACAGCGACGAGCCGTCCGCGAGCCAATGATGCGGTGCACGATTTCCGGGATAGGACGACGGGACGTAGTCCTCGAAAGACGGTGCAGGTTGGTCGGTTCCGTCACGGTAGATGATGGGAGACGACGAGTAGCGGTAGCCGAGTTGGCCGCCCATTCGCTTGAACTGACGGGCCTTCTGGATCGCGATGTCCTCGGCCACCTGGGCGCGGATCGCTTCGCCGACGGGGCCGTCGTCCTCGATACCGTCGCGCACCAGTTCGCGCGAACCCACGGCCTGATTGCTCTCGCAACCGGCGAGGATGAATCGCGCTGCTTCACCGCGTTCGATGCTGTAGCTCGGAAGCATCAGGGGGCCGCCCCAACCGTCGAGCAACGCGGCGAGCTTCCAGCCCAGGTCGGCAGCATCACCGATACCGATGTTCATGCCGAATCCGCCCATCGGCGAGACCATGTGGGCCGAGTCGCCGGCCAGCAGTACGCGGCCGAAGTCGAAGCGCGGTGCCTGGATCGAGTGGGTGATGAAGGTGCCGCCCGCGAGCGGCTCGACCTCGAACTCTTCACCGATCGCACGAAAGAGCATGGCGCGGCACGCTTCCCAGTCGTCACCGTCGACGTCCTCGGGTACGGGCGAGCAGAAGTAGGCCCAGTGATCGGTGCCCGACTGCGGAACCAGACTGTCGCCGGCGCGGTCCTCGTTGTAGAACAGCAGCATCGAGGCCATCGGTGTGGCCTTCCACAGCTCGGCCAGTGCCGGAGCCTTGATGTGCCACAGGAAGCTGCGCGCGAGGTTGGGGTGACCTTCCATTCGGACGTTGAGTCCGTCGCGACGGAGTCGGCTGCGACTGCCCTCGGACACCACCATGTACTGCGCCAGCAGTGTCTGTTCACCGTCCGGGGTGGAGACGGTGACGGTCACCCCGTGGTCGTCCTGCTCGAATTTCTTCACCTCGTTCTCGAAGCGGAGATCGATCAGCGGAAGGGACTTCACGCGGTCCCGCAGCGTCCTCTCGATTGCCTCGTTCGGGGCCCATTCCGCGACCTCGGATGCGATGGGCAGCCGCTCCGACCACTCGTATGCGCGGGGGAATCTCAAGACCTCGTGGCCGGTCAGACGGGTCACGAAGGCGACGTCACGATAGACCAACGGGCTCACAGGATCGTTGTCGCGCAATGCATCTGCGATGCCCCAGCGTCGGAAGTGCTCCATGGAGCGAACGTTGGTCATGTTGGCGCGCGCGACGATTCGTTCCTCCTCCGAACGCTTCTCGAACAGCACGCTCGGGATACCGCGAAGGGCGAGATCGATGGCCAACGCCATACCCACCGGCCCCGCACCCGAGATTGCGACGGGTACTTCGTTGGAACGAGATGCCACTGTCCACTCCTCTGAATTCCATGAACAATTCCATCTGATGGAATGTGTTTCCAAGATAACAGCGGGTTTGAGAAGTGGCAAGCATCACGTTTCGCTACTGACGGGTACTGCGGCTGCGAGCTGGGATGTCGCTGGTGGGGCCTGGGTGTCGCTGGCCGGCTCCCGATCCCGCAAACGCGCGCGCATTCGTCATACGCGCGCAAATTCGTGACGCGAAACCACTCGCGTTCAGCGAACGCGCACGCGTTTGCGAGGACTCAGGGGGTGCACAGACAAGGCGAAGGTCGATCGAAGCCGTTCAATTCCGTGACAGCGCAATGGCATTCCCCATCGATGTGTACGATCACCGCCATGAGTGCCCCACCCTTCCCCCGTATGCGGTGGGTGCCCGGCGGCCGGTTTCGGATGGGATCGGACTGGGCCGACTATCCCGAGGAAGCGCCCGTTCACGAGGTGAGTGTCGAGGGGTTCTGGGCGGACGAGACGCCGGTGACCGTCACTCAGTTCAGACGGTTCGTCAAAGCCACCGGGTACGTGACGGTGGCCGAGCGGCCGATGGATCCGGCGGACTATCCGGATGCGGATCCAACGCGTCTGGTGCCGAGTTCGCTGGTGTTCACCCCGACGCAGGGCCCGGTGGATCTGACGAATTGGCAGGGCTGGTGGCGGCTGATTCCGGGCGCGAACTGGGCGCATCCGGAGGGCCCGGGTTCCGGTATCGATGGACGCGAATTGCATCCGGTCACGCATGTGAGCTGGGAGGACGTGAACGCTTACGCCCAGTGGGCGGGCAAGGAACTACCCACCGAGGCCGAGTGGGAACGCGCGGCTCGCGGCGGGTTGAACGGCGCGGCCTACGCGTGGGGAGATCAACTGGCACCGATGGGTACGCAGTTGGCCAACTACTGGATCGGGGAATTCCCCTGGCAGAACCTCAAACCGGTCGCCGATCGTAGGACCACGGCCGTACGCTCGTATCCACCCAACGGCTACGGCTTGTACGACGCCACCGGAAACGTGTGGGAGTGGACGGCGGATTTCTACCGCACCGATCACAGCGAAACCGCCACCCACGCCTGCTGCGGACCCGCGATCGATCCGCGGGTCGCGTCGGCCGCGGGCAGCAACGATCCCGCCGGGACCATCTCGCGTCGGGTCATCAAGGGCGGGTCCCATCTGTGCGCCGAGAACTATTGCCGCCGTTATCGTCCCGCTGCTCGACAAGCGCAACCCGTCGACTCCGGCATGTCCCACATCGGGTTTCGCTGCATCGCCAGAGGCTCTGCACCGACTCGCTGAGCCGGAACGAGCGTCAGTCGGACTGAACACGACTCCGCGGCGGCCCGGCAGGCCCGCTTCTTCCGCCCTCGTGCAGAGCGACCACAGTCCACCCTGCACCCACCATGGACAGGACCAATACAGCTCCAATTGCGATCATGTGACCACAATGGACTGCTTTTGCCCCAAATAATGCAGTCCAGTGTGCGAGAGTGGCATGCATGGACTCGTTCGACGCCTCCGCCATCACGGCCCGGGATCTGGCCGCACGGATCGACCCAGCAACGTTGCGGAACCGATCCGGTGGTCCGCTCTACCTCGAGATCGCCGACGAGTTGCGGCGGTTGATCGAGAACGGTGAGGTGTCGGCCCAGACGCGTTTGCCTGCCGAGCGGGCGTTGTCGATCAGCTTGGACGTCAGTCGGGTGACGGTCGCATCGGCATACCGGCACCTGCGCGAGGGTGGGTGGATCAGCGCCCAGCGAGGCTCGGGTACCTACGTCTCGCCGACGGGTTCGATGCCGTCGTGGGGTTCACTGGCCGGCGACCGAGAGACTGCGAATCTGGAATTCGTCAACGCCTCCCCGTCGGCATCGCCGCTGTTGTCCGACGCGTACGGTGTTGCGGCAGAGAAGATTCGAGATCGTTTCACCTTGGGCGGGTACGCTCCGTCCGGTTTGTTCGAGCTCCGAGAGTCCATCGCCGCGTACTACCGGGGGCGCGGAGTGCCGACCACCGCCGACAACATCCTCGTCACCTCCGGTGCCACCGACGCCATCCACGCTGTGTTGGCGACGTTCACCGAGCCCGGGGCCCGCGTATTGGTGGAGCACCCGACGTATCCGGGTGTCGTCGAACTCGTCCACTCCCTCGGCGGTCGTTGCATCCCGGTGCCCATCGATCCGGACAACACCGACGAGTTCGTGGCTGCCGCCGACAGGTCCGCGCGGCAGAGTGCACCGACGTTGGCGTATTTCATGCCCGACTTCTCCAATCCGTCGGGTGCCCGACTCCCCCTGAGCACACGCCGACAGCTGTCCGCCACCATGCACCGCCACGGCGTACTGACCATCGTCGACGAGGTTGCAGCCGATCTGTCTCTCGACGGTTCACCGGATATCGAGCCCTTCGGAGCCGCCACTCCGGACGTGGCGACCGTGATCATCGGGTCCACGAGCAAGACGGTGTGGGGCGGGCTGCGAGTCGGGTGGGTTCGCGCCGAAGCCGGTCTGTTGGCGCGGGTCGCCGCAACCTATGCGCGACGCCAACTTTCGGTCTCGATCATCGATCAACTGGCGGCAATCGAGTTGTTGGGTAAGTACGACGAGGTACGACGAGTCCGCGCGGAGGCGTCGAGAACGGCCCGCGATCACACCGTCACATTGATGCGTGATCATCTGCCGGGCTGGCACTTTCGAGTTCCCGACGGCGGCCTGGCACTGTGGTGTTCCCTACCCGACGGCATTCGATCCAGCCATCTCGTCGCCGACGCCCAGTCGCAGGGACTGCTGCTGGCACCCGGACTGAGATTCGGAACGGGGTACGCCTTCGACGATCGACAGCGCATTCCGTTCACCCGTTCACTGTCCGACATCACCTCGGCGATCAAGATCCTCACTCGCCTGTCGTCGGAGAACACCCCGACGCCGGCCATCGCTTCCAGCACACCCGCTGCGGTGGTGTGAGCCCCGACGGCCATCGCGAACGCGCGCGCGTTCGCGAGACGCTCGCGAATTGGTCACCTGGTCAATGGCGGAATCGCGCACACCTGACGAATGCGCGCGCGTTTGCAACGTCGCAGGGCCGGCAGCACTCAGGGCCGCAGGGACTGGACGATTGCCGTGATACGCCGCTCGCGAGTGTCGTCCCGTTTCGCGTCGGCGACAGACCTTGCGTGTTCCTTTCGCGTCGACGGTGCCAGCGCATCGAACGCTGCTCGGACAGCCGGATCCGCGTCCAAGGCTGTCGCCAGCGCCGCCGGAACCTCGATCACCTGCGGCTGGTCGTCCAACTCGATCGTCACGTCGACGGTGTCTCCGGCCTCGACTCCGAGTGTGGCGCGAACGCTCTTGTTGAGTCCGAGCAAATTCTCGCCACCCATTCGGCCGATGCGCCCACGCACCGTCTGACCACCGATCGTGAACCGAACTGGTGGCGTTTTGGTGGAACCGAGGGACGCGACCTGCTCGTCAGTGAGCACAATGGCCGCTGCCGGGCCTCGTGATTCGAGAACCGTGGACATCCGCAGAACCGTCGCTGCCATGCGGACAGGCTATCGGTCGCAGGTGCGCTCAGTGTCCACAATTCGCGCCGAAAGGCGGGATTCCGTCGTCGGCCTCGAACAGTGGACAGGCAGCGCACCTGGCCGACAGGAATCAGGCTTCGGCTTCCACGATTCGCTTGATTGCGGCCAGGGTGCGGGGGATGCCGTCGAGTGCCGCCTGGCTGCGAGTGTCGATTTCCTTCTGCGCGTCGTCGCCGAACTTGCTGTGGAAGAAGGCGATGCCGTCGGGCAGGAAGTTCCAGTTCTCGGTCAGTCGTGTTCCGCCATCGACGGTTTCGAGGGTATAGCCCCAGCGAACGAAGTTGTCGCCCACCACCCACGCGAACTCGCGACCCGGGTCGGCTACGGCGACCGTCGACACGGTCTCCCACGTGCGACCGGGCACCACATTGCGGCCGGTGAAGGTCGATCCGACGCCACCGCCGTCGGCCTCGTTCCACCAGCACTCCTGGCAGATCGGGCTCCATTCGCCTGTTCGGGTGATGTCGGAGACAACGGCGTACGCGTCGTCGACCGACGCATCGATGAGGACGGATTCGGAGAACTCGAGTGCAGTCATCTCTCCATTGTCCATCTGGCACCCGCGAAGCTGTGAGCAGACCCGCTGCCTACAGCAGAACTATTGGCATGCAATCGAATTGGGACTCACACTCGAACCATGAGCGAAACGCCACGAATGTTCCCACCCGAACTCCGCAACCAACTCCTGCGTCATCGAGTCCTGGTGCTCGACGGCCCCCTCGACGACGACAACGGCACGGTCCTCACCACCCATTTGTTGACATTGGCCGCCGACAACTCCTCGGCCGACATCGCTCTGTGGATTCACTCCCCCGGCGGATCGGTTCCCGCGATGCTCGCGATCCGCGATGTGATGCGGCTGGTGCCGTGCGACGTGTCGACGCTTGCACTCGGGTTGGCTTGCAGCGCGGGTCAATTCCTGTTGTCCTCCGGTACGCGCGGCAAGCGATATGCCCTGCCGCATTCGCGAATACTGATGCATCAGGGATCCGCCGGCATCGGTGGGTCGGCAGTCGAAGTGGAAGTACAGGCCAACGATCTGCGTCATACCCGAGATACCGTGCTCGGGCTCATTGCCGACGACACCGGACAAACACGCGAGCAGATCTTCGACGACTCTCTGCACGACCGTTGGTTCACCGCGGAAGCAGCCCTCCAGTACGGGTTCGTCGACGCGATCGTGGACTCGTTCGATCAGGTCATGCCTGCGCGACGGGCATCGTTCGGAATGGAGTTGGCCCGATGAGCACGTACACGATTCCCAATGTCATCACCCGAGATTCGCGCGGAGAACGCGTCGTCGACGTCTATTCGCATCTGCTCAGTGAGCGCATCGTCTATCTCGGTACCGGTATCGACGCAGGGGTCGCGAATGCGATGATCGCGCAGCTGCTGCATCTGGAGGCCGACTCCCCCGACCAGGAAATTTCGATGTACATCAACTGCGAGGGCGGCGACACCGCTGCCATGCTCGCAATCTACGACACGATGCAATTCATCGGATCACCCATTGCCACAACATGTGTGGGTCAAGCGGTGGCAGCAGGTGCAGTACTACTCGCTGCCGGCGCACCGGGACGACGCTCTGCGCTCACCCACAGCCGGGTGGTGTTGCACCAGCCTGCGGCGCAGGGACGCGGCACCATCCCGGACCTCATCTTGGCCGCTGACGAAGTCGTCCGAGTGCGGGCGGAGATGGAGGCAATTCTGGCGGCACACACCGGACGCGACGTGGACACGCTTCGACACGACACCGACCGAGATCTGGTGTTGACGGCACCGGCTGCTCTCGAATACGGGGTCGTCGATCAGGTTCTCGAGGGACGTCAGGCGGCCATCAACGTCGCATCGCCACGCGAGAGGTCGTGATGCGCAAGGCGTGAGATTTCGGCCATCGACGTGCCCAATGCGCCGACGACGGCCGCGAGGATTTCGCTCGACGGATCCTTGCGGCCGCGTTCGAGCTCCGACAAGTATTGCGGCGCAATACCTGCGCGTGCGGCGGTGTCGGCGAGGGTATCTCCGCGGGCGTGTCTGCGTTCGCGTAGTCGTCTGCCGACCACCTCGCGCCACAGGGGTTCCACCGCGCGCGCTGCTCGACGCTCATCGATTCGTATGACCTGGCCCATGATCGCAGCCTAGGCCTCCTGTCCGTGATGGGTCGCAGATTCTGCTCAGAGCAGAGAGCTCGGTTTCACGAATGTCCTCGCATAGCGTCTCTGCCAGGGCGTTTCGATAGCGCGGTGCGAGTAATTGCTCCGGACATAGTCGATTGCAGCACTTCCCGGCATACCGTCCAGCGCAACCAGGCAGGCCAGTGCGGTGCCCGTTCGCCCCTCACCGCCGGTACACGCGATCTCGACTCTCTGGGTTGCACAGCGGCGCAATACTTCTCGTAGTCCGACCTCGAGCTCTTTCGAGTCGGACGGCAGCCGGAAGTCGGGCCAACGAACCCATCGACTGTCCCACTCGAACTCGCCTGGATCCTTGCCCTGCAGGTAGATCCCGAAGTCCGGCAACGGACCGTCAGGTGTCGGAACACGCAAGGCACGTCCACGAACGAGACTGCCCGACGGCAACTGCAGCACGCCCGGACTGTGTAAGTCCCACATTCGAGGCGCGTCCTTTCCTTGTCGTTCGCGACACCTGTTTCTGCCCAGCACCGATATTGTGCCCCCATGCGCTCAGTTGTTCTTGCCTTCGCCGCACTAGGGCTCACGGTGGGTCTGCTCGCGTCCGTGTCGGGATGGGCCGGAACCCTGTACGTAGAACCCGGCCAAATGAGCCGGGCCTACGCGACTACCGCTGACATCACCTTGCAGGTCCGAGTCGGCCTCTTCCTCGAGTGGTGGACAAAAGTGCAACCCATAATCGGTGCCGTTGTCGGTGCCGCCGTCGGATTCACGCTCTACTGCAGAGGCTTTCGCCTTCTGCGCGTAGGAGAGACATGACGGCTCTACTCGACACCAGGCTTCGTCTACCCGATTGTGTGTCGAAACCCTATGCGGTGTCTCATTTTTGCACCCGGTAGCCACTTTTCGGTCATGTCTTCGATCTCGTCGAAGCTCAGCACCGGATCCTTGATCGGGAACGGTGGCGGCGGTGCTGTCACCGTCCTCGGCCACGGGTGGTGCAGAAATCCGATGAGGGGGTTGGTCACGATGGAGACCGAATCCCACAGCAGATCTCGTACGCTTCGCGGTGGCGAAAGCCCGACGATGAGCATGCGGCCGCCCGGCGCAAGAATCCGCCCGACATGACGCAAGGCATCGTCGATGTCGAGGTGATGCAGGACGGCGACCATGGTCACGAGATCGATCGAATCGTCTGCCCACGAATCCAGTTGACGATCCGTGATCGATACGTTGTCGACGTCGCCACACGTGGCCACTGCGATTCGGCGCATGTCCGCATCGGCATCGGCCCCGACGACGTGCTCGAAATGAGGAGCCAAGGCTCGCACCAGGCCACCCCGTCCACAGCCCATGTCGAGTGCGCGGCCACGCCGGTCCGGCAGATTCGCCAGAATCCAGCTGTGGAAGTAATCGTTGTGACTCCATGGATGTCGCTCGTTCAGCTCACGAAGCCACTGGGCCCCTCGGCCTCCGATGAGGGACGTTCCCATTCGTCTCAGCACCACGGAACTCAGTATCCACGAGACGCAACTATGACGGCTCGACGAACGATGTCAACGAGTCAGCTGCACGATCGTGGGCTTTTCGGAAATTCTCGGACAAGCATTCCTAGCCATGCATCCAACGCTTCGGCGGTGACCGACGGTGCTTCGAGCGGAGTCAGATGACCCACACCAGGAACAGTGATCACAGACGATTCCCCCGGCAGCAATTGCCGCAGTCGAAACGCCTGTTCGACGGGAATCCAGGGGTCCTGTTCGCCCCATCCGATCGAGGTGTTGCAGCGGACTCGGGGAAGGGCATCGACGATGGGCCGCGTGTGTTCGGGACTCAGTTCGGTGATCTGTCGGTAGAACGCGGGCTGACCCTCGTCGGATATCCAGGGTTCGGTCAACATTGCCACGATGTCTGCGTCCAGTCGTTGATGTGCCGCTCCCGCGATGTATTCGGTAACCAGCGCCGAGTGCAGGTGTGCAGGCAACGCGGCAAAGACCTCGGCGTTGTCCGCGACGAGTCTGAAGAACTCGGATCCCCAGGGGTCGAGGGTCACCACGTCCCACAGATAAAGCCCGCCGAAATCGCAGCCGTGAAGTAAATGGACTCCCAGGGCGACTGCACCGCCGATGTCGTGAGCGACGACGAAGGGGCTCTTCAACCTCCAGTGGTCGAGCAACAGCGCGAAGCGCAGCATCTGGGTGGGCAGGTCGGTCCGGACATCGGATCCCTGTGCAGACCGGCCGTATCCGGGCATGTCCCACAGGTAGACACGATGGCCAGCGCTGAGGTGGCGCGCGGCCTGCGCCCACACCTGAGCCGACCAGGGAGTTCCATGGCAGAACACAACGTCCACTGAGGGCACGTCCACCTCGGGAGCCAGCTCGTAAGTCGCCACCCTATCGCCGCCCACGGACACGAAGATCGGCTCTGGTAGATCGAATCTGTCGATCGTCATGGGAACGAACGTAATAGTTCAGGTCGACCTGAAGTCAATGTGAGACCATCGGCGAGTGAAGATCGGAGAGGCTGCGCGCGAACTCGACGTTCCGACTCACGTCCTCAGACATTGGGAGGACGTCGGTGTGGTTGTGCCCGAACGCCTCTCGTCGGGTCACCGCGATTACAGCAAGGAACACCTGCGTCGACTGCGGGTGCTGAGGGCCTGTCAGGACGTGGGAATCAGCTTGTCCGACATCCGCGTGATACTTCATCGAGACGAGCCCGAACGAACCGAAGTCATCGCAGACCATCTGGCCCGAGTCCGACGGCAGCAAGCTCGACTCGCCAGTGCCGAGCGCTTTCTCGCGCACGTCGTCGCGTGCACACACGATCTGCTCACCCGATGCGCGCAGTGCAGCGAGTACTCCGCTACGCAGGCTGGGCCGACTTCCCAAGAAGTACGCTGAGTTTGCAGAGGCTTTCGCCACCCTCATTCAGGCGCGGCCGAGTGCAGCGAGTTCACGAAGGTACGCTCCCGGCGTAATTCCGGCGACGCCGCGAAAGTCGTTGATCATGTGAGCTTGATCGACGTAGCCCAGGTCGGCAGCAATACGGGCAGCATCGGCTGCGGGGAGCGACAAACGTTGCACCACTTCTTGTAGTCGAACCCGTCGGGCGACTGCTTTGGGGCCCATCCCGAGTGACGATCGCAGCGCCCTCTGCACGGCACGTTCACTGACCCCGAGCATTCCTGCCACCGATTGCCCGGGTTTTCTGCCGATGCCCTGCGCCAAAGCATCGACAGCGGCGTTCGCGAGAAGATGTTCGGCAGCCGCCGGTCGTTTCCCCAGCATCTCAGTGATCACTGAATCTGCCCGTACAGCATGGTCGGCAGCCGAATCCTGCCCGGAAATGCTACCGAGCATGCCGAAGAGAAGTTGGTCGGTCTCTTCGGTGATCGGTTGCTCCGCAGTAAGTCTCTTGGGATCGAGGTTGGATACGACAGCCAGTCCAGCTGGACGCAGCCGGATGGCGAACACGAAGCCTTGACCTTCTATCGTCCGGGACCACGCCCTGCGTTGAACATTGGTGATCATGAACGGCGCAGGCACTGCACCGGTCTCGATACTGACCGTGACTGCCGGAAATTCGAGGACTCGCTGTTCGACGGTTTCGTCCGCAGACAATTCCCATCGCACGCTCCAGTACGCGTCGACAACATCTCGAACCTCTGCAGCCGGTTCGTGCCAGGTTGCGTCGAAGCGACGGAGAAGCGCAGGAGCCATCACGCCGGAGCGTTCGTGAACGTCGATGGGCTTGGACGCGACCTGCCTTTCTTCCATGTCGCAATTCTGCAATACACCGAGCCTCGGGTCTCGAGACGATCACGCTATGACCACCACTTCTTGGACCGATGTCGACCGAGTGACTCAACCGGGCCGAAGGGGAGTGTCGTGAACTGGTTGGGAGTAGCCGGGGCAGCGGTTGTGTACTACGCACTCGGCGCGCTGTGGTTCGGCCCCTTGTTCGGGCGCACATGGGATCGCTCGATCGGGCGTGATCGGGCGCAGACAGGAGGCCGATTCCCGTTGTCCTACTACGTGGTTCCGCTCTGCTGCTCGGCGGCGACAACCATCGTGATCGCTCTCGTTCTCGACGCCATCAACGCGGATGCCGTGGTATCCGGGGTGCTCGTTGGACTGGGTGTCGGGTTGGCCTCCGCTGCAGCATCATTGACCAACGCGCTGACGCCCCACACTCCACAACCATTCGTGTTCGGAGCTGTCACCGCGAGCTACCACCTCACGGGAGCGACAGTAGCGGGTGCGGTCCTCGGAGTCGTCTAGGACGACGCGCGCGGCCGTCCGTGGCGCGAAGCCGGGCGGATCGACCCGACGTCGGACTTCGTCGAGGCCCAATTGGACGCGTACATCCCTGTTGATGGACGCACGAGGTCACTGACCTTCCAGTAGCTCTGCGAGTCTTTTCAAGTCGTCGGCGACCATGCCGAGATCGCGCTCGAATTCGTCGTCGCTCAGTTCGATTTGTCGGACCGTGAACAGAATTTCCGCCCCATTTGGATGACTCAGCACTCTTACGGGGTTGTTCACGACGGTCCCCGACGGCAGTGTCACGTCATGATCGAGAACGCCGAGGTCGTTGTGCGGCACGAAGCGTACTGTCACCTGTCCCATCGGCGAATCTACGAGAAGCCGATCACCGTCGATGGTCACCGGGCTGTGCGCCAGTCCTGCCGCCCATTTGGGCAAGTTCGCAGGATTCGCGGCGAACTCGTACACCTCGTCGGGTGTACGCCTGATAACTCGAGCCACATGTCTACTTGCCACAAAGGGTTCTCGGTTCATAGCAGCGACCCTACGTAAGACGGGCCGCGACGTTCTTCCAGAAATCGGACCGGTGTCAACGTGGTGAGTGCACGTACCTCGTCACACATGTGCGCCTGACTCGCAAAGCCTGCGGCATACGAGAGCGACGCCAGGTCGGGAACGGTGGCAGCAACGTCGACGAGCCGCCCGACGCGAATGACCCGGGCGAGGGTTTTCGGGCCGTAGCCGACCTCGTCGACAAACCTCCGATGCAGCTGCCGAACACCGACTCCCAAGCCGACGGCGAGATCACCGACTTTGATACCCGGCGACGCCTCGAGCACCTGCACAGCGGCCAGGACCAGCCCGTCCTCCGCAGGCCTCATGGCCCGAACGGTGAGGTCGGCGAGCATCTTTCGCCGCGCTGGCATCGCACCGTTCGGATCGTGACCCGTAAGGACATGGGCAGCCTCCAACCAGGACGCTCCCAGCGCTGCGACATGCGGTTGCTGATCACACAATTCACCGACTGGAATCGCACTGACCCTTCGAGCTGCGGACGGAGCGAGACGCACACCGACCATCTCCAGCGGACCGAGGGTGACGGCTTGTCGGGCTGCGGTATCCGGGCCCGCCGCCTCGAGTCGTCCATCGGAGAACCAGATCAGATCCACACATCCGTCGGGAACGATCAACGGCCGGTCCCCCGCGTGCGACCGCCGCTCCCAGGTGCACCGAATCCCGTCGACGGGCGAGGGAAATTCGGCGTAGGTCCTTTCCGGCGGCAGCATGGATGGAATTCTCCTCGATCGGGGCCAGATCTTCCGACGAACCGGGATCGGACACCGTGGTCACCGCTGAAAATCGGGCAGAGCCCTCCCTGGCATCCACCATCCGATCTTGAACGTGTTCAAAAGCAGGTCTATGGTCGAATTTGAACACGTTCAGAATTGAGGTGAATCGATGGCTCGCACGTCTGAGACTCGCGACAAGGTGGTCGAGGTAGCTCTACGCCTCTTTCGTGAGGAAGGGTTCCAGGCGACCACGATGCGTCGCATCGCCGACGAAGCGGGCGTCTCGCGCGGGAATGCCTACTACTACTTCGCCGGCAAGGACGAACTCGTCAACGAGTTGTACACGGTGATCCAGCGCGATCATCGCGAGCGTGCACTCCGCGTCCTCGTCGACGGCGGATCACTGTCCGAAAACCTGGCTGCCGTCTTGCATTCCGGGCTGGACGTGATGGAGCCGTATCACGCATTCGGTGGATCCTTTCTGCAATTGGCGTTGCCCACCCGGTCCAGTTCCAGTCCGTTCTCGGAAGAATCGTCCGACGCCAGGTCCATGGCCATCGACCTCATGCGAACCACCTTGGAGACGTCGAAACAGAAGGTTCCCGGTTCTCTGAAAGACGTTCTTCCGCAGCTGCTCTGGATGATCTACATGGGTGTCACCCTCCATTGGGTCACCGACTCCTCGGACAACCAGGCACGCACCCGCATCCTGGTCGACGGGCTCGTACCGGTGGTGGCCAAAGCCGTACGCCTCGCTCGTCTCCCGGTGGCGCGGGGGTTGGTCACCGACGTGGCCGGCCTGTTGAAACGAATGACCTCTCCAGAAGGGTTGGACCAGTGACTGATTCACCATCGACTGTCGTCGTGTGCGGTGCCTCCGGCTACATCGGCCGGTACCTGCATCGCTCCTACGAAGATCGCGGCATTCGCGTCAGAACCGTCGGGCGCGGAACATCCAGTGATGCCACATGGTCCGACCATCGCGGCCTCGTCGACGTGCTCGACGGTTCCGATCTGGTCGTCAACCTCGCAGGCCGCTCGGTGAGCTGTCGCTACAACAAGGCGAACGCGGACGAGATCATGTCATCGCGCATCCAGACGACGGCCCAACTCGGGCGTGCCTTGGCTCAGGTCCAGAACCCACCCGAGTTGTGGGTCAACGCCAGTACGGGCACCATTTATCGCGATTCGCGCGACAGGCCGATGGACGAACAATCCGGCGACATCGGGTCGGGATTCTCCGTCGAGGTCGCCCGCGCCTGGGAGCGTGAGCTGTTCGACGCCGATGTGGCCATTCGCAAAGTGGCGCTGCGTATGTCGATAGTGCTGGGTGCAGGCGGCGGTGCGATCAACCCGATCATCGACCTGGCCCGAGTCGGACTCGGCGGCACGATGGGCGACGGCGGCCAGATGTTCAGTTGGGTGCACGTCGCCGATGTCGGACGCATCCTCGATCACCTCTACGACAACACAGGCATCTCCGGCCCGGTGAACTTGGCCACGCCGTTCCCGGTGACCAACGAGGAGCTGATGCAGAAGGTGAGGAGCACTCTGGGCCGAAGCCGCGGGTTGCCGACACCGGCATGGCTGCTTCAGTTCGGGGCACGGGTGATTCGCACGGAGGCAGAATTGGTCTTGAAAAGCCGTTGGGTGGATCCACAGGTGTTGACAGGCAGCGGTTTCGAGTTCCGATACCCCGACCTGCAGGAAGCGCTGACCGACATCGCATCCGAGACGCCCCGAGGGTTGCTCCCCGTCGCCCTCGGGTGACGGGGAGCTCCCGAACCTAGACGAGCGACGCCGACAGTCCTCCGTCCAGGATGTAGTGGCTTCCGGTGATCCACGACGCCCGGTCGGAGGCGAGGAACAACGTCACTTCCGCGATGTCCTCTGGCGTTCCCAGTCGTTCCTGCTTCGCGGCGACCAGGTCACCGAACGGAATCTGGGTCGCGGCTTCGAAGTCCGGGACCAGTCGGTCGACCATCGCAGTGTCGGCAAATCCGGGGCACACCGCATTCACCCGCACTCCCGATGCTCGCATTTCGAATGTTGCGACGCGGGTGACCTGGATGACTGCAGCCTTTGTAGCGCAATAGGATCCGAGCAGCGCGGTGCCGCCCACACCTTTTTCAGCGACCAATATCTGGCCGCCGCCGATATCCCCCGATCGGCCGTCGGGCATACACTGAGGTGACGACCACGCGCGGAAAGGACCCGGCACATGACCCAGACCGTTGATCCTCGCGCGCGTATCGAAGAGCGAGCCCGCAACAAGTTCGAGGCCAAGCGCACCGAACTGGCCGAGGCGACGCTGCACACGCTGGCCGAATTGGGTTACGCGCGCACGTCACTGAGGGAGATCGCGCAGAATTCCGAGTACTCACACGGCGTGCTGCACTACTACTTCACCGACAAACTCGACCTCATCACGCACGCCGTTCGCCAGTACGAGGCCATGTGTGTCACTCGCTACGACGAGGTGGTGGCCAACGCCGTCGACGCCACCGGCTTGTACGCGGACTTCGAGGAGAAGTACTTCGCCACTCTGGTCGAGGACGCCGGCATCCATCGACTCTGGTACGACCTGCGCAATCAAGCTCTGTTCGACGGCTCGTTCCGCAACGACGTGCTCGAGATCGAGGCGCGTCGCGAGGACATGATCTGGCGCGTGGTCGCTCGTTACTGCGAACTTCGCGGCTCCACTCCCGCACTCGACAACGCCTCGGCCTACATCCTTCTCGACGGCATCTTTCAGCGCGCTCTGCTGCATCACCTGGCCGACAACACAGCCGAGATCGCTGCCGCGCGTCGCCAACTGCTTGCTGCGTTCGCATTACTGGACTGCCCGACGCCTCAGTAGGTTCCCGGTCGAGTCCCCGTGTAGATGCCTGGAACCCGAAAGCGAAGGGGCGCTTCGTCGTATTCTTCGATGGCGTGTGCCGTCCACCCGACAATGCGGGCGAGTGCGAACAGCATCTCCGGTGTGTCGGACTCGAGCCCGTAGGCGAGGGTGAACGTGGCGAGAGCGAAATCCGAGTTCGGAAAGGTATCGAATCTGCTACTCACCTCCTCGATTATCGTGTCCGCTGCAGCGATCACTACGGGGTCCGCACCGTGAGCCGGGTCCCGAAGCAGTCGCAGTAGTTCCTCGGCACGCGGGTCTCGGTCGGTGTAGATGACGTGCCCGAAGCCGGGCACCCGCTCCCCGGACCTCAATTGTGTTGCGAGAGCGCCTATCGGATCGTCGATCGCCATCGTCAGGAACCGATACACGGGATCGGCAGCGGAGCCGTGCAGCGGGCCGTCGATGCATCCCAGACCCGCCGAGACTGCCGAATACAGATTGGCTCGGGTGCTCGCTGCCACCCGAACTCCGAGCGTCGACGCAGCAAGACCGTGGTCTGCCATCAGGACGAGCGCGGCCTGCAGCACCGCCAGACCGTTCGGATTCGAGGAGTCGGACTTGATTGCCGCCCAGACCGATTCGACAACCGAAAGCTCCGAGGAACCACCACCGAGTGCTGCTGCGACCGTCGCCAGCAGCTGCCCTGCCTCGCGAACAACGGATGTGGACCCGGTGTCGAATCGCATCGGTCGGTAGGTGGACGCGATGTCGACGGCGATGCGGATCCGATCGATGGACCGGCAATCCGGCGACACCAGCCTTGTCGCTTCTCTGCATCGTTGCACCACAACGGAGTCCGCGTGGAAGTGGACTTCGTCCAGCAATTCACCCGTCCAGACGAAGTGTGCAACCGACTCGAACGCACGCGAGCTGAGCTCCACCGCATCACGCCCCCGGTAGTACAGATGCCCGTCGTCGATCAGCGTGATCCGAGTTCGAATTCGTTCCACGGCGCCGATATCGGTACGCCGAGCGGTGTCGCGTCCGGCGAGAGATTCCACCTCGTCGACGTCGAACACACTCCCCCGCACGCCGGTCAGTCGAGTGCTGGTCAGCAGACCGCGGCTGACGTACGCGTACACCGTTTCCGGCTTGACCCCCAGCCGTGCGGCAGCCTGCGCGGTGGTGAGCATGTTCCGACCGTCGGCGTGCGTCATGTCCGCCTTTCACATTGATTCGATCAACATTGACAATAATCAACGTTAGCGCGGATCGTAGGGGTTGACCAGCGCAAAGGAGTGCAGCCATGACCGTTCTCGATGCCCCACGGGGGCTCCACAACGTCGTTGTCACCACCACATCCATCGGAGATGTTCGCGGCGACGAAGGTTTCTATCACTACCGCCAGTACTCGGCGATCGACATCGCGCTACACCTGACCTTCGAGGACGCGTGGTTCCTCATGGTCGAAGGTCGGCTGCCGGACGATTTCGAGCGCGCCGAATTCCTGAGTACAGTGGCACCGCTGCGAATATTGCCGGAGGCCGTGGCAGCTGCGGTGAGAACGGTGGCGCAATCGGGTCCCGAGCAACCCCTCTTTGCGCTACGGACGGTGTTGTCGGGGCTGGCAGGCGCACTACCCCTCTACGAGTCGTCGGAATCGGACAAGCGTGTGACCGCGCTACGTCTGTGCGCGATGACGCCGACCATTCTGGCTGCCGTACACAGGATTCGGACCGGCAAAGAACCCGTGGAACCGCGCGAGGATCTGACCACCGCGCAGAACTGGTTGTTCATGATCACCGGGCAGGTACCCGACGCCTCCCATTCCCGAGCAGTCGACAGATACCTCACCGCCACGATCGATCACGGGTTCAACGCGTCGACGTTCACTGCGCGAGTTGTCGCGTCGACAGGTTCGGACATCGCATCCGCAGTGTGCGCAGCCATCGGTGCCTTCGCTGGTCCGTTGCACGGAGGTGCCCCGGATCGCGCTCTCGACGGGCTGGACGAGATCGCCGACGTCGATTCCGCGGACGCCTGGGCGCGAGCGAAAATCTCTGCAGGCGAACGCATCATGGGCTTCGGGCACCCGGTGTACCGAACCGACGATCCCCGATCGGTGATGCTGCGCGAAACTGCGCAGGAGTTGGGCGGGGAGCTCATCGACAAGGCTGTTCAGGTCGAGAAGGTCATCACCGCTGCGCTCGCCGATCTGAAACCGGATCGAAAGCTGTACGCCAACGTGGAGTACTACGCCGGTGTCGTGATGGAGCTCTGCGGAATTCCTCGGTCGATGTTCACGCCCACCTTCGCCTGCAGTCGGATGGTCGGGTGGTGTGCCAACATCGTCGAGCAGTCACATGACAGCAAGATCATTCGCCCGATCGCCCGCTACGACGGCCCAGTGCCTTCGGCAGTGGTGCGGTCGAGTGCCACCCAGGGCACCTGATCACGCCACTGCGGCGGAGCCGCATCACGGTGTGCCATCATGATCATGCGCCGGTGCGCGCAGCGGCGGTGGGGCTCGCCGTAACCGAACCTCGGTCCTCGGACCGACAACAGTCCCTGTCTCGGCACTCGTATGTCCGCAGATAGGGAGCAGGTTGATGAACAATTTCCACGAGACGCACGGCGCTACCGCCGATGGGTCCCTGCCGGTCGACCCCGACAGCCCGGCCCCTTCCCGCCCAGTGCATGCCCAACCAGCCGCTATTGCGGCCGTAGCCCTCGGCGGCCTGGTAGGCACCGGTGTTCGATACGCGGCCGAGACCGCGTATCCGCCCAATTCGGGTCCGTTCCCTTTCACCACTCTCGTCATCAACCTCACCGGAGCTTTCGTCCTCGGGATGCTGTTGGAGCGTCTTGCGCTCTCCGGCCCTGACGACGGCTGGCGACGCCGAATCCGATTGTGTATCGGCACCGGGGTACTCGGCTCGTACACCACCTACAGCTCCTTTGCTCTCGAGACCGTGGAACTGCTGCAAGATCATCGGGTGTTGGCGGCCGCGTTGTACATGACCGTCAGTGTGGTCGTCGGTACGTTCGCAGCCGGGGCAGGCATAGTTCTCGCGCAACAGTTCGGTGCCCACACGGAGGACAAGCGATGATCGCACTGTGGGTCGTTCTCGCCGGAAGTGCCGGGGCAGTGAGCAGATTCGTGCTCGACGGCGTCATCCGAACGCGACTGAAGACCGAATTCCCCTACGCCATAGTGCTGATCAATGTCACCGGATCGGCCGTACTCGGCATCGTGGCGGGGTTGGTGATGTTTCGGTCTGCACCTCAGCAGGTGCAGGCAATTATCGGTGTCGGGTTCTGCGGTGGTTTCACCACTTTCAGCACCGCAAGTGTGGAGACCATCCGCCTGCTCGAACGCCGCCACTACGGGCTCGCCGCGTCCAACGCCATCGGCACGGCGCTCGCCACCACTGCGGTCGTCGGTGTCGCGATGATCGCGACGGCGTACATCTGATGAGGGCGCATGTTCGTTCTGCAGTGCACGATTCGAGGAGGCAATGATGTCCAGTTCAGACCACCACCGACGCAGCGCGGTAGAGCACATCGACGGACCGGACGGTGGTCCCCATATCCACAAGTGCCCGCTGGTGGTCGGTTACGACGGCGGCGACATCTCGCATCACGCGCTGACGTGGTCGCTGCAGTTCGCATCGGGGATCGGAGGATCTGTGCACGTCGTACACGTGATCGACTTAGCCGACACACCCGTCGACCCCGACTCGGAGACGTACGAAGAGGACACCGAGGCCCAGGCAGGGCGCGAACGTGAACGTGCAACCGAGGCACTCGACCGAGCCGACGTTCCATGGACCTACGATGCGGTCTACGGAACTCCCGGCGGCGCACTGGAATCATTCGGACGGAAGTACGACGCGTCGATGATTGTCCTGGGTGCGTCCGGCGGCGGTTTCGGTTCGGTACTACGCAGATTGGGCGGCGAGTCCGCAGCCGACAACCTTGCTCGACACTGCGGTCGGCCGGTTCTGACAGTGCCCGCTTGACTCAGCTGAACCGTTTCGGCCCCTGACTCGACGAGCGCGTCCAGATCGTTGTTCGACCCGTGCTGGACCCAAACGGTGGCCTCGATTCACAGTGCTCTATCCGGACTCGGCACCGGGCTTCTACGTGGTCTTGATCGATTTCCGAGAGCGAGACAGTCGAGTCACTGATGGATCCGGAACCAACCTGAGCGAAGGCCGAATGATCACAGACTCTTGATTTTTGCGAACGGGTAGCTGCCGACGAGTACGACGATGAAGACATAGCCCGCCAGACCGAGTAACTCCCACGTCGTTCTTTCGCGTTGGAAGTCGGTGAAGATCCAAAACAGTGGAGCCAGCAGCAAAGTAGCGGCAGCGACGCTGCAGACCACGAATATCCTGTTCGCCCGTGCACGCAGGTGCGGCGTGGTCTTCACTCGGTCCGGCACGTCGCGGCCGTAGTAGTCGACGTGGAGCGCCTTTCCTCGAATGCCGACTGCAGCGCCGTATGTGAACGCGCAAACTCCGACCATCACTAGCAGCGCAAGTACGGTGTTCACGTATCACTGCACCGTCGCAGCTCGACCCGACTTGGACAGCGATCTGTAGTTGCGAATTGTGTTGACGCACAACCATCCGATAACGATGGGGGCGAAGAAGCCGAGTGCCAGACCCTCGCCCATCAGCGAAAACACGACGACTGCGAACCCGATCAGCGTGACAGCCACCGAATCGATCTTGCGGCCGATCGACGAACCCGACGTCGCCACGATGCCCGGAAACCGCGGCGAGTCGACAAGAATCCGTATCGCCGTGACGCACGCAATCAGTCCCGCAACGACCATGAATGCAAATACAATCGTTTCACCCCAACCGATCTCGGCCCAGTTCAACTGCGGCTCGAACAGGCCGCGAACGAAAGCCTGGATTATCGGGACCGAGGCGAAGTAACCCAGATACAGCAACACGATGGGTCCTGCCAGACCTGCAGTCGTCCGCCGATTCGCCATACCGAACGGTATCAAACGGCTCGGCTAGAAGCTCGAAAGCAAATCCTCCGTCACGACGACAGTCGCGAATTCCCCGTGCAGGTTTGTCGCAGTCATTGCCGACAACGTCGCCGCGGGCACCGTGGTTCCGTCGAGTGCGAGGCGATCGAAGGTGTGTGTGGCGTCGATGACGAAGTAGGTGTCGTAACCGAGATTGCCCGCCATGCGCGCGGTGGTCTCGCAACAGTGATTGGTGGTGATCCCGCAGATCACCACCTGGTCGATGCCCTCTGCTCGTAGCCAGGCATCGAGGTCCGGGGTGCCGTAGAAGCTCGAATTGACCCGTTTGCTGATCAGCAGATCCGGAGTTCCTTCGATGACGTCTTTGAACGCATGCCCATCACCAGTCGGCGACAATGGAGACTGCGGGTTATCGGAGTCATGTCGAACGAACACGATCGACCACGCCTTCGACCTCCACACCCGTAGAAGCGCAGCAATATTGCTCTCGCACGACGGGTTGTCCCGCGGACCCCAGAACTCCGAATCGTCGAATCCAGCCTGCACGTCGACGACGATCAGAGCAGGCCGTTCGAGGCGTATCGGCGGTACGTTCATGCCGTTCAGGCTAACCTCCGAAAGCCGTCGAGACCACAATGCCGGGTGGCCCCTTACCCACCCTCGTTCTCGTTCGATCAGCACACGGTAGTGCACTGTGAGGTGTGCGCCGTACTCCGTGAATTGTACTGAGCTGCACTGTGAACGGGTGAATACCCGGGACGCTGCTCACCACGCGGGAGAAGGACCGGAAAACCGCCGGCCGCGGCACGTGCTCGCCTCGAACGAAAACTACCTACTACCCGGCAACCGATTCACTACTCGATCAGGTCGCATTCCCAGTTGATGCGTTGGATCTCCAGATCCACCAGCCGGATCTGTCTGGCGATATCGTCTGCAGTGGAGCGCAATTCGGCAACAGGAAGGGCTGCCACATACACCAACTCCGACCGCAGCTGTCGCGGACCGTATCGACGCTCCTGTTCACGTCCCGACGCGGCGTCCGCTGCTGCGGAGATCGCCTTGTGACGCATCCGCAGCACGTCACGGGACGCGAGTGCGTCGGTAATTGTTCCGTCCCGCATCGTCGCGGCGCTGTTCGTCCGGTTGATCCTGCGGATGAGGACCTCGAGACGGTCGAGCACAGTTGTGTACTCCGACAACAGAATCGACGCATCTTCAGCCGGTGATTCACCGTCCTGATGGCGGGCGTTCGCCAGAATCCGAACCTTCAGATGTTCGGTGCGCTTGATCAGTTCCCCTCGTTCAGCGAGGGCCTCGGCAAGCTTCATGTTCTGCACCTCGGCGTTTCGAGACCGACGGTGCTGTGACTACGGGCGCTCATGCGCCTTTCGACGTGTCGAATGAGTTCATGGAACAACAAGTACCACAGTCCGCCTGGATGCGGAAGAGCCGGTGCCGGTGGCGCATCTATCCGAGATCGAGAAGAAGTCGCTTCAACAGGCCTGCGAGTTGCCGTCGTTCATCCGAATTCAACGATCCGAGCAGAGCTTCCTCATTGGCCACGTGAGCGGGTAGCGCGGCATCCACTGCAGCGATTCCGGCCTGCGTCAATTGCACTATGACCACCCGACGATTGGTGGGGTCGATCTCGCGTTCGACCAATCCCTTGTCGGTCAACCGATTCAAACGGTGCGTAACGGCACCTGACGTCACCATCGCGCTGTCCAGCAGCTGCCCGACGGTGAGACGATGCGGAGACCCGGCGCGCCGGAGCGTTGCGATGAGATCGAATTCGCCTGGTTGCAAACCGAATTCGACCAGTACAGCCTGCGTGCGCCTGTCCAGTACAGACGCCGCACGGCTGATACGGCCGATGACCTCCATGGGGCCGACATCCACATCGGGCCGCTCGGCCCGCCACTGCTGGACGATCCGGTCCACTGCGTCGAGTGCCTCGTTCGACATCGAGCCAACCACCCTTCAATACTTCAGTGCTCAATTGTTTGACATTGTGCCACGACCGTCCTACCGTTCAATGCTAGATAGTTCAACGTTAAGATGTTTACGGACCGCGCCCTAGAGATGAGCCACCGATGCGACCACCTCGCATGCAGACACACCCAACCGATGCTCGACGCCTCCGCGCGCCCGACGTCGCCCCCTCGACTCTCGGATTGACGGCCGCTGCCGCACTCGCTCCCATCCTCTGGGGCACGACGTACCTGGTGACCACCGAACTCCTTCCTCCCGACCGGCCGATGACCGCCAGCGTGCTGCGCGCGGTTCCCGCGGGGCTCCTTCTGCTGCTCATCGCTCCGGGCATTCCCGCAAAGGGATGGAGACTCAAGACCGCGACCCTCGGTGTACTCAACATCGGGTTGTTCTTTCCGATGCTGTTCGTGGCGGCCTACCGGCTACCCGGTGGAATTGCCGCCGTCGTGGGGTCCGCGCAGCCGCTTGTGATCGTGGCGATATCGGTGATCTTCGGTTGGGGACGAACGCGGCCCGTCCAGGTTGGATGGGCCGCGCTGGCCGTCGTCGGGGTTGCGCTGACGGCTGTGTCCGGAACGATCCGACTCGACGCAATCGGCCTCGCCGCCGCAGTGGTCGGAGCCGTCAGCATGGCAATCGGTGTCGCCCTCACCAAGCGCTGGGGTGTGCCACCCGACACCAGCCCACTCAATTCCACTGCATGGCAACTGATTATCGGCGGAATGGTCATCTCGCCACTGATTCCGATCGTCGACGAAGGGCAGTGGGCACTGGATGCCGAGGCTGCAGTCGGCTACACCTGGCTCGCAGTGGTGGGCGGCGCCTTGGCCTACTCACTGTGGTTTCGCGGTGCCCGCGCTCTTCCCAGTGCCAATGTGACACTCCTCGGCGTGCTGAGTCCGCTGACTGCAGCAGTCATCGGATGGATAGTGCTGGGACAGAGCATGACCGGGGTTCAGTGCGTCGGCTTCGGAATCGCGCTCGTGGGTTCGATAGCCGGACAGTTCGTCACGACACACCCACCGCGATCGGTGGCGTTGAGGTAGAGAAAAGTCCCGGGCAGGAGTTCGTGAGAACTTCCGCCCGGGACGATTGCGACGCGTGGTCTAGCGAGTCATAAGTTCGTAGACCAGCACACCGGAGAGCGACAGGATGGAGAGGAATCCGAGGACACCGAGTGCGTTCTTCCACCACGTGTTTCGGAGGTCTCCCATCAGTTGGCGATTGTTGCTCATGACGTAGAGCAAGAAGCCGAGGAATGGGGCCACCAGCACGGTCAGAGCCTGGGCGACGATGATCAGTTGGATCGGCGACGAGGTGAACATGATGGTGATCGCCAAACCGAACGCCAGGATTGCAGCGCAGGTCACCTTCGCCGTAGGGGTACCGGGCGATGCTCCCCGGCCCAACGCGTCGGAGAGCATAGTTCCTCCGGCGGTGGCATTGGCCACCATCGAGGAGAAGGCCGCTCCCGACAGTCCGAGGGCGAAGATGGTCGAACCTATCGGTCCTGCAATGGGTTCGAATATTTTCGCCAGTCCGACCAAGCTGGTCGCTTCGGCATTCTGGCTCTCCAGTACCGCAGCGGCCACGACGATGACGAGCGCTGTCATGATGCCGGGGGCGACGATGCCGGGAATCGTGTCGGCAATGGAGGTTTGACGGTATTCGCCTCTGGTCCGGCCCCGTTCATGGATGCCGTACGAGGTGAAGAACGCTGCGTTGAGTGAGAAGTTGGTGCCGACGAGCGCGACGATGAGCAGCAAGCTTCCCGAAGGGGCGCTGGGCATCACGCCGTCGAGAGCCATGTACCAGTCCGGCTTCGCGATGACCGCGCTGATGATGAAGGCGGCACCGAGGAGTCCGACGATGACGAGCAGCACTCGCTCGACTATGCGATAGACGTTGCGAAACAACAGGATCAGCGCCACGAATGCCGTGCAGGCAATCGTCCAGATCAACGGGGATCCGCCGAATACCATCGACAGCCCGAGTCCGGATCCGACGGCATTGCCGACCGAGAAGCATAGGGTGATGATGAAGACCCCGAAGCCGGCAGCGACGCCGACGCGGTGTCCGAGGATGTCTTTGACCGAACTGATCAACGACGTCGGCGTCCGTATTCCCAGACGCACGCTCATATCGGCGTACACGAGCATGAACACCGTCGAGAGCACGACGACCCAGATCAACGCGTAGCCGTACTTGCTACCGGCCTCGACCGCACTGGCCAGGTTGCCGGGGCCGAATTGCCAGGCGCCGGCGATGAAGGCGGGACCCGCCATGGCCAGCGTGCTCAGGACGGTCTTCCATCGACTCGACATGGCAGGCGGTCCATCAGCGGTGATGGTGGACGCGGCTTGTGCCACCGGGGTCGTGCGGGGTTGACTCATGACGAGCCTTTCTGGTGACGCTCCGTACTCGCTACTAGAGGCAGTGTGCCCTCGGCTCGACGCGGTGGGGAGCGGATACGAAAAGTACGAGCGAAGGTCGGTGTGCGGCATCGATGGCCGGGCGAAGATGGCCACCGATGCCGACCGAGTGATCTGACGCGGTCTGTCCCTGCGAGGGAACTCAGACCAGCGCGGGTACTACCGAACCGAGGTTCGCGGAATCGAGTGCCGCCGCGATCTCTTCGTGAGCGCCTGCGGCGAGTGGCAGCAGCGGCGAGCGGACGGTGGCGTGCTCGAGGATGCCGCGGTGGACCAGGCCTTCCTTGAGCGCGACGGTGCCCTCCATGTGAGATCCGCGGTGATAGACGTTGGCGGTGACGGGCAGCAGACGGTCGTGGATGGCGCGTGCGGCCGGGTAGTCCTTGGCCTTGCCTGCGGCAATGAGCTCGACGAGGGGTTCGGGAGCCAGGCCGCCGTAGCCGACGAGGAGGCCGTCGACGTCGAACATGGTGTGCAGCAGGTATTCGTCGTGGCAGCTGAGGATCTGCAGGTCCGGGTTCTCCTTGCGCAGAACCGGGATCTCACGGTCCCAACGGCGCATGTTCCGAACGCCGTTCTTGGTTGCGAAAACGCCCTCCTGAGCGGCAATTTCGAGCTGGGTGTCGAGGTTGTACGTCGCCTTGGTGACGTCCGGGTACTGGAACAGGATCAGAGGCAAGCCCGATCCTTCGTACAGTGCGCGGTACCGATCCTGCGGTGCGCCGTCCTGGTAGCCGAAACGCAGCCAACCGTGCGACGGGTACACCAGTCCGGCAGATGCACCGGCGTCGACCGCACGCTTGGCTTCTTCGACGGATACGGCCGTTCCTTCCCCGGTGATGCCGGCGATGATCGGAAGCTTTCCGTCGACCGAATCGCGGAAGGCACCGATCACCTTGGCCTGCTCGGCCTGGGTGAGGAATGTGCCTTCACCCGCGTGACCGAGGACGACGAGACTCTTGACGCCGTCGACGCTGCCGAGCCAGGAACCGAGGCGCTGGATCGCGTCGTAGTCGACCTCACCATCGCGAGTGAACGGCGTGATCGGTGCTGGGCTGAGTCCGCGGAGATCGAGTGAATTCATGTTGTCGTCCTTCTCGAGATTCTGATGGGAACGTTGTCGGGAACGTTTGCATCACGCTAAACCGCTCGCCGCCGATGTGTCAACCATCACTTTGAAGATCAGGGGTGACAGGCATCGCATGGCCCGCTTGCAAACGTTCCTGGGACGTTTGCATGCGCCGCAGGCTGGCGATCTGTAAGTTCGGCCGTACCAGGAGATTCAACGAACAGTCAGGAACTGCACATGCGTTCCACCCGAAGCGGGCTCTCGACGGAGCGCGCAGACGCGGTCACACTGCGTGACGTCGCCAAGGCTGCCGGGGTCAGCATCTCGACCGTCAGCCGTGTGCTCGACGACCGCGTCGCACCGTCCCGATCCGCGACGGCCGTACGGGTGCGCGAGATTGCCGAGCATCTCGGATACCGGCGCAACACGTTCGCGTCGAATCTACGACGCGGTGCCACCGCCACCATCGGCGTCCTGGTGCCGCGCCTCTCGGACACCGTGATGGCGCTGATGTTCGAGGCCATCGACCGGGCAGCGGGCAGGGAGGGTTACCACGCCGTCGTCGCGACGAGCGGCGACGATCCCACCGACGAATGGAACGCCGCACAGTCGCTTCTGGAGCGCAATGTCGATGGGGTCGTTCTCGCCACGAGCCGCACCGACGACCCCCTCCCCAGTCACCTGCGCGAGAACGGAATTCCGCACGTACTGGTGCTGAGAACCGACGGAAAGAGCCCGTCCTCGATCGGCGACGACGAGACCGGTGGATATCTCGCGGTTCGTCACCTCATCGATCTCGGCCACACTGACATCGCAGTGCTGACAGGCCCTCTGTTCACGTCCAGTGCTGTCGGTCGTCTGGCGGGCGCGCACAGGGCATTTGCCGAAGCCGGCCTGCAACCACGCCCGGAGTGGACGATCGAGACCGGCTACGGAATCGAAGCCGGGGCAAGCGCAGGACACGATCTGCTCGACGGCTCAGGCCGTCCCACCGCCGTGTTCGCAGCCAACGACAACCTCGCCCTCGGAGTGTTGTCGGCAGCGCATCGACACAATCTGGCTGTTGGAGAGGACCTTTCACTGGTCGGCTACAACGACATCCCGCTCGCGCAACTGTTGCCGGTTCCCCTGACCTCGGTTCGCACCGCATTCGACCAAATCGCCCGAACCGCAATGGAAATACTACTCAACGGCGACGACGGCTCGACTCCGCTGAAAAAGGCACTCCCGACACTGATCCCGAGACAATCATCGAGCCGTGCGCCGAGATGAGTTCGTCAGCAGGACTGTGTCGGTTCTGGCTCATCGGTTTGGTCGTCGTTCTCACCGCGTCGTGCAGTTCGTTCGAGCCCGGCGAACGCAGGTCCATGAATGAAGAAGAAGTGTCGCGTGGTCTGCAGGACATAGCTTTCGACGTGCCGAGTGGCTTCGAGTTCGTTCAGGCCTTCACCCACACGGAGTTCGTCGGTCAGCCCGCGTGGCGGGCCCGATTCGACGCGCCCAGCGAGGCCGGCGACGACACAGCGGTATCGGCGGCAAACCCTTCCTATCCGCCCCTGCAACCGGTGACGTGCGCCGCTGCATCGACGAGCAACTGGACTGCACTGGGCTTGACCTGCGAACCCGAGATGCTGTCCACCTCGCGTCCCACAAGGGGAACGGCAGACCCCGTGACCGTCCTGCTCACCAGGAACACACGACAGTCGTCGCTGTTCATCTACTCCCAAGGCCACTGACTGTTGCAGCGACGCTATGCGGGCTGAAGCAATTGGAGGTCGAATCGGGTGCAACTGACCGCGCTGAGCGCGGCTAGCTGCACCCGATTTTGCCCAGCAGCGCAGTTCCCCGCCTCGCTGACCACATCCTGCAGATCGATAGACCTGGGCCAAATCTGTCGAAATCGCGACAGCCCCGCTACGATGCTCGATACATCAGACCGAACGGTCTTGAAAGTGGAGGATCACATGCCGTATCTCGGTCTACTGGTGATGTTGCTGTGGGTGTTCTGTCTGATCGACGTGATCACGGCCGACGATGGTGGAGTGCGATTCCTCCCGAAGATCGTGTGGCTGCTGCTGGTCGTGTTTCTCCCGCTCGCCGGCTCATTGGCATGGCTGTTCGCGGGACGTCCTGTTGGAGGAGGAGTTTGGGGAGGTCCCGGTGGCGGCAACCGGCGCGCGAGCAACTCTGCGTTTCCTGAATACGAGACACGCCCCGGCCGTCAGTCCGCCCAGAATCCCGATGCCGATGCAGAATTTCTCCGGCGTTGTCGAGAACGTGCAGAGGAACAACGCCGACTCGAGCGCGAGCGTCGCAACAGAGATCTGGGGTTCTGATCTGGGGCAGAACTCTCGAACACACAGCTCCGCGTCGATTGAATTCGGTGCACCCAGCCGCGCTGAGCGCGGCTCAGTGCACCCGATTCGCTAGGGAACCGCTTCGGCACCGTGAACGTCCAAGTGGACATGCTCGATGAATGGCTGGCACAGCACGACGGCGTGATCACTCGCGCGCAGGCGGCACTCTGCGGCCTGAGTGGCGACGCAGTGGATCGCTCGGTTCGCGCCGGTGCGTGGCGAACAATTCATCGCGGGGTGTACTTCGTCGTGGACCGCCCATTCACCGCGGACGCACGCATTCGGTGCGCCGTGTGGGGTGCAGGACCGAACGCTGCACTCAGCGGGGAAGCCGCTGCCTTCTGGCACGGGGTGATCTCCGACGTGCCGAGCATCATCGAGGTCACCACCCCACGCAGGGGTCGAAGCCGCGCCGAGGGCTGCCGACTACGTCGCCGCGACATTCACAACAAGGACATCGTCGAGCGGCGCGGACTTCGTGTCACGTCTCTCGAACTCACTGTTCTGGAAGCGTCGATAGGTAAGGCGCACATCATGGATCGGGCACTTCAGCGACACACCGACCTCGAGCGATTGCAGCGGGCAGATGCACGAAACCCAGGTCGCACCGGCGCTCCCGAAGCGAAGCGGCTGCTGAAAGTCGCAGCGAACGGTGCACGCTCGGAGGGAGAGCGTCTCTTGGTTCGAGAGTTCCGGGCCCGCAAGATCGGCGGCTGGGTGGTCAATTATCGATGGGGCGGATACGAACTCGACTTCGCGTTCCTCGCCGAGATGGTGGTTATCGAAATCGACGGCTGGGCATTTCACTCCGATCACGACGCGTTCCATCAGGATCGGATCAGGCAGAACGACATCATTCAGAGCTGGACGATCCTTCGCTACACCTGGGTCGACCTGACCGAACGCATGGACCACGTGATCGCCGAGATAGTCGCTACTCTCGATCGAATCCGGTGCAGCCAGCCGCGCTGAGCGCGGTCAGCTGCACCCGATTTCATCGCCGCGAGGACCTGGGTGGACTGTACGACCCAACGAGTCGACTTCTGATGCGTCGGATCGCCTTCCATCCCGCGGGAGTCACCGCGGTGCTGACTATCGCGCCGATCATGACGCCCTGGAACAGGGCAGACCACTGGCCGGGGCTGCCTCCGAACAGCGGCCATGTGTACACGATCGCAAGGACCGCGAGAAACACCAGAGCACGCATACCTGCACCCTCCCATGACATAGTCAGCGCCGCGAACTATCCGGTACCGTGGAGAAAACGGACAAAGTGGACCGCACAAGGTCGGAGGCCGAGATGCAGAAGCCATTTCGCGAGTGGGTCATGACCGGGGCCCTGAGCAAGAAGTGCGGCGCAACCCGGGCCGATTACATCAATGCGCTTGCCCTCGTGCCCGCAGTCGGTATCGGCTTCCTCCTGATGCACTTGACGATCACCTCGGGCTCCACCGCGCTCGATATCGCTGCAAGCTGCCTGGGTGGTGCCATCACCGGCGTCCTGTATCTCTACATCGCGTATCGAGTCGAGTCACGTAAGCACCGCGGGCCCACCCCCGCGCCGCCACTGGGTGCACGGCCGACACGGCTGTGAAATTCCCCAGCCCGGCCCGATCCACCGGATCAATGCGACTCTCTTGCACTCCGACCGACTGAAACCCACGTTGATCCAGATCTCAGGCGCGCTTGGACGAGTACATTCGCTCGTCTGCGATACGCAGTAACTCGTCCGGGTCGGTGGTCGGTTCCCAACTCCATCCGACGCTCACCGAGACCGGGACGACAGTGCCGTCGATGTCGTAGGGGCCGGCGAGGAGGCCACGAACCCGGTTGGCAAGGCGTTCGACTCCCTCGGCAGATCTGGCGGAGTGCAGCAGGGCTACGAATTCGTCACCGCCGATGCGGCAGGCGATGTCTCGAGCGCGGGTGTTGTCCAGGATGCGACGGCCGATTGCCTGGAGTACCCGGTCCCCCACCGCGTGGCCGAACCGATCGTTGATGGATTTGAAGGAATCGATGTCCACGAAGAGCATTCCGACCGGACGTTCGCCGACCGATTCCTTCAGCGCATCCAGCTCGGCCATCAGTCGTCGTCGATTACCCAACGCCGTCAGGTCGTCGATCAGCACCTGGCGTTCGAGCGACGCCTCGGCGGCTTTGCGGGCGGTGATGTCCTGGATCTGCGCGATGATGACGTCGCCGGATTCGTCGTCACGCACCACGGTCGCGTTTCGCTGTACCCAGATGGTGGCACCGTCCTTGCGGATGTATCGCTTCTCCGACGCCACGTTCGTCAGCGTCCCTTCGGCCAGTCCCTTGAGGTGTTCGTCGGCGAGGGGAATGTCGTCGGGATGGGTGATGTCTCGAAACGTTTTCTGCCGCAATTCTTCTGCGGTGTAGCCGAGTAGTTCGCACAAGGCCTTGTTCACCTGGAGCCATCGTCCGTCACGGGTCATCACCGCTTTGCCGATCGGGGCGTTCTCCATGACGTTCTGGAACAGCCGGATCGCGCGATCGCGCTCGCGTTCGACCTCGGCGCGCGCACTGACATCGACGACCAACGCGGTGAACCCGACGACGGCACCGTCGACGATATCGGGCACATAGGTTGCCTGAGTGACGCGCACGGCACCGTTGACGTCGATGAGGGTCCGGTCGAATTGCTGCTGCTCGCCCGCGAGGACGCCGGTGATGTACGGCTCGTTCAACTGAAAGAGAGCCTCGCCGAGCAGTTCGCTGAGGTGCTTACCGACCAAATCCCGAGGTTCGATACCGAAGTAATCCGCATACACCTGGTTGGCGTACACATTCCGCAGCGAGCTGTCCCAGTATCCGATCATCGAGGGCAACTGATCGACGGCGCGACGCATGACCTCGCTCGATGCGTTCCGCATACCGGTCATGGACCACCTCGTTTGTGACGCCGACCGCGCAACGCTACCCAAAGATTCCCTGCCGTGCCTGCGGGAACTCGGAATTAGCAAAACCATATGAGTGCGCAAGTGCGCACGCATGTGTACCTTGAAGCCATGCTTCGCCGAAACATCGCCTTTCGACGCCTCTTCACCGCGCAAGTCGTTGCGTTGCTGGGCACCGGACTGTTGACGGTGGCCCTGGGGCTGCTCGCCTACGACATCGCCGGCAGTGCCGCCGGTGCGGTCCTCGGTACCGCTCTGGCGATCAAGATGATCGCGTATGTGTTTGTCGCTCCGATTGTTTCGTCGCTGACCAACACGCTCCCGACCAAGCTCGTGCTCGTCACCGCCGACGCCGTCAGAGCGCTCACCGCGCTGGCGCTGCCCTTCGTCGATCAGGTGTGGCAGGTCTACGTGCTGATCTTCGTTCTGCAGGCGGCGTCGGCCACGTTCACGCCCACCTTTCAGGCGGTCATTCCGTCCGTGGTGCCCGACGCGCAGCAGTACACCCGCGCGTTGACGCTCTCGCGTCTCGCCTACGACCTCGAGTCACTGGTCAGTCCACTCATCGCCGCAGCACTGTTGACGGTCATCGGCTTTCACACACTGTTCGTCGGCACGGCGCTGGGGTTCGTCGTCTCCGCGATGATGGTGGTGGGCACAGTGCTGCCGAAACGCACTACGCCCAAACACAACAGGCCGACAACCGGCATCACGACGTTCGTCAGAAATCCCGAATTGCAGGGGCTGCTCGCGTTGAACACGGTGGTCGCCGCAGCGACGGCTCTGGTGGTCGTCAATTCCGTGGTCTACGTCCGCGATCTGTTCGGCGGATCGAGCAGCCAGCTGGCCATCGCTCTCGGCGTCTACGGTGCCGGTTCGATGGTGGCGGCACTGTTCATCCCGCGAGCCCTCAGATCCACGAACGATCACACCCTCATGCTCGCCGGAGCCGCAACGGCTGTCGTGGGAACCGCAGCAGCGACAGCAGTTGCAACCCTGAACGGTGGGTCGGCAGCCTGGATCGCTCTGGCCACGACGTGGGCGCTGCTGGGCGTCGGGACGTCGATGATCAACACGCCGTCGGCGAGAGTTCTGCGTCGTGAATCCGACGAGAGCACCCGCACGTCCATCTTCACGGCGCAGTTCTCGCTCTCGCATGCCGCGTTTCTGCTCACCTATCCGGTTGCGGGATGGGTCGGTGCCCAGTTCGGACTGTTCACTGCGGCGATGGTGCTCACGGGCTTGGCTACACTTGCGGCACTGACCGCAGCACGCCTGTGGAGTCGCACCCGGATGTCGGTGGTCGCCTCCGCGTAGGGAGACGACGTTCGATGCCACCGAAGAAAGAACCGCGCATCAGTCTCGACCATGCCGTCGAACCGGATTCCGCACGCCTGGCCACGGCCAGCGACACCTTTCGGATGCTCTCCGACCCCACCCGACTGCACATCCTCTGGCTACTCGACCGAGGCCCCGCCGACGTCAGCGCATTGACCACGGCCACCGGAACCTCCCGCACCGCCGTCAGTCAGCATCTGGCCAAGCTGCGATTCACCGGACTCGTCGAGACCCGACGCGACGGCCGAAACGTCATCTACCGCCTGGCCGACGGTCACCTCGCCCGTCTCGTGCGTGAGGGCCTCAACTTCGCAGACCACAAGGTCACCGGCGAACCTCCGCACGAGTAGCCACAACAAGAAAGCAGTCCATGAAACGCCTGGCCGTGATCGCAGCCGCCATTCTCACCGCGACAACACTGTCGATCGCTCCGGCAGCTGCCCATGCAACTCTGCAGTCCAGCAACCCTGCCGAGAACTCCGTCCTCGACGCCGCGCCGGACGAGGTGACGCTGACGTTCAATCAGTCCGTGCAGTCGAACTTCGCCACCGTGACCGTCGTCGGATCCGATGGAACGCAATGGGGGGCATCGGATCCCGTCGTCGACGGCAGCACGGTGACAGTGGATCTGGACGGGCTGGGTGCGGCGGGTGAGTACACCATCGGCTATCGGGTCGTCTCCGCCGACGGGCATCCGATCACCGGCAGCATTCCGTTCCAGCTCACCCAAGCCGCCGCTCCCCCGGCAACGGACCTCGACTTCACCAACGAGGCCCTACCGCCCGCGACCCAGACAGAGGACACCGACGACGGATTCCCACTCTGGCCGATCGGCGCAGCGGTGGCCGTGGTCGGTGCCGCCGGCGTTCTGTTCGCGCTTCGTAAACGCAGCAACTGACAGCCTTGCCCAGTGTGGACGTGAGAACATGCAGCATGAGTGACGGTGGCCCGCGCCCGAAGTCCGATGGCCGTAAGCGGCGTTGGGAACAGCACAACACCGATCGTCGACGCCATATCATCGACGCCGCCATGACGGTGCTGGCGCGTGATATCGCTCCTGGTGAGCGGCTCACCACCGCACAGATTTCCGCCGAGGCCGGGGTGCATCGCACCGGTCTGTACCGGCATTTTCGTGATCGCACCGACTTGGATACGGCCATTCAGCGGGCGATCTGCGCGGAGTTGACGGCCACGTTGGTCACGTCGTTCGCGTTGACCGGCACTCCTCGCGATGTGGTCCATCGAGTGGTGAGTACCTACGTGCGGTGGGTGGCGGAGCATCCCGCGTGGACGCGTTTCGTCGAGCAGGACGTCAGTGCCGAGTCGCCTACTCCCCTCGAAGAAACCAACGCCATGCTGGCCGAGCAGTTGGAAGTGAGCGTCGCGGCGTTCCTGTCCCTCGTGCATGCAGACCTGACCACCGACGACTGGTCGCTGGTGCGGCCGTGGGTGGCGGGCCTGGTGTCCGGTTGCATGGGTGCGGTGCGCAGTTGGAGCGGGCAGACCGAAACACGTACCGGGCTCGATCATTTCGCGACATTCCTGGCCGACACAATCTGGCTGCAGGTCAAGGGCCTCGGCGCATCCCGCGGCATCGCGATCCCGCAGGTGCCACTCGAAAGCGTCGTCGACGAGACTCAGCCGAACGACGGCTCACTGCGGTAGCGCGAGGGACGTCCGTCGATACCGAGGGCGCGCCAGACGCGTCGGGACACGCGGTTCATCAGTCCGAGCTCGCCCGCGAGCATGCGGACGTCACCGAAGGTGTCGCGCAATGCCTTTCGTGAGGAGTCGCTGTCCCACCAGACGGCGTCGACAACCTCGTCGGGGATGTCGAGGTCGCGTCGCATCTGCTTGCTCGGTTTCATGATCACGTCGCACAGCAGTCGCATGATGACCGGCATGAGTATCGAGATCGATGCCTTCTCGAAGCGTCCGAGCCGCGGGGCCTTGTGCTCGAGGTACTGATGCGCGAAGCCGATGTGACGGGCTTCCTCGGCGATGTGAATCTGCATCACGCGCTGAACCAAGGGGTGTCCGACGCTACCGGCGCGCAGGACGCCCTTCTGCATGTGGTCGATCGGCTCTTCTCCCGCGAGGACGCCGACGAAGAACCCGAACGGTGCCGATCGAGCGGCGAACACCGTGAGCATCGGTACGACTTTGCGGAACCACGCGGGCCCACCCGGCACGTCGATGCCGATGCGGTTCACCAGTTCCTGGAACATTTGGGTGTGGTGGCACTCTTCGGTGGCTTCGTGCGTCGAGTACCGAAATTCGGGTGAATCGTTCGGGAGTGTGAGGGCGTACTGCATGAGTCCGCTGATGAGGATCTGCTCGAACTGCAGGCCGACCTTGACCATGCTGGCCTGGCGGTACATCCCGATGTGAATCTGCCGGTCCAGGGGAAGCGACTTGTACCAGTCGGTGTGGCCGAGCGGGTCCGCGTCCGGGAGCACCCAGCGTGGATCGTTGGGAACAATCGCATATTCGGGCTCGTCCCAGGGGATGTCGAGGAAGGCGTCGAAGTGCTGATGCACCGATGCCGTCGACAGAGCGTGCAGCCTGTCTCGGTAGAGCGTTCGTGCGTCGTCGACTGCAGTCATGGTGATCCTTCCGCCCGCGTCCTCAAATCTTTACGCTACACAGCGTCACATATAAATCTGGTTGGTGCAACGCTCCGTCGCAGATACTCGAAGAAATCGATTCGAAACGACGAAACCGGCCGACCGCATTACGGTCGACCGGCCTCGAAGGCGGGTGCCCGGGGTCGTGAGCAGAAGCTCGTAGCAGGCTACGAAGTTCCAGTCACATGCGACGAAGTCGCTCCATCACCAGTACGGCAACACCATCACTACAAATCCGATGCCGACGACAATTCCGACGATGCCGGTCCCGAGGGCGAGCGCCCTGTCGCTGCGATCGGCGGGCGGCCCGGAGAGGTCGGGGCTGCGATCGGCCCACAATGCCGAGGCGACGGCAATGAGTCCCGCCGCGATACCGAGGCCCGCAGCCCAGAACGAGACGATCGACAGTGCCCCGAACATGACGGCATATTCGGTCACCTGAGCGCGGGTACGAATGCGCCGATTCCACCACTTCGGTGGCATGTCGTCGTCCAATTCACGTGAATCGAAGTGGGGAGAGGTGACGGTCACTGCGGACTCCTTTCGAGTGAGTATGTGCCTCTATTTTGGCACTCGACTGTTGAGAGTGCCAATCTCCTGGACGAGGGTGATCGGCGCGCGCACCCCCGGGTTTCGCAAAGGCGCGCGCGTTTGTCAGACGCGTCCGGATTCGCCCCCGATCCGGGCATAATTCGCTCGCACCTGGCAAAGGCGCGCGCGTTTGCGGGGAAAGTCAGCCCCACAGAAACCGTTGCCCCACCGAAGCTTTCGTTGGACCCAGATCGAAGGTCGTGGCGTCGGGCATCAGGTACGGGACGAGTATTCGCATCGCGTACTCGCGGTGCTCGAGCAAAACCTCGAGATATGTGCCCGACGCCTTCTCGCCGGTCACGTCGGAGACGATGGCGTACGACCGCAGATCCCAAGCGACGGCTCGCAGATCGTGGACGAGTTGCTCGTGCATCGCGGCGTTCGATGCCCCGCCGACCTCCGGCTGCAGCGGCGCGAGCACCCTCTGCCCGCCGGACAAATCGTTGACGACAGCCACCGGGTGGAGGCCCCAGTTCTCACTGATCCGTTCGGCGGCGATGTCGATACAGACGTCGAGCAGGTCGTCGAAATCCTGTTGGCACTCGATGCTCGTCACTTCTCGCCACTTCGTCGTCATCAAGACCCCATCGTCGGCCGGCCATCCCAACCCCTTGGACGGCGCGGGAGCGCACACGGTTCCCGCAAGTCGTACATTCGTGCCAGTTTGCTGTCTACCGCCCACAATTCCCGCAACAGCCGGCGGACGCACGTGCCGCTGAGCTCGACCCGCCCTCGACTAGACTTCCGATGCGGGAAGGGGAGAAAGCGGGTCGTCGCGTCGTGGAGGAACACTGGTACAGGCGCATGTTCGCCTCCAGCCCCGTGGCGCAAGCTCTCTCCGACGCCGATGGGCTCTTCGTCGACGTCAACGCCGCCTACTGCGAACTCGTCGGCTTACCCTCCTCGGAATTGATAGGTCGATCCGCAACGGTGCACACTCACCCGGACGACCTCCCGCTTCACGGCAGTGTCGAGGACCTGATGGCCGCCGGTACGGCCGCGGAAGAATCCGTGAAAGTCGAGGTGCGGTTCGTCCGACCCAACGACGAGATTCTCTGGGTTCTCCTGACTCTGGTTCCTTTCACCGGTCCGTCCGATGCCGAGTGGACGCTCGCTGCCGCTCTCGATATCACCGAACGAAAAGAGGTCGAGGACGGCATCCTGCTTGCGTCCCGAACCGATCAACTGACCGGGGCACTCAACCGTCGCGGCTGGTCGGACTACGCGGTGTCCGTCGTCGACGAGCATTCGGTCGACACAGTCGTCGCGGTTCTCGATCTGGACCATTTCAAACAGTTCAACGACCACTTCGGCCACGCAGCCGGCGACGCGTTGCTACGCGACTTCGCGTCGACAGCCCGTGAGTGCATCGGCGTCGATGGACTCATAGCACGTTGGGGCGGAGAGGAATTCGTGATCACTCTGCGCAACTGCGATCGTCGGGGCGCTCTTCGATCACTCGAGGCTCTTGCAGCCGCCACCACGCCGTCGGGTGTGACGTTCTCGGCCGGATACACGCTCCAGCGACCGAACGAAGGTCTTCGCGACACACTCGACAGAGCTGACGCACTGATGTTTCAGGCCAAGCGCGCCGGCCGCAATCGAATGATCACCGACGCACCTCACTGACACAGCGCAGCACCGTCGCCGATTTGCTGACACGGCAACATTGCTTGCCGCATCTGCGCACGGGCTGTCATTCTGATACCGGCACACCACCGGGAGAGGACGATCGATGACGCACGCATTCGACAAGGACTACTGGGAGCACCATTGGGATGACAGAACGTCCCACACCGTCGCCGCCAATCCGTATCTCGTGGAGGAAACAGCCGGATCGAAACCCGGTACCGCGCTCGACGCAGGATGTGGTGCCGGTGCCGAAGCGATCTGGCTCGCCGAGCAGGGCTGGCAGGTCACCGGTGCCGACATCTCCGCAGCCGCCCTCCACACCGCCGCACAGCAGGCGCAGACAGCCGGGGTCGACGTCACCTGGATCGAAGCAGACCTGACGACCTGGAACCCCACCGAGCGTTGGGATCTGGTGATGACCCACTACGCGCATCCGTCGATTCCGCAGTTGGAGTTCTATCGACACATCGCGCAGTGGGTCGCGCCGGGTGGTTCGCTGCTCATCGTCGGGCATCTGCACGATGGCGCACACCATCATTCATCCGAGGGCGAGCCGCCGCACGAGGCCACCGTCACCGCGAAGGACATCACCGCCCTGTTCGACGCCTCCTCGTGGCACATCGACACCGCACTCGAGCGTTCCAGGACCGTCGGCGGTGTGGGTGTGCACTCGAAGACGTTGCGCGATGCGGTAGTTCGGGTCACGCGCACTAGCTTTCACACCACGACCACCTCGACGCCGACGTCCTCGAACGGGCGGAGCTGATCCGTTGTCGCAGCGGCGTCGGTCACCAAGGTGACACCTGCGGGCAACGGTGCCCAGGCATGGAATGGGCGCTCACCCAGTTTTTCAGCGTGAGCAAGCACGTAGACGCTGCCCGCTCGTTCCATCATCAGTTCTTTGAGGCGAGTCTGTTCCTGCTCCGCTTCGCAGATACCGGAATCGGCGGTGACGGCGTCTGCCCCGAGGAAGGCTCTGTCGAAGGACACTCGCGCAAGGTTCGACTCGGCGAGCGGCCCGACGAATCCCTGACTGACGTGACGCAGGGTTCCTCCGAGACACTGAACGCGAACACCGTCTGCGTCGGCCAGGGATTCGAGAGCGGTGAGGCCGGCGGTGATGACGGTCAGTCGTTCTGTATCGCGCAGAAATTCGCCCATCGCACCGACTGTGGTGCCGGCATCGAGCATCACCGTTTCGCCGGGAAGCACGATGTTGGCCGCCCATTTCGCGATGGCCCGCTTGGCCTCGAAGCTCTCACCCGAGCGTTGACGAAGCGACGACTCCGGATGTGAGGCAAGCGCGATGGCGCCGCCGTAGGTACGCGCGATCAGACCCTCCGCCGTGAGCTGCGCCAAATCGCGCCGGATGGTCGATGCGGTGACACCGAACTGCGCAGAGAGAGCTTCGACGTCGGCAAGCCCGGCCGTCTTGGCAAGGCGGACGATCTCCGTTCGCCTCGCCTGCGATTCTCGAACCGCCATCTCTACCTCCGCTACTCGACCTCGGCCGTGGTGGTTGCGAGCTCGGCTGCCTGTCGCAGAGCTTCGATCATGCTACCGGCCTCGGCAATTCCCTTGCCGGCAATGTCGAACGCAGTCCCGTGGTCGACGGAGGTACGGATGACGGGGAGCCCGACCGAGATGTTGACACCCGCCTCGATGCCGAGCACCTTGACCGGCCCGTGCCCCTGGTCGTGATACATCGCGACGATGAGGTCGTAGTCGCCGCGCCCGGCGAGGAAGAACGCAGTATCGGCGGGCAGCGGACCGACGACGTCGAGTCCATCGGCGCGGAGCTTCTCGACGGCGGGAACGATCTTGAGGTCCTCCTCGCCGTAACCGAACAGTCCGTTCTCCCCGGCGTGCGGATTGATGCCGCACACACCGATCTTGGGCTGCGCCGTTCCCGAACGAACCAGGGCCTCGTATCCGCGCCGAATGGTTCGCTCCACCAGACCGGGCTCGATCTTGGCGACGGCGTCGAGCAGCCCGATGTGCGTAGTGACGTGAATGACTTTGAGCTTGGGCGTCGAGAGCATCATCGAGACTTCTTCGGTCCCGGTCAGGTGCGCCAACAGTTCCGTGTGGCCAGGGAAGATGTGCCCGGCGGCGTGCAGCGCCTCCTTGTTCAGCGGGGCGGTGCAGATCGCATGGACCTGGCCTTCGGTAGCCAATTCCGATGCAACCCGGATGTATTCGTACGCGGCGTGCCCAGCGACAGAGGACAGCTCGCCCCACGGTAGCTCGTCGGGTATCAAGTTCAGATCGATCACGTTGATGCGCCCCGGAGCGAACTCGGCGTCCGACACGCTCTCGATCGTCACGATTTCGGGGTCGAGTCCCAGGACTCCGGCGGCCTGGCGCAGGCGCCGACTGTCGCCGATCACTACGGGGTTGCACCAGCCGGCCACTCGGTCGTCGAGCAACGCGGGCACGATCACCTCGGGGCCGATCCCGGCGGCGTCGCCCATCGTGACGGCAACGACGGGTAGCGCAAGGGTGTGGGTGGACGGCATGGCGAAGTTCCTTACGTCGGCGACCGGCGAAGAGCCGATCAGGTACGAGTGAATGGTGGACAAGCTGTTTCGGTCGCCGAAGCTGCCTGGACGAGTGACGATTCGGCGGCCGTCGGGGGCGACGGAGACGACGGCGCCGTAGTGCACCTGATCGACAGGTACGAGGGCGTGCACTCCGAGAGCCGACATCACGGCACGAGCAGTCTCGCCGCCAGTCAAGACGAGATCTGCTGGGTGTGAACGCAATCCGTCGTGTACGAACGTCGCCAAGGCCGCGGCAAGTGCGCGAGATGCCGTCGGATCGACCGGTCCTCCGATGGTGAGCACTACCGAGCCGCGGTGCAAGGCTGCATTCAGAATGCCGGCGTCCGCTCGCCCGTCGAGCAGCTCCTGTACATCGACGGACACGACTCGAACACCATCGGCGGCCACACAGTCGATTTGATCGACCGCGACCGACGAGGCAGTGCCGACGACGACGAGAACGGGATCGACGGTGGCGGCGATCGATCGACGATGCGGACGCTTCGGCATGGTTCGTGCGACTGCAGCGGCGAGCGCCGATGTGCCGACCAACGCTATCTCCGGCCGAGCCGCCGTTGCTGCCACTACACGGTCGAGATCGTCGTCACTGGCGATGTCGCACAGCACGATTCCCTTGGTGTCCGCAAGATCGGCGATCTCTACCACCGTTGCTCCGACAAGCTCGGCCAGCGAGACGGGCGGGGCGCTCGCCTCCGCCGACCACAGGTCGGTGTCGGCCAGAGGAACTCCGTCGACGTACAGCACACCGTCACGAATTACTCTGCGCAACAACGGCAACCCTGCTGCGACGACGACCGGCCCTACCTCGGCGAGTGCACCGACGGTTGCGGCCACGTTGCCTCGAAGAAGCGAGTCGATCTTGGCGAGAACTCGAGTGCCCTCGGGAACTCCACTCGTTGCGGCTCGCACGATCGATGCAGCACCGCTCGCATCGGCGGCCCTGGTGTCCAGATCGAGCACTGTCACCGTCGCGCTCGGCTTCGAAGCGCCCGGTTCGGGCGAAACAGGGCCGAGACCGAGAGAGATGTCCGCCGCGAAGCCGATAAAGACGCCTGCCACCTCGGCGGCACCGGACAGGTCGTCGGCGATGACGAGCATGCCGGATGTGCTGGGCCGCATGGCCACCCCCTCCTGTTGCGATGCCTACATAGAGAACACAGCCCCTCCGCACGGCGAGGAGGTTCTGCAACCACAGTGCCAGTTGTGCGTGTTTCGCGCAACTGACGCGCATCACTTGCGCATTTCGCGCGGTTCTGATTGGGTCGTGACATGGCCCACAACATCGGAAACGCTGATGCTCCGTCACACACCCCCGGCACGGTGCTCGTCACGACCCCAACCTTCGGTCGCTACTCGTCCGAACCTCGCACTGTGCTCGAGGCAGCAGGCCACACCGTGACGCAACCAGGTGGCCATGCCGGCCCTCCGTCGCGCGAAGACATCGAAGCGCACGTGCAGAACGCAGCAGGGATGATCGTCGGTCTGGACCGCGTGGACGCGGAGCTGATGGATTCGGCACCGGCTCTGCGGGTGGTGGCGAAGCACGGCGTCGGCTACGACAACATCGATGTGGACGCAGCCAAGGAGAGGGGAATAGCAGTTGTCTACGCGCCGGGCTCCAATTCAAGGGCGGTAGCGGAACTGACCTTCGGCCTGATTCTCGACGTGACCCGAGGAATCACCGCCAGCGACCGCGAGATCCGCGCGGGCCGGTGGACCAAGGTGTTCGGCTCCGAATTGGCCGGGCGCACATTGGGAGTGATCGGCTACGGCAGGATCGGCCGAATGGTGGCCGCGTACGGTGCAGCATTCGGCATGCAGGTCATCACTCACGATCCCATGATCGACCCCGCCACCTTCACCGAAGCCGGTGTCACTGCAGTCGATATGGACACCTGCATATCGTCCTCCGATGTAGTGACGCTGCACATTCCTGCCATCGCCGGTGTCGGCCCGATCCTCGATCGAGCGAGACTGCAAGCCATGCGTTCCGGCGCCGTGGTGATCAACGCCGCACGCGGAGGTCTGGTCGACGAACAAGCACTCGCCGATCTGCTGGTGGATGGCCATCTCGCCGGGGCCGGACTCGACGCGTTCGCCATCGAACCGCTCGGAGATTCACCACTTCGGACTGCACCCGGCGTCGTTCTGACTTCACATATCGGTGCGTGTTCCCGAGAGGCGAATCGAACCATGGGAACGACTGTCGCACTCGATATTGCGCGCGTACTGGCCGGCAACACTCCGGTGCACTCGGCCCACTGAACTACTCCGTACTTTCCCCCTCGAGAAAGCCCTCAACATGACGCAAACCGCCCACACCCGCAAGGGAGTCGGAGATCTCGACCCCTACGCGCTCGATCCTGCCGACGTACTCGATCCACCCACCACATTCGGCGGCCGTGTCCGTCGACTCGGCCCGGGCATGATCCTCTCTGCTGCCGTCGTGGGCTCTGGAGAACTCATCCTGACCACGACATTGGGTGCCAGAGCCGGTTTCGTATTGCTCTGGCTCATCATCATCGCTACGACGGTGAAGGTGTGGGTCCAGATGGAATTGGCCCGGATCAGCATCTTGGCCGGCAAGCCTGCCCTCGAACTCTATTCACACGTAGGTCCCACTACTCGCCGAGGCGGGTGGATCAACTACCTGTGGATCGGCATGGACTTCACCAAGATGTTCCAGCGCGGCGGCATCATCGGTGGAACGGCCGCAGCCTGTTCCATCCTGCTGCCCATCGTCGGCGAGCCGCTGTCTCGGTCGTCTCTCACTGCCTGGACGGTCATCATCGTCGTCAGCACCGTAGCCCTGCTGCAGACCAGCAAGTATTCGATCATCGAGCGCTTGGCCGTCGCATCGGTGGCTGGCTTCACCCTCATCACTGTCGCCCTGGCCCTGGCTCTCCCGTTCACCGAATTCGGCTGGGACACCAATGATCTCGCCAGCGGAATGAGTTTCACCATCCCTGCGGCACTGATCGGCGTCTCGGTAGCGATGTTCGGCTTGACGGGTGTCGGTGCCGACGAGATGACCACCTACACCTATTGGTGCATCGAAAAGGGATACGCACGGTGGACCGGTCCGGCCGACGGCACCCCCCGCCCGTGCTCGACGTGCAGACGGATGGCTCCGGGTGATGCGCATGGATGTCGCGGTCTCCTGGCTGGTGTGCACTGTCTGCACTCTCGCGTTCTACGTGATCGGCGCGTCGGTTCTGCACCCGCAAGGACTCGTACCGGCGGGCAACGAGGTCATCACCACCCTGTCTCGCATGTACACCGACACCCTGGGTCCGTGGGCCGAGATCGTTTTCCTCGTCGGGGCCATCGCGGTGCTGTGGTCCACCCTGATCGGCTCGGTGGCCAGCGTGCCCCGGCTCTGGACGCATACCTTGGGCATCCTCGGTGTCTTGGACTGGAACGATCCGGTTGCCCGCCGACGGAGTATCCGAATCCTGACCGTCGCGTTCCCGCCGCTGTGGGCTGTGTTCTATCTCTTCGTTCAATCACCGGTTCTGATGGTTCAGATCGGCGGAATCGGCGGCGGAATCTTCTTGGTCGCCGTGGTGATCGCGGTGTGGAAGTTGCGCTCCGACGAAACCGACAAGCAGCACCGGCCCCATCCCGGCATCACGGTGGCACTCGTCATCAGCAGCTTGGCAATCATGGCGCTGGGCGTGTACTCGGTGATGCAGGTCTTCGGAATCGAGGTGTCCTGATGAACGACCTCGGTTTCGGATCGATGGTGCTGGGCACCATGACATTCGGAGATACGGTCGACCTCGACGCTGCCGTCGAGTTGATGGATTTCGCGTTCGATGCCGGTATCACCCACATCGACACGGCCAACGGCTACTCCGCAGGCGAGTCCGAACGCATCGTCTCGAAGTTCATCTCTGCCCGACGCGACTCGGTGACAGTCGCGACCAAGGCTGGAATGTACCTCGGTGACACCGATGGCAATTCGCCCCTGTCGCCGAAGGGCCTGCGCCTCAGCGTCGAAGCAAGTCTCACCCGCCTCGGCACCGAGTACGTGGATCTGCTCTATCTGCATCAACCCGACCGAGCAGCGGACCTGCAGGACACTCTCGAGGCGGTCGCCGCCCTGCGCGCCGAGGGCAAGGTTCGCGCGCTCGGCGTCTCGAACTTCTCGGCGTGGCAGATCGGTGAGGTGTCACGCATCGCAGGGGATGTAGGAGCGCCGCGTCCGATCGTTGCGCAACAGCTCTACAACCTGTTGGCTCGGCGAATCGAGGACGAGTACGTCGAATTCGCCGATGTCACCGGCCTGATCACCATGGTCTACAACCCACTCGGCGGTGGATTGCTCACCGGTAAGCACTCATTCGAGCAATCTCCGAACGAGGGGCGATTCGGTGACTCACGATTGGCGTCGATGTATCGCGACCGATACTGGAATGCTCAGATCTTCGAGGCGATAAAAGCTCTCTCGGCCATCGCGTCGGACGCCGGTTTCCCTCTGACCGAGCTGGCTCTACGATGGCTCCGGTCCAAGCCAGTGGTGGGGCCGATACTGCTCGGCGGCTCGAAAGCGACACACCTGAAAGCCAACATCGATGCCCTGAACCGCGGCCCACTAGCGCAGGACCTGATGATTGCCTGCGACGACGTCGGTGCCACGTTGCGTGGTCCGATGCCTGCCTACAACCGATAGGAAACTTCATGCCTGCCAACGACTTCGCCACCCGCCTGCGCAATCGCGAGCGCATTCTCGGATACTGGTCGGTCATCGATTCACCCGTGTCCACCGAATGGCTCGCACATCTGGATTGGGACTACATCGCGCTGGATCTCCAGCACGGCCTGATGGGATACGACGGATTGCTGCGCGGTTTGCAGGCCATCGATTCGGCGGCCGGACCTGCCGGGGTCGTTCGCGTGGAAGCGAACGACCCCACCTACATCGGGAAGGCGCTCGACGCCGGGGCCCGAATGGTCATCGTTCCCCTCATCGACTCCGCTGCCGACGCCGAGCGCGCGGTAGCGTCCACTCGCTACTCCCCTGCCGGAATCCGCTCGTACGGACCGATGCGCTCCCAGCTCCGGGTCGGACCACTGCCGTCCGAGGCGAATCGCGACACCGCGGTAGTGGCAATGATCGAGACGCCACAGGGACTCGAGAACGTCGAATCCATCTGTGCAGTCGAGGGTTTGGATGGGGTATACGTCGGCCCATCAGATCTGCGACTGGCCGTCGGTGGCTCGTCACCGACAGACACGAGCGTCGACGATGTGTTCGAGGAAGCCATCGTTCGAGTCCAGAAGGCTGCAGCGGCAGCAGGAATCGCCGCAGGGATCCACACTCCGTCCGGCGAACTCGCGGCGCAGCGACTGAGTGAGGGATACACGTTCGCTACCGTCGCCTCCGATCTCACGCACCTGAAAGCTGCCTCCGCTCACCATCTCGAGGCAGCACGCAGTGGTGCCACGAGGTAGCGCTCGTCAGTCCTCGGCTACCTAACAAGCGGCCGCAAGACCATCGACGAGCGTCGGCAGGAAGTACGGAATCGACAGTGCCGTCGGGCCCACTGCCGCTCCGGCTTCCTGCCCGACGAATCCGGCGACCGCACCCGCGGCTACGGCCGGAATCTGCCGCGACACAGGCGAATCGAGGAACTGCTGCAGGGCATCCTCGGTGTCGACCTGAGTGAACACCACGTCGGCGTCGATCTTCGAGATGTTCTCCGCCGAGACGGTCGTCGAGTCGGTGGCATCGTCGGTCGCGAGATCGGTCACCGAGGCCGGTGAGGCGAAGCCGAGATTCTCGAGCAGCTCCACTCGCGGGTCCGTCGGCAACAGCAGGTAGTACACGTCGGCAGCCTCGGACACGTATGCGATTGTGCGGCCGTCGAATTCGGGATGCTGAGCGCCTGCGTCCTGCACCTGACGGTCCAGATCGGCCACGAGATCGCTGGCGCGCTCGGGGATCCCGAGAACGTCACCGGTGGTGGTGATGACGTCGCGCCACGGCGTCGACCACAGCTCCTCGGGCGGGGCGATGACGGGAACTCCGGCCGCGGTCACCGCGTCGTATTCGGCTCGGGTGAGGCCGGAGTGCGGGGCCAACACGACGTCGGGGTCGGTGGCGAGTAGTTTCTCGACGGACAGTGCGTCCGTGACGTTGTCGAGCAGAACCGGTGCCGGACCGCCCGAGGCCTCGATCGCGTCGGACACCCACGGATAGATCAGATCGTCACCTCCGCCGTATTCGGCCGACGGCATTGCCACCGGACGACACCGAGTACGAGCACCGCGTCGGTGGTGCCGAATCCCCATGTCGCGACCCGTTCGGGTACGGAGTCCAGCGTGGTGTCGCCGTACATGTGGTGCACGGTCAGCGGGAACGCGCCGGTGGACGAGGCGGCTGCCGGACTGTCGGCCGAATCGGTGGAGCCGCAACCGGCAAGTGCGATGGATGCGGCTGCCACGGCGGCGAACACTGCGGCGAAGCGGAACGTGAGGCGATGAGTCATGACAATCCTGTGGCTCGAGAGGGCATTGGTGATAAGGCTAGCCTTAGCTATCTCCGGTCGGAAATCCGGGCCACACCGCTCACAGGAACCTCGCAGCGGAGGTTCAGCGTCCTCACCGGAACGTCCCAGAGTATTGGCACTACCGAAAACAACCGATGCCATCTCAGAGGAGATCCCACAATGGCCCGAATTCCGGAGCCCACCAACACTTCTGCCGGACCCGCTTACGAGGGCCGGCTGCTCGATCGCCCCGCCGAGGACGTCGTCGACCAGGGCGCTAGGTTCGACATGACCACCTTGGTCACCCGTCGCCGCGTGCTGAGCATCGTCGGCGCGGGGGCCGGCGCGGTGGCGTTGGCTGCTTGCTCGAGCACGTCTAACTCTGGAAGTGCCACCGCCACAACGGCAACCGCGTCGAGCACAGCTACCGCGGCAACCAGCGAGATCCCCGACGAGACCAACGGCCCTTACCCTGCCGACGGCTCGAACGGCGTCAATGTGCTCGAAGAATCGGGAATCGTTCGCCGCGACATCACCTCCAGCCTCGACGGCGGCACCACGGTCAGCGGAGTGCCCCTGTCGCTGAACCTCACCCTCACCGACATGGCGAACGACAATCGCCCCTTCGAGAACGCCGCCGTGTACATGTGGCAATGCGATGCGGCAGGGCTGTATTCGATGTATTCCGAGGGGGTCGAGGACGAGACGTACCTGCGCGGCATCCAGGCCGCCGACGCCAACGGCACCGTCACCTTCGACACGATCGTCCCCGGTTGCTACAGCGGCCGCTGGACCCACATTCACTTCGAGGTCTATCCCGACGCCGCATCGGCGACCACCGCAGACAACGCCATCGCCACTTCGCAGATCGCATTCCCTCAGGACATGCTCGACGCGATCTACCAGCTCGACACCTACCCGTCATCGGCGCAGAACCTCGCCCAGCTCGGCAGCATCGACAACGACAACGTGTTCGGCGACGGCTACGAGTTGCAGATGGGGTCGTTCTCGGGCGACTCCACCGCCGGCTACGTCGGATCACTGGCCGTTGCCATCGACACCACCACCGAACCCACCGCCGGCGCAGCCCCATCCGGAGGCGGAGGCGGACAGTCCCCGATGGGCGGCGGCACTCCCCCGGCCGGTGGTCCGCCGAATGCCGGCTCCGCACCCACCAACTGATCACCCCCACCTCACACCCACGAAGGAATCACCATGTTGCACAACCTCACCGGCTGGCATGCCCTCATCGTTCTCGCCATCCTGCTGCTCGTCTTCGGCTCCACCAAGCTCCCGTCCCTCGCGAAAGGCGTCGGCCAGTCGATGCGCATCCTGAAAGACGAAGTGCGCGAGGAGAAGAAGCCCACAGCGCGTGACGACACGACCGCTCCGGTGTTCGCCGACGCTGCGTCCACGCCGGTTCCGTACCGACACACCTCGTGACCACAGCCACCGCCGCGCGGGGAGTGATGCCGCTTGCGGCGCATGCACGCGAGGCACGTCGCCGCGCGATTCGCGCGGCGGTGTCGCTGCTCGTCGGCATCGCGATCGGATTCGCGCTCTCCGATCAGATCCTCGACATCCTGCGCGCACCCGTCGAAGAACTCGCCCTCACCCGCCAGGCCAGCCTCAACTTCGAAACCGTCACCGGCGCTTTCGATCTCGAACTGAAGATCGCCCTGTTCACCGGCGTCATCGTGTCGTCTCCGGTGTGGCTGCGTGAGCTGTTCGCCTACCTCACCCCCGGCATGACGCGTCGGGAAAAGAAATATGTCTACGGATTCTCCGCGGCCGCAGCTCCACTGTTCGTCGCCGGCTGCGTGTTCGGGTTCGCCATCTTCCCGCGCATGGTCAGCGTCCTCGCCGGGTTCTCCTCCGACCAGGACAGCACCATCCTCAACGCCTCGTACTACGTCGACTTCGTCATGAAGATCGTCCTGGCCACAGGCATCGCCTTCGTCCTTCCGGCCCTGCTGGTGATGCTGAACTGCCTCGGCATCCTGTCCGCGCGCAGGCTACGCAGCAGCTGGCGAATCAGCGTCGTCGCCATCGCCCTGTTCAGTGCACTGGTCACGCCCGCCGCCGATGTCCTGTCGATGTTCCTGGTCGCGGTTCCCATGGCCACGCTGTTCGGCGCAGCAATCGTGATCACCGAGGTACACGACAGACGCGCCCTCACACCACCGAAACCGGAGCTCTCCTCATGTTCGGCTTGACCTTCGAGAAACTGTTCCTGGTCGCGATCATCGCCGGGTTCGTCCTGGGCCCCCAACGCCTCCCCGGATATGCGCACCAACTCACCCGCGCCGTGCGCAGCGTGCGCCACTTCGTCGACACCACCCGCACCGCGGCCGAAGCAGACATGGGCGTTCCGCTCCGACGCTCGGAATGGGAATCGATGAACCTGCGGCAATACGACCCCCGCCGCATCGTCAGCGACGCACTGCGTGACACCAACGAACTGCGTGACACCGAACCCCCATCGGAGCAGGTCCTCGCCGAAGCAGCCCGCGTGCGCCCCGGTCAGAAATACCTCATCACCGGCCCCTCCTCGCATCCCCGACGCATTCTCATCGACTCACTCCCCCAGGACGATCCGCGTCGCATCGCGACACAACTGCAACCGGAAGCCGATGCTTCTTCTGTCGGCCCTGGTTCGACAGCATGAAGTGACAGCCGGTTCGAGCGGAGATGACGCGAATCCTTGCGATTCTCCGGGTTCGCAAGTCCCGCGCCAAACAGCCCCCGAGACCGTTCGGTCCCCGAAACCGGTACCACCGTCCGTAGTCAGGAAATTATCAACCAAACATGTTGCTATGAAGGACATTTGACACTCCCGTTCCCACCTGCAGCGACGACAGGAGTACTACCGTCGCAGCATGAGAAACACCAGGTCGTTGGCGTCAACGATCGGCGTCGCAGCTGCCGCACTCGTCATCCCACTCGTCCTCGGTTCGACCGTCGTGGCATCGTCGTCTCCGTTGACATCGCGAACTCAACAGATCTCCTCGGCACCACTGCGTCTGGGCATCATCAATCCCAATGGCCCGTCCGCCACGTGGGAGTTGGAGCAGATCGAATCCGTCCTCGGTGAGCGAGCCTCGCTCGCCGTGATCTACAAGGACTTCGCGCAGCCCGCTCCGATCGCCGAGCTCGACGCCGCCGACGCACGCGGGTCGACGACTCTGCTGACGTGGGAACCCTGGGCTGCGGGCGCTGGCGTCGTGCAGCCCGATTTCCAGTCCTCGGACATCACCTCGGGCCGGTACGACGCCTACATCACCGAATGGGCTCGGGCACTGGCCAATTGGGGCAAGCCGGTGATGCTACGGTACGCGCACGAGATGAACGGCAATTGGTATCCGTGGGCAGATCGGGTCAACGGCAACACCGACGGGGACTACGTGCGTGCCTATCGCCACGTTCACGATCTCTTCACCGCAGCCGGTGCGTCCAACGTCGAGTGGGTGTGGAATCCCAACGTGCCCAACGCCGTTCCCATGTCGGTGGTCTATCCGGGCAGCCAGTACGTCGATACGGTGGGTCTCGACGGCTACAACTGGGGAACCAGTCAGTCGTGGAGCGTATGGCAGACCCCGGATCAGTTGTTCGGCGACGGACTGACGCAGGTGCGGGCACTCGCACCGGGCAAGCCCATCGTCGTCGGTGAGGTCGCGTCCGCCGAGGCCGGTGGGTCCAAGCCTGCCTGGATCACCCGATTGATCGAGTACCTGGCCGCGCAACCGGACGTCACCGGATTCCTGTGGTTCCATATGAACAAGGAAGTGGACTGGCGCATCGACAGCAGTCCCGCCTCCACCGCAGCCATGGCTTCGGCTCTCGCCGCACGGCCCAGAAGCTGATTACCACTCAGCCAACGCGGCCGAGGCTGCATCGAGTGCAGCCGGAGAGCTGTCCAGACGCCAGTTCGCTTCACCCTGTTTGTCGAAATCGAACCACAGCAGTCCGCTGACCGAGGTGGCATCCAGGTACAAGAACAGGTCGGTGATCCAGGCGGGCTTGTCACCCAACCGGTCTCCGGTTCCGGTTTCGTAGATCCAGACCGGCTTGCCCGGCGCAACGGCGTTCGCTGTCTGGAGCGCACCGCCGAAGACCTCGTCCGGCGTCTGCCACGACGTCGCCTCGCCGCCTCCGTTGTAGCCGTCGATACCGATCACATCGACGTACATGTCCCCGGGGTACGACGCCTCGGCGGTGGGCAACCCCTCCGGGCGGCCACTGCTGGCATCGAAGGACCACACCCACTGCACCTTGTTGGCCCCGGTGCGCATGAATATGTCGTGAACGTGCCGGTAGGCGTCGAGATAGTCGTCAGCGGTGCTTCGCACTCCGTCGACCGACCACGGATACCAGGTTCCGTTCATTTCGTGTGCAAAGCGAAGTTGCATGGGTTGCCCGAATTGTGCTGCCGCGTCGGCCCATTGCGTGATGTAGGCATCGAACTCGCCGGCAGCGATGCGCGACGGCGAGTAGCCGTCCTGATACTCGCCTGCGTTCGGATCCCACGGCTCCCAGGTGACCGCGGGAATCGCGCCCCGGTTGTGGATCTCGTACAGGGTGTCCACCGGTAACGGGCGCTGCCAGGCCCACGCCTCGAAGAAGTTGACCACCTGAGGCTCTCGCCCCAGCGCCTCGCCGGTGTCGAATGCCGATCTCACTCCGGCATTTTCGCCGTCCGAGGACAAACCGAACGTGCGCTGAGGCCGGTCGGGTGCCGACGAGCACCCAGCGACGGCGACGGACAGCACAGTGATGAGCGTGAGCAACGACGTCCGGAAGCGGGTCATAAGGAGTCCTAGATTAGATCAAACGACGGACAGTCCGAAAACAGCAGACCAAACGGACTCGAGGTATGTTTTGGTGGTCGGGGGACACAAGGTCAATGACGACCCCATTCCATCTTCACTGCCGCGCTCGTGAGCCGATTGGTCGTCATGACGTCTATCTTCCAGAGCCATACTGTGCGCTTCGCCCCACCGGACTCAGAGGAACTGCCCTCTCCACCAACGGATGTCGAACGCGATTCGTATCTGCAGAGTGAGCACCGCTGGATTCCGCTGGCGTCGAGTTTCGGTGGATTTCTCACCACGGTCAGCCTCCTCTACCTGGTACAGGGGCAGGCGTGGGCAATTCCGTTGCTCGTTCCACTCGCCATCACGACGGCAGCGATGGTTCTCTCGCTGCTGACCTCGGTGCAGTCGCGACGCGACACCCTGGCCGGCCACCGAGAGCGAGTACGCGCGTATCGGCCCGTGCACTACCCAAGTGTCGATGTGTTCCTACCGAGTGCGGGCGAAGATATCACAGTGTTGCACAACACTTTCTGGCATGTCAGTCAGCTCGATTGGAGTGGCGAGCTGACGGTCTACGTGCTCGACGATTCCGATCGGGACAGCGTTCGAGACCTGGCCGACGCCTTCGGCTACGAGTATCGCGTCCGGCCGAATCGCGGATATCTGAAGAAGGCGGGCAACCTGCGTTTCGGATTCGACGAGTCCCACGGGGAGTTCATCACCATCCTCGACGCCGATTTCGTGCCGCGGCCGGACTATCTGCATCAACTCATGCCGTACACCACCGAAGAAGACGTGGCCATCGTGCAGAGTCCGCAGTACTTCGACACCACGCTGCGGATGAAGTGGATGGAGTACTCGGCAGGGGCGACGCAGGTGCTGTTCTACCGCTGGATTCAAGCGGCACGAGACCGGAGCGACGCGTCGATCTGCGTCGGTACCTGCGCGATCTATCGCCGCCGCGCACTCGAGGTCGGCGGCGGATTCTCGGCCATCGAACACAGCGAGGACGTCTACACCGGTGTCGATCTCATGCGCGTCGGATATCGCACTCGCTACGTGCCGGTGGTCGTATCGAAAGGACTGTGCCCCGAGACGCTCGATCAGTTCTCCAATCAGCAGTACCGTTGGGCGAACGGGTCGATGAGTCTGCTCAAGTCCCGCGACTTTCATGCGGTGAAATTCTCACTGCGCCAACGCCTGTGCTTCTGGTCCGGCTTCATGTACTACATCGACACGGCGATCAACATCTATGCCATCGCGCTGCCGCCGATTCTGATGGCCTTCCTCGCCCCCGAGGACGTGTCCATCAACAACTACCTGTTCGTGTTCCTGGCCATGGTGGTGCGCATCGCCATCGTCCCCGTCGTCACCATGGGCCGCGAGAGCGCCATCGGGCTCGACCGCGTGCAAACGTTCTATTCCTACATCCACTCCGTGGCGGTGTTCGACGTCCTCCGCGGTCGCACGGACGCGTGGCAGGCGACGGGAATCAAGACCCGCTCCACCACCGCTCGGCGCGTCAAGCGTCTGATGGTCACGTGGCTGGTGCTCGTCCAGGTGGCGATGTGGGCCGGCATCTTCTGGCGGGCTCCCGAATACGGCTGGTCGAACTACGCACCGATGATCGGGTTCGCCGTCTTCAACCTCGTCGTGGTCTATCCACTGATGTTCTGGCGTACCGAATTCCCCACGCTCCTCGATCCGATGACGCTGCGGCGAAAGCTGTTTCGCTCGGAGATCTCGACCTTCGTACACCAGATGCCACTCGATCGCTCGACCCGGCGCACGTCCTCGACGCCCCGCAGCTGGCTGACGGCGTCGTGGCCGTGGCTGGTTCTGATGTGCGCGGTGTCCTCGGCCCTGTCGCTTCGGCCCGGTTCCAACACCACCGCCTTCCAGGACGAGGGCCTCTACGTGTTCGTCGGGCACCGGATGATCGAGCACATCACCGACGGCGTCAACGTCACCGAATATCCGGGTGCCTACTTCTCCGGTGCCCCTGGCCTGTTCCCGATCCTCGCTGCGGCAGCCGATTCCGTCGGCGGCCTCGAGGCGGCACGCATGGTCAGCATGGTGTTCGTCTGGTTGGCGATCGTCGCGACGTACGGCGTGGGCAGCCAGCTCTTCGGCCGGCTCGCCGGTCTGCTCGGTGCCGCGGTCTTCCTGCTGTGCGGCTCGGTGATCTTTCTGTCCCACATGGCGACCTTCGATGCAATGGCCATGAGCTTGGTTGCCGTCGCCCTGTGGCTCACAGTGCGCAGTGCGCAACAGGATTCACTGCTCTGGGCTCCGATCATCGGCGCGGTACTGGCCTTGGCATTCCTCACCAAATACGCCACGGCGGTCTACCTTCCCGGTATCGCTGTGATCGGAATGCTGCTGACGTGGAACAAGATTCGCTGGGGAGCCGTCCGGCAGGCATTGTTGATCGTGTTGTCGGCCGTCTCGATCTCCTTCTTCGTTCTGGTGTTCTGGGCTCAGGATCTGGTGCCCGGCATTGTCTCGACCACCACCAACCGCACACCGATCTCTCCGGCCTCGGCATCGCTGCTGCTCACCAACACCGCGATGTGGATCGGGGTGATCCTGATCCTGGCGGTGTTCGGTGCTGCCCTCCAGTGGCGTCGCTGGCCGTTGGTCCTGACGTTGCTGGCGTTCAGCGTCATCGGGCCTGCGCAGCAGATTCGCATCGGCGAGGAGACATCGCTGTCCAAGCACGTCGCGTTCGGCATGGTGTTCGCGGCTCCGCTGGCCGGGTACCTGCTCGCCTGGTTCGTCGCTCGCTCGAGGTGGTTCGGGGTTCCGTTCGCGGCCGCGGCACTGTCGATGCAACTGGTTCTGGGCTGGACACAATCGCAGGAGTTCCTCACCTCGTGGGTCGACGACACCGCGGTGGTCGAAGCCCTGCGCGAGGAGATCGCCGTCTCGCCGAACAAAGCCATTCTCGGTGAGGAACCGTCGGCGCAGCGCTACGCCCTGCGCGGTGAGGTGGAACCGATCCTGTGGACGGACACGTTCAGCCTGAACTACGGAAACAAGAACGGCATGAACGCATACCGCGAAGCGATCGACCAATCACATTTCGGCACGATCTATCTGAGTCTGAACACGGACAACGGACGAGCGATCAATCAGTATCTGACCACGGGTGAGACGCCGTATCGCCTCTCGAACAAGGTGCCCTTCACCCGGCACGGCGAGTTCGCGGGCTACTACCTGATCTGGACTCCGAAGGTGTTGGCGCGATGACCGCCACATACCCGGACGTCCTGGTGTGCATCCCGACCTACAACGAATCCGCAAATCTGGTTCCGCTGGTGCGTCGGGCATTGGATTCCGTTGCCGGTGCGACGATTCTCGTCATCGACGATTCCAGTCCCGACGGCACCGGGGACATCGCCGACGCTATGGCGGCGGAGCATCCCGACGTGCGAGTACTGCATCGGCCTGCCAAATCGGGTCTGGCCACCGCGTACCTCGACGCGTTCCGATACGGCCTCGAGAACGGATTCACTCGACTGGTGGAGATGGACGCCGACGGCAGTCACCCTCCCGAACGATTGCCGGCGATGATCGCGGCCTCCTACGCTCCCGAGGTCGGCCTCGTCATCGGATCCCGCTACGTGCCCGGCGGGCGGACCGAAGGGTGGCCACTGAGCCGCAAGATCCTCTCCAAAGCCGGAAACACCTACGTACGCATGCTCACGCCGTTGACGGTGCGAGACGCCACCGCGGGCTATCGAGTATTCACCGCCGATGTACTACGAGTGATGGCCCTCGATTCCGTCACCTCGCGCGGATACAGCTTCCAGATCGAAATGGCATTGCTGGTGGCCGATACCGGGAAGAAGATCAGCGAGGTTCCCATCACTTTCCGTGAAAGAGAGTCCGGCACCAGCAAGATGAGCCGTGCCGTCGTGGTCGAAGCGCTGTGGAAAACGACGATCTGGGGATGGCGACAGAGATCGGTGCAGCCCACACCGCGCTCCGCTGAATCCGAAAGGCGATAACCGCACCTGGATATACCTGGCAGTTAGAGCGGCGAAAGAAGAACGATATGTAACACATTCGTGCATGATGTGCCCATGACTACCAGCGTCGTAGCTGCGACCGAGTCCGGTGTGACCGCGATTGCGGTGTGGACCTTGATTCTCGTCGTCATCGCTGCGCTCGGTGCCGCGTTGGCTGCGCTGAGTGTTCGACGCGTCGGCGCGAAGGAGGAGGTGATGTCGCGGGAGTTGGCGGCGTTGCACACCGCCGTCGATCGTCAAGTGCGTCAGTCCAGCGACAACGACTCGTGGAACCGCGACCAGGTGACCGCGCGATACCAGGAACTACTCTTCGCGCTATCGAACGTCGATCGAGTTGTGGCCGAGGAGATTTCGGCGGCGGTGGTCTCGACTCCGGTCGGTGACCTGAAGGCTGCGACACAGGCATTGGACAAGGCCTACGACCAACTGAATCTGGCGCTCACCGCCGCACTGGTGGTCGCACGCAGGCGCGTCCATCCGTTGGCGCTCGAGTTGTCCACGGGCATCGACCGTCGCGTGTTCGCCCCGCTGGCTCCCGAAACCGGAATCCCCGCTCCGGCACACGAACGTCTGCAGAGCGAGCATGCTTACATCACCAGAATGCATTCGTTGCTGCTGAAGGCGATGCGCGCCGATCTGGGTCTGCTCGATCCCAGCGCCGAGGCGACACTGATCTTCACGACGAAGGAAGTGGAATCCGGTGTACAGGCGGACCGGTCGACGGCAGCCGGCCGCAGTGCCGTGCAGCTGATCGATCTGCTCGAGGACTTCGGTGTGATGCCGCTGCTCGGGGCCGAGGACGACTTTGTCATGTCCGACGCGTTGGTGGTCCAGTGCGAGGAGCTCTACAGCGCGGTGAGTCCGAGCTTCCAAGCGGTACTGCGCCACATCGGCGACGAAATCCATCTCGCGATCAGGCCCGACCTCACCGACGATCGCCTCGAAGAGATCTACGAAATAGCGGTACGACTGGTCGAAGCCGGATTGCGCGGAAACATCCACCGCAGAGACGGATTGGACGGCAGCAGCCTGTTCCTCATCGATCCGACCCACAAGGCGGGAATGGATCGGGTGTAGTTCGGACCTACTGCGCAGTCCCGCGCGAGCGGTGACGGACGAGCACCAACACAGTTCCGATGACCAGCCCCACTGCGGCACCGCCCATCAGGTACGTCGGGGTGTTCGGCCGGATCGGAGCAGACGGGATCTCGGGCTGGTTGCGTATCCCGACCACCGCCGCGGGAGCCCCGCCATCCTCGGGAGCCTCCAGGTCCGCAATCACTGCACTCAACTCTGTGGCCATGGTGTTCGCAATATCGGCCGCGAGCTCCGGCGAGGAATCGGTGGCGACGATGTCGAACACAACGGTCTCTGGCGAGTAGGTCATCGTGACCTTGTCGGCCAACTCCGCCGGAGTGAGATCGAGTGCGAGATCGGCGATCACTGCCGAGGCAACGACCTCGTTCGTCACTAATCCCGCATACGCCGGAATCGCCTGTTGTGAGTACAGGTTTCCCTCGTACACATCAGGGCTGTACTTCGCCCCTGAGGTAGAGACGAACATCTGAGCCCGCGATTCGTATACCGGGGTCACCAACAAGCTGATACCGAATGCCGCGGATACGGAAACGACGACGCACACCGCGACGATTCGCCAACCCGCACCGATGATCGTCCCCACACTTCGCACCCACATCGCGAAGGTTCTCGCTATCAGCTTCCCACCGGCCGGAAGCCCGCACCCGGGGCCCCCGATGCGCTCAGCAAACGCATCGATTCCGACGCCGATGCGTAGGCGGTGGGACTGAGCAACGGAACGCCCGAGGCATGGCTGGCGATTCCGACGAGCGTCGTGCCTGCCACCAGCGGTGCACCCGAGTCTGCCCAGACGGTGACGGCATCGGACATCAGGTCCCCGCCCCGGTTCTCCACGATCGTGCCGCACGTCAGTCCGCTGCCGACGCCGCTTTTGCAGACCGGCTGCCCCACCGATCCGGTCCCGATGTCCGTCACGGTGACTCCGCCCAGACTGGACACGGGCGTGACCTTGGTGGGATCGAGGACGATGACGCCGTAGTCGGGTCCCCAATGCCCGACGGCCGTAGTGCCGACCGGGGCTGCGGGCGATCCGACCAGCGTGACGGGCAGACCCGTACGCAGAATGCAGTGGCCTGCGGTCAGGGCGACGAGTCGGCCCGCGTCGTCGTATCCGACGGCCGCGATGGAGCAGGCGGTGAGGTCGTCGATGCCTCCGGTGGTGACGAAACCACTACCGGGTCCGACGACCGGAAGAGGTGCAGCAGCAGCGGTTCCGGGAGCCATCGCGCTGACGGCCAGGACGGCGGCAGCGAACAGTCCACTGACACAACCGAGTCGAGCTTTCATCATGTTGGGCATCCTTGTCACTTCTCGGGTATGTCTGCAGCGGCCAGCGTGAATTGCACGACGTCGATGCGTGAACTCTTGAATCGCGCCGACGAGCCGGTGAGGTATTGCACGTATTTGTCGTACGTCGCCTCCGAGGACACGGCAATGGCCTCGTCGCGAGATGCGATCAGTTTCTCGGCCCAGGTATCGAGTGTCCTCGCGTAGTGCAACCTCAGAGGATGCTCCCGCAGCAACTCGAACCCGGCGTCGGCGGCTTTCGCCTTGATCACCTTGACGAGCGTCAACTGTCCGCCGGGAAAGATGTCGCGCAGGATGAAGCGGGAGAAGTGCGCATCCTCACGGGTGAGTCCGCCACCACCGGAGGCCGGGTCTGGTGGGGTGATGACGATGGTGTGCAACAACATTCGCCCGTCGGCCGGCAGTACCGAGCGGCACTTCGCGAAGAACGCCGAGTATCGGTTACGTCTGAAATGCTCGAACGCGCCGATACTGACGATCCGGTCGACGGGCTCGTCGAATTCCTCCCACCCCTGCAATCGGATGTCGACGGTGCGCTCGGTCGACAGGTCGGCCACGACGGTGCGTCCGTGCTCGTACTGATTTCTGCTCAATGTCAGACCGATGACGTTGACGTCGTACTTCTCGACCGCCCGCTTGGCGAGAGCGCCCCAGCCACAGCCGATGTCGAGCAACGTCATCCCCGGCTTCAAGTCGAGCTTGCCGAGGGCGAGGTCGATCTTGGCCGTCTGCGCCTCCTCCAGCGTCATGTCCTCACGCTCGAAGTAGGCGCAGCTGTACGTCATGCTCGGGTCGAGGAACAGTGCGAAGAACTCGTCCGACAGGTCGTAGTGTGCTCGCACGTCATCGACGTAAGGCTCCAATTGTTCGCTCATCACGCCACACCTTTCCCCACAGCATCGGTGCCGATCGCTCGGCCTAGTGCACGGGCACCGATCTCGCCCAGCATGTCTTCGTGTTCCACATCGACCCGGTGAATCGACATCCGCCCGCCCACGAACTGCGTCCACTGCTCCGCACCGTGCGAGCCGCGAGCGGCGAAGTAGTGCACCGGCCCCGCGAACACCGCAGGCGCGTACGACGCCACCCAGGTGGGAGCCTCCGCGACGGGACGATACATTCGCCGCAGATGATCCACGGTGAGAAACGCCAGTTCACTTATGTTCTCGCGCAATCGATCCACGATGGTCTCGAACGAGTCACCCTCGACCCCGAGCTGAAGAGCAAGATCGTCGATGCCGAACTCTGCGGCTCCCTCCGGTGCCGAGAGCTGCGCGTCGACGAGCGCCAGCAGCGCGACGTCCTCACCCTCCGACTGCAGTTGCGTCGCAACAGCATGCGCGATCACACCACCGAGCGACCATCCGATCAGGTGGTAGGGACCGTGCGCCTGAACGCCTCGGATCTCGCGCACGTATCTCTCGGCGAACTCCTCGATCGATGCCGGCGCAACGTCACCGTCGGCGATACCGGGCACCTGAAGCCCGTACAGCGGACGTTCGGTCTCCCCGAGCAGCGAGAGGTAGCTCCACGCGATTCCGATGGCCGGGTGCACACAGAACAGCGGTGCGCCCACGCCCTGGGTTCGGAGCGGAAGCACCACCTCGAAGGCACCGTCCGCACCGTGATCGCCCGCGTCGAGTTGTGCTGCCAGGGCCGAGATCGTCGGATGTACCAGCAGCAGACTGATCGGAAGTCGACGGTCGAGCCGGTCCCCCAGCGCATCCATCACCTGCACCGCCGAGAGGGAGTGCCCACCGAGATCGAAGAAATTGTCGTCCACCCCGATGTCCTCACCGGCCACCTGCAGGACGTCGGAGAACACGGCATGTACCAGTACTTCGTTCGCGGAGACCGGGGCACGTCGTTCGGTCGACATGATCGAGGGCTCGGGCAACGTGCTCGCATCTACCTTGCCGGACAACGTCATCGGCAGTGCATCGACGACGGTGACGGTACTGGGCACCATGTACGCCGGCAGTGACCTGGCCAGGAACTCGCGAGCCTCCCGCGGTTCGACGCCTCCCACCACGTAGGCAGCGAGCGACTGCCCTCGACCGATCACGCTGGCCTGACGCACATCTCGGTGACGCAGCAGTGCCGCTTCCACCTCGGACAGCTCGACGCGATGACCGCGAACCTTGACCTGCGAATCGACCCGACCCAGATATTCGAGTTCACGATCGCTACCCCGAACAACGCTGCTTTGAACAACCCAGCGCACCAGATCGCCTGTCCGGTAGAGCCGACCGTCACCGAATGGATCGGCAACGAAGCTGCTTGCCGTCGTTCCGCTCTGTCCCAGATACCCTTCGGCGAGGCCGGCCCCGCCCAAGTAAAGCTCCCCGACGACGTTGTTGCCCACCGGGCGTAGACGGGCATCGAGTACCACTGCGTCGAAGCCGCGAACCGGTCCGCCGATGGTCACCGGTACCGCCGGGCTCCACTGACGCTGGTCCGTGGTGCAGGTGCTCATGACGGTCCCCTCGGTGGGGCCGTAGGCGTTGAACACCGAGCGTCGACGCGACCATCGTTGCAGCAGTGCTGAATTGGCGGCCTCACCGGCCATGACGATCACTCGAAGCGACGGCACGGCCTCCGCGTCGGTCACCTGTAGGACGGTCGGCGTGAGGCACGCATGGGTCACCTGGTGTTGCTCGATGAGCGCTTCGAGTTCGCGCCCTCCGTGCACCTCGGGCGGAACGATCACCGTGCTGGCTCCCGCCCCGACGGCCATCAGTGTCTCGAAGATCGACGCGTCGAAACTCGGCGACGCGAACTGGAGGACCCGGGATCCCGGCTCCACTCCGAAGAGATCTCGTTGGCTCTGCACCAGATTCGCGATGCCTCGGTGCGTCACCCGCACGCCCTTGGGTACCCCGGTGGAACCGGAGGTGTAGACGACGTAGGCCACGCTGTCCAGTGGTGCTTCGCGACCATCGACACGATCGAGCTCGTCGCCGGTGACGCTCATCCAATCGTCACCGACCGAATGGAAATCGGCAGCCGAGATTCCTGTGACCGGGGCAGCGCGCTCGAGGATCTCCTGCACTCGGGCCACGGGTTGAGAGGGATCGATGGACAGGAAGCCCGCTCCGGTCTTGGCCACGGCCCAGATCGCGACGAGGTACTCGACGGAGCGAGGATAGGCGATCGCCACCAGAGCCCCTGGCCGAGCACCTGCGCGTATCAGTCTGTCGGCCAGCGCATTCGATCGTCGATCCACCTCGCGGTAGGTCAGCGATCGCGCCCCCTCGATCACCGCGACATTGTCGGGCCAACTCTGGACTGCCTGCTCGAACACTGCCGCCAGGGTGAGTCCGGGTGCGCTGTCGCGGTGCGAGGTAACAGCCGACGGGGCGTGCCCGAACTCCGCGCTGCCCAGCCGAATGCTCGGCCGCGTCGAGACCAAGTTCAACACCTCGGTCAGGCGCTCGGCGAGTCCGAGAATCACCGATCGCGAGAACCGTGCGGGCGAGTACCCGAGATGGCCGATCAATCCGGCCTCGGACTCTTCGACCAGGACCTCGAGGTCGAACTGAGTGTCCGTGATGTCCACGCGCCGCGGGGTGATCGACGTCGACCCCAGTTCGATTGTCGGAGTTGCCGTATCACCGAAGGCCAGCAGCACCTGGAACAGCGGATGGGTATCGACGGCGCGGGTGGGTTGCACCGCGTCCACCACCTGCTCGAACGGTACGTCCGAGTTCGCGAATGCATCGAGATCCCGGTCGCGGACCGCGGTGACGAAGCCTTCGAACGTCGTCGACGGATCGACCTCCGTCCTGAGCACGACGGTACCGACGAACATGCCCACGAGGTGATCGAGTGCCGGATCGGTTCGGCCACCCACCGGGGTCCCGATGGCGATGTCCTGGGTACCGCTGGCTTCTGCGAGCACGGCGGCCAACGCGGCGTGGACCACGACGAACACCGTTGCGCCCACACGATGCGCGAGCGAACGCAGCAGCGTGAGGGTGTCCGGGCCGACGGAGAAATCCACGGCCGTCGCATCGGCCGAGGGATCAGGGGTTCCGGTCGGCAGGTCGAGGAACTCCGGCACGCCGGCCAGGGTGCGACGCCAGAACTCGAGCTGGTCCGACGCCACGGCGTCGAGCACAGTGCGCTGCCACACTCGATAATCCGAGTAGTCGACGGCGAGAGTATCGAATTCCGGTGTCGATCCGGCCATTCGGGCCAGCAGAGCGGTCTCGACGTCTCGGGCCAGTGGGCGAAGTGAGAGCCCGTCGACCGCGATGTGGTGTGCAACAACGGACAGCACCCGTTCGCCGCCTCGGTCCAGCAGGCCGAGTCGTAGCGGTGCTTCGAGGGTCAGGTCGAAGCCGTGCAGGGCCAGAGCATCGTGCCCTGCGTGAGCATCGTCCAACGTCGACAGCACGATCTGCGGGTCGAGAACAACGGTGACGGGACCGTTCGCGGTCGACGGGTACACCGTGCGCAGCGGTGTATGCCGTTCCAGCACATCGGCTATGGCGGCGCGCAGAACATCGAGGTCCAGGTCTGCCGGAAGCGGTACCTCGACGGCGATGTTGTATGCGGCCGAGGTCGGGTCGTATCGATTCTGCAGCCAGATTCGGCGCTCGGCCGGGGCAAGACCGGGGTACGACCGCGCGTCAGGGTCGTGGACCAGTGCGGGGAGCGGAGTGTAGTTCTCGGACAACAACTCGATCGCCGACGCGAGCTGCTGCGCGGTGGGAGACTCGAAGACGGTCCGCACCGGTACATGGGTACCGAGCGCCGCGCTGATACGGGTTGCGGCACGCGTGGCGACGAGGGAGTCCCCGCCGAGGACGAAGAAATTGTCATCGACGCCAGGATTCTCGATGCCCAGCAGGTCGGCGAAAATTCCGAGTACCACCTCTTGAGCCAGGGTGCGCGCCGCCGCCGGATCGCCCCCATGCAGCGTGTCCGAGTGAAGCGTCTCCGAGTACAGGGCGGCGAGATCCACTTTGCCGTTGCCGGTCAGCGGAATATCGTCGATCCGGGTGATGACGGCCGGCTGCATCGACAACGGCAGCCGGTCCAGCAGCCACTGGGCAGCGTCCTGCCCATCGAGGCCCACCACCCAAGCGTGAATCCTGTTCTCACGGACCGCTGTCACCACTCCACTGACGTCGGGGTGCGCCGTCAGAGCACTCTCGATCTCCCCCAGTTCGACGCGCACACCGTTGATCTGGACCTGGTCGTCTCGGCGTCCGCGGTAATCGAGCATGCCCGACGGCTGCTGCCGAACGAGGTCACCGGACCGGTACATCCGCGTGCCGCCGGGTGCCGCGACGAAGCGCGCGGCGGTCGACGCCGGATCCGAGTGGTAGCCGCGAGCCACACCCGAGCCTGCGAGGTACAGCTCGCCGACGCCCCCGAGTGGCACCGTATGCAACCGGTCGTCGAGTACGAGCGCTCCCACATGAGCCAGCGGCCGACCGATGGTGACCGGTTCCCCGGCACGCAGCGACTCGGCCAACGTGGCGACCACCGTCGCCTCACTGGGACCGTAGGCGTTCAGCATCGACCGCCCGGCCGACCAGTCGTCCACGACGCCGGCGCCCAGCACGTCACCGCCCACGGCGACGGTCTCGATCCCGGGGGTCGGCGGCACGGTGGCGAGCACCGCGGGTGTGGACAGGTAGTGGGTGACGCGATGTGCAGTGAGGAAGGCCGACATCTCGTCCCCGCCGAGTAGGTCCGGCGGCGCGATCACCATGGTCGCCCCGGCCTCGAAAGCGAGGACGAGTTCGAGAACTGCGGCGTCGAAGTTGACCGAGTAGCCGTGGAGCACGCGCGAGCTCGAGGTCACGCCGTATCGCGGAATGACCTGCTGCGCAAGCGCATACACACCCTGATGCGTCACCACCACGGGCTTGGGTGTTCCCGTCGAACCCGATGTGTGGATCACGTAGGCGGGGTGCGTAGGTTGCAGCGCTGCCAGGCGATCCGCATCGGTCAGGGCCAGGTCGCTGAACTGCCGGGCCTGCGTCTCGTCGAGCCAGTACACTGCCGGCTCGGATCCGCCGAAGCCGATCTCGATGTGCCCCAGCATCTGTTCGCGGCGAGCGGCCGGGTAGCGCGGGTCCACGGGCACGAACGCGCCACCCGCCTTCACCACGGCCCACAGCGCAACGATGTACTCGGGCGAGCGTTCGAGGGACAGGGCCACAAGAGTTTCCGGTCCGACGCCATGTGCGATGAGCAGCCGCGCGATCCGGTTCGAGCGAGAATCGAGCTCGGTGTACGTCATCGATTCCAGGCCGTCGATGGCGACAGCACCGGACATGGCTGTGCCACAGCTCAATACATCGAGCAGCGTGCCGTCGATCATCGACGACGGCAGTGCGGGCGTGTCGGCAAGCGCGAGATCACCGACGACAAAGGCCGGGTTCGCGACCGCTGCGTTCAAAAAAGCCAGAATCACCGACGCGAATTGTTCGACGGTGGCCCGCTGATAGAGGTCCACCGCGTACTCGATCTGGCCGGTCGACGATGCCGAATCACCCTGTTCGTCCGCAAGCACGAGCGTCAGATCGAATTCCGAGGTGCGGGTGGGTATCTCGAGCACCGAGACGGGCAGGTCCTCGACCGATCGGTGCGGCGCATTGTCGAATGCCAACATCACCTGGAACAACGGATGCCGGTCGAGGGATCGATCGGTCGCCAGGGCGTCGACGATGCGCTCGAACGGGACGTCGGAATGCGAGAAGGCATCGAGATCTGCCGTGCGGACTACATCGAGCAGGGACGTGAAACTGTCCGACGGGTCCACAGTGACTGCGAGAGGCAGGGTTCCGACGAACATCCCCACCATCTCGTCGAGCGCTTCGTGTCCACGCCCGGCCGTCGGAGACCCGACCACCACGCGGTTCGAGGTGCCGAAGCGGCTCAGGGCGGCGGCCACGGCGGCGTGGACCACCATGAACGTGGTCGAGTTGGTCGATCGAGCCAGCTCACGAATACCCGAGTGCAGCTGCGACCCGATCTCGAACGGAACTGCATCCGTTCTCATCGATTGCACCGCAGGCCTGGGGAAGTCCGCCGGTAGCTCTGCTGCCGCGGTTTCGGTATCACCCAGAATTGACGACCAGAACGAGAGCTGTTCGTCGGCAACCGAATCCACCACTGCCCGGTTCCATACCGAGTACTGGCCGTACTGGGCGCGCAGGCGCGGCCAGGTGGGCGCGTGACCCGCTGCCCGAGAGGCGTGGGCGAACGCGAAGTCGCGTACGAGTGGGTCGACCGACCACCCGTCCATCGAAATGTGGTGCACCACCACCACGACCACGGTGTCGCCGGATTCCTGCACGTTCAGAAGCGTTGCGCGGATGGGTACCTCGGCCGACACATCGAAGCCCTCGGTCGCGACCACTGCGACAGCGGAGTCCAGATCCCGCTCGGAGACGGTGCGCTCGGGTACCTCGACGAGGACGGTATCGGTGGGCCGCACAACCTGCCGCGGACCGTCGTCGTCGGCCGGGTAGTAGGTGCGCAGGGCTTCGTGTCGCTCGATGACGTCGCGCAGAGCCGTCAGAACCATCGCGGGATCGTCACCGGCTCCGACTCGTACTGCCACGGGCATGTTGTACGCGGGCGATGCGGGATCGAACTGGTTGAGGAACCACAGCCGCTGCTGCGCGTACGACAGCGGGATACGGCCCGGCAGAACGGTATCGAGTAGTTCGAGTGACTGCTCGGAAGCAGAAGACGCGTCGATGGCCGCCGCGACTGCGCGGACTGTGGGGTCGGCGAACAGTACGGTCAACGAGATTGCGGAACCGAGGCGTGCGAGAACGCGGGTAGCGCTGAGCGAGTCACCGCCGAGCTCGAAGAACGAGTGCTCGCGCCCCACCTTCTCGACACCGAGGACGTCGGCGAAGGCTCCCGCCACGGTGCGTTCGGTATCGGTCTGCGGCGCGACGTATTCGGTATCGACGAATGCGGTGGGGGCCGGCAACTTACGACGGTCGACCTTGCCGCTCGCGGTCATCGGCAGCGCATCCAGAACCACGACGGTGCTGGGAACCATCCACGCGCGCAGGCGGTTCCGGAGATGACCGTCCAGCTCCGCCGAGCCACCGGTGACGTACAGAACGAGTCGGTTCTCGCGCACGACGGCCACAGCCGCGGTCACTCCCGCACACGATGCTGCCGCGGATTCGACCTCGCCGAGTTCGACACGACGCCCGTGCAGCTGGATCTGCTGATCACTGCGGCCGAGGTACTCCATCGTGGACCCGTCGAACGACCGACGGACGATGTCTCCCGTGCGATACAACCGAGCTCCGGCTGTCCCGGGGTCTGCGACGAACCGCGTCGATGTCACACCCGGCTGCCCGCTGTATCCGCGGGCCAGTCCGTCGCCACCGAGATAGAGCTCGCCGACGCCTCCGTACGGCGTGGGCCGCAGGTGCGCGTCGAGCACCAACGCCCGCACACCTGGCAGGGGCGCGCCGATGGTCACCCGTTCGGCGGCGCGCATCGGGTCGGACAATGTGGCCAACACCGTCGTCTCGGTCGGTCCGTAGGCGTTGCGCATCGTTCGATCGGCCGAGACGAACCTGTCCCGCAACGCGGGCGGGCACTCCTCACCTCCGACGTCGAAGACCTCGATGGAGCTGAGGTCGTCCGGGTCCAGAGTGGCCAGCACGGTGGGCGAGGTGATCAGGTGCGTGATCTTCTCGCGGTCCAACACGCCGGCGAGGGCAGGACCGGCGTAGACGTCGGCCGGGGCGATCACCAGGGTGGCACCTGCAGCGAACGCGGCAAGGAGCTCCTGGATGGATGCGTCGAAGACCGGCGAGGCCGCCTGCAGTACGCGCGAGTCGGGGGTGACGGCGTATCGGTCGACGACGTTGGCTGCGAGTTGCGCGAGCCCGCGGTGAGTGACGCTGACGGCCTTGGGTTTACCCGTCGACCCCGAGGTGTGGATGACGTAGGCCTCGTTGTCGACGTGCAGGGTCGGCGGCGTGAACGCTATCGGGTCGGCGTCGAGCAGGTCCTCGATGAGCAACCATCGGACAGTGCTCGGAAGGTGGTGCACACCGGCACGAGTCGTGATGCCGAATTCCACGTGCGCATCGGCGAGCACTGCAGCCAACCGGTCGGCGGGCTCGGTGGGGTCGAGTGGAACGAACGACGCACCCGCGAGTGAGACCGACCACGACGCCAAAAGGGATTCGTAGGAGCGTTCGATCGCGACGGCAATCCGCTTCTCCGGGCCTGCGCCGATCGAGACGAGTTGCGCAGCAATGTGTTCCGCAACCCTGGTGAAGTCGTCACTGGATTGATCGACTCCGGTGGCACGCACCACCGCGCCGGTCGTCAGCAACGAGGGCAGCAGTGCGGGGACTGCGGTCGTCGCGGACTGTGCACCGAGCAGCGCTGCCTTCTCAGTGACATCGAGCACCTCCAGCTCGGACACCGCGAGGCCCTCAGGTGCGTGGACCACCTCGCGCAGGAGTGCCAGGAACCGTTGGTGGTGGGCTGCGAGCTCGTCGGTGCTGTAGAGGGCAGGGTTACCGAGGAAGTCGACGCGGGTGCTCATGCCTGCGACACCGGGGTAGACGTTGACCATCATGTCGTCGATGGGTCCGCTGGAGAGCACGCGGTATTCGCCGATGACGTCGCCGAGCCGAATTGTGCTGTTGTACATCATGATGTTGACCGTGGGGCCGAACACCCCGCGTCCGGCAGCGGCGCTGCCGGTACCGTCGCCGGTCGCCCGTTGCATGTCCTCGACGCGGAACCGCTGATGGCGAAGTGCGCCGGTGAGTTCCACCTGAATCCGTCGAAGGAGTTCCTCGACGGTGACGCCTTGTTCGACGCCGATGCGCAGCGGCACGACGTTGGACATCATGCCGGACGATTCCCGCAGTTTGGTGGTCGCTCGGCCCGATACCGGCAGGCTGAGCATGACGTCGTCGGTGTCGGTCATGCGCGCGAGATAGAGCGCGAACGTGGCGAGCACAACGGGGACGTCGGAGGAGTTGTACCGATGCGCCACTGCCGCAACGGCTTCGGTGAGGTCTGCGTCCAGCACAGCACCGACGCTGACCGTCACTCCGCTGGGAGCGGCAGGTTCGCGTGGGCTACCGGCCAACCTGGGGGCCTCGAGGTGGCCGTCGAGGCGTCCGAGCCAGTACTGGCGGTCGGTCTCGTAGCGGGAGGAGTTGGGGTACGCGGCCTCGTAGTCGTAGATCTCCCGCACTCCGATGGCGCGGGTCCTCGGGATCTCGGTGCCCGTGATCAACGCGGTGTACACCGCAGCGGTGCGCTCCTGCACCGAGATTGCACCGAGTCCGTCCATCACGATGTGGTGAGCCCGGCTGTACCAGTAGTAGTGGCACGTACCCACCTGGATGATCTCGGACGCGATCAGTTGGTCGCGAACCAGATCCACCGGTTTCCGGTACTGCTCGTTCATGTAGCGCTGGGCATCGTCGATGGGATGCTCGCGGTCGGTGAAGTCGCGGTAGATCATCGCGTACGGCACTCGCAGGTCCGACCACTGGTACGGGTGGCCGTCGTCCACGCCGATCCGCACTGCAGGCGATTCGAGCCGTCGGCAGGCGATGTCCGTCGCACGAATCAGAACGGACGGGTCGATATCGCCGCGGATCTCGACGTATTGAGCGATGGTGAACGGCACATCCGGGGCCAGCTGCTGAGCGAGGTAGATGTTCATCTGAGCAGCCGACAGAGGGAAGCGGCCATCCTCGAACCGATCGTCCGCCTCTGGCGACACTCCCCGACCTCCTCAACGCACGCACCCTGACGGCTTCGATTCGGCCGGCGGCACCGCTCATCGACGTCGATCTTTTCATCGCCCACTACAAACTAGTCGACACACTGTGAATGCTCTACCTGGATCGAAGACAGGTACGCCAGATCGACCACTCCCCTTTAGGCTGTGCACTCGAATACATTTCCTCGACCGAGAGGCCACCGACGATGGCAACCAGTTCCACCGATACCCGGGGTCGGAAATCGGGCAGAAAGCGGCCCATTCTCATCTCGGTGGGGGTATTTCTGGTCATTGTCATCGCTTTTGTGGTGTGGCTCGGTTTCGAGGCCTATTCGGCGCAGTCGAGTTTGACTGCCACTCGCGACTCGGCCACACAGGCCAAGGACGCATTGCTCGACGGCGATTCGGCCGGGGCCGAGGCCGCAGCGGCTCGCGCCTCCGAATCCGCCGACGATGCGGTCTCGGCGACGACGTCCATCCCGTTTTCGATAGCCAAAGCCGTTCCATACCTTGGTAGTCCCTTGAAATCGGTAGCGCAGATCAGCGACGTGGTGCAGGGATTGGCCGACGACGTGCTCGCCCCGGCGTCGGCCGCGGGCGCGAGCTTGAATCCGAGCAGCCTCGTCGAGGGCGGCGGCAAGGTGGACACCGCAGCACTGCGGGACGCTCAGCCGGTGCTGGAGCAGACTTCCGCGGCGGCCGACGAGCTCAGTGAGCGGGCCCAGCAGGTGGACGAGCCCGCCTTCCTCGGCGTGGTGGACGAGGCTCGCACGTCGTTGATCGATCAGACTCACGAACTCGCGACTCTGCTCACCAACACCCGGATCGCCAGTGAACTGCTGCCGTCGATGCTCGGCGACAACGGCCCGCGCAGTTACTTTCTCGCATTCCAGACCAATGCGGAGGCTCGGGGCACCGGCGGGTTGCTCGGTGGCTACGGCATCATTCGGGCCGAGAACGGCACGGCCCGAGTCGATACTCTCGGCAGCAACAATGAACTCGAATTTGCGGAGCAGCCCATCGATCTGGGGCCCGAATACAACGCGCTGTGGGCTCCGCGAAACACCACCACCGACTTCCGGAATTCGAATGCGAGCCCGCACTTTCCGTATGCCGGTCAGATCTGGTCGTCGATGTGGACGGAGCAGACGGGTGAGGTGCTCAACGGCGCCATCGCTACCGACCCGATTGCGTTGAGCTACATCCTCGGTGCCACGGGCCCGGTCACGTTGGCCGACGGTGAGCAGATCACCGCGGAGAACGTCGTCGAGATCACCCTCAGCACAGCGTATTCCAGGTTCGGCGACGACCAGTTGGCTCGCAAGGCATATCTGCAGGAGATCGCCGCAGCAGTGGTTCAGAAGATGACCACGGGTGCGGCACCCACCCGATCTCTGCTCGACGCGGTGGGCCGCGCCGGCAGTGAGGGCCGCATCTCGGTGTGGAGCGCAGACCCGGCCGAGCAGGCAATTCTGGCCGGCACCAAGGTGGGTCACGTGTTGCCGGACAGCCCGGCCCCGTACGCCAACGTGGTGGTCAACAATGCCGGCGGCAACAAGCTCGATTACTACCTGACCCGCGACATCACGTATTCAGCCGAATCCTGCACCGCGGGTACCCGCAAGTCAACAGTGACGGCAACGCTGACCAACAACGTGGATCCGGCGGGCCTGACGTCGTACGTGGCGAGCACGTTCCAGCCGACGGTGGAGTACGGGACCAACGAAGCGATCGTTTATCTGTACGGCACTCAGGGCGCGAAGATCACGTCGATGAAGGTCAACGGCATCACGGGATTCTCCATCCAGGCCGGCACCGAGCTGGGCCGGCCGGTGCAGGCTGCGTACCTCACCATTCCGCCGGGCAAGTCGCAGACCGTGACGTGGGAACTCGAGGAGCCGTCGGCTCCCGGCGAGGCAACGGTGCCCGTGCAGCCTCTGGTGGATCAGCCCACGGTGACCATCGACGTTCCGGAGTGCTGACTTCTTGTGAGATCACGCAAACCGTGGCCGCAGACTTCTGGTGCTTTTGAAAACAGGGCAGACGACGTCACGTATCCCTTCTTGAACCGAATCGGCTATCCGTTGAAGAAGATCTATGTGATGTCGGTCACGTGGCAACGAATTCGCTAACCAATCAGCCTGGATGCGGTTCGACAGCCAGTGCCAAATGCCGCTCATTCGGTGAGCCCAAGTCGTCATTCAACCGACGCAGCAGGAGCGCGGAAATGCGGCGAGTGAGGCATAGTTGCGTCGATGAAGCTGGGGGAATTCTTCAACATCCGCGCCAACAGCCTGAACTCGTTGCGCCTACTGTTCGCGACACTGGTGATCGTCTCTCACTCGTGGCCCGTGGCAGGTTTCGGACAAGACCCACAGTTCGGAGACCTGAAACTCGGCGAGTTCTCCGTCGCCGCGTTCTTTGCGATCAGCGGATACCTCATAACAGGGAGCCGTCTTAACAACGACCTCGTCTCGTACTTCAGGGCACGTGCGCTCCGCATCTACCCCGGCTTCTGGGTCTGCCTCGTCATAACGGCGTTCGTTGCAGCGCCGATCGCGGGAGCAGTGCGCGGGGGGTGGACCTTCGAAGAGGGGTTCAGCTACCTCTATAGCAACGTCACCCTGCTCATGCGGCAGTGGACAATCGGTGGAACTCTCGACGGAGCACCATGGCCGGACGCGTGGGACGGACCGCTGTGGACCCTGATATACGAGTTCGGCTGCTACGTGTTGATAGCGGCGTTATTCGCCGTTAGAGCATTTCGGAATCGCTGGGCCGTCCTGACTGTATTCGCCGCGTTAACCGTTTTGAGCGCGGCTCACAAACTCGGCCACTTCCCCGACAACACGAAGGCCGTGAACGCTCTCCTGGCGACGTATTTCTTCGCCGGTGCCACCGTGTTCATGTTTCGTGATCGAATCCCAGCGTCGCCGGTTGTGTTTGCCGGCGCGCTCGCGATCGGAATCACCGCAACTGGCTTCGGCTGGGGCGCAGCCGTGGCACCTCTACCGATCGCGTTCGCTTGCCTGTGGATCTCCGCACAGTTCCCCCGACTTCTGGTCGAGCACATCGGCGACGGCTCGATCGACATCAGTTACGGCGTGTACGTTTACGGATGGGTCGTACAGCAGCTCGTTGTTCTCGCCGCTCTCCATGAGCTCGGAGTGTGGGCGATGGTCACGGCCAGCATCATCGGCACAGTGCCACTGGCGCTCGCGAGTTGGTTTCTCGTGGAGAAGCCCGCCCTGCGATTCAAGAAGACCCGACCGCCCATCGCCGCACGCTCAAGTGCGGCTTGATGTCGGAATGAGTGTCCGAGGCGAGAGCGCGCCGCCGAAGTAGACAATGAAGTAGACGGCGAGAATCTCTCCACGAACTGCCGACACCCGGGTGAAGGTGTCGCACCGTCGACGTTGATCAATGCGATTCGCTCGCTGTTGGGTAGACCACTGCTGGGTGGGCGTGCAGTCGCGGCTAGAGAGATCCCGCGCTTGACGGCCTTGACGGCGCTCATCGAAATTCCCCACTGACGCTCACTGAAATTCCCCACCCGTGTGGCACCGCCAACGAGGGCGGGTCTCCCCGGATGCTGATGGTCTCTGACCACACACCAGCTACCCGAAGGAGACCCGCTCCTCATGCTTACACGGGAGGAAGACGTGGAAATACACGCCCTGCATCAACGAGGCTGGAAGATCGCCGACATCGCGAGACACACCGGCCGCGACCGCAAGACCATCCGGTCCTACCTCAACGGGACCACCACCCCTGGAGTGCGTAAACGCAGCATCCCGGACCCGTTCGAGGTGTTCCTCGCCTACGTCATCGCACGCCTGTCCGAGGACCCGCACCTGTGGGTCCGCACCCTCTGCGACGAGCTCGAAGACCTCGGATATTCGATGTCGTATCAAACATTGCACCGCAAGATCCGAGAACTCAAACTCCGTCCGATCTGCAAAGCCTGCCTCACCGCGACCGAAAGACCCAACGCAGTCATCGATCACCCGCCGGGTGAGGAAACCCAATGGGATTGGGTCGACCTACCCAACCCGCCCGCCTCCTGGGGGTGGGGCTCGATGGCGCATCTGTTCGTCGGAACCTTGGCGTGCTCGGGCAAATGGCGCGCGGTCCTCGCACCGAACATGACCCAATCGCATGTCGTCGACGGACTCGACCGCATCTGCCGAGGCCTCGGCGGAGTCAGCCGAGTCTGGCGGTTCGATCGGATGGCGACAGTTTGCCACCCCGACTCCGGTCGCATCACGGCCAGCTTCGCTGGCGTCGCCAAGTATTACGGTGTCTCCGTGGCCATCTGCCCACCCCGCCGCGGCAACCGCAAAGGTGCGGTAGAGAAGTCCAATCACACTGCAGCCCAACGGTGGTGGCGCACACTCGCCGACGATCTGACCGTCGAGCAAGCCCAAGCAAGCCTCGACCGGTTCTGCAGTCTGCGCAGTGACACCCGGCTACGGCCCACAAAAGACGGGAAGGCGTCGGTGGCGACGATCGCCACCACCGAGGGGCTGCATCCGATGCCCGCGGCTGCATATCCAGCGATCCTGACCACCGACCGGGCCGTCTCGCGCCAAGCGCTGGTCTCCTATCGCGGCAACCGCTACTCGGTCCCACCCGAACTCGCCTATGCCGCTGTGACAGTGACGCACGTCCTGGGCTCAGATGTCATCGACATCGTCACCACATCCGGCATCACCATCGCCCGACATCGTCTCGCTGCCGATGGCACCGGGGCGATGGTCCGCGACCACGGCCACATCTACGCCCTCGAACAAGCAGCGATGGCGGGTGCGAACACCGGCCGCCCGCACCGCCGCAAAGAACGAATCCCACCCGGACCCGACGCTCTCGCTGCCGCCGAGAAGCTCCGAACCTCGGCCGAATCAACACTGTCCTCCAGAGATGGACGGCGCGAAAGCTGCACTCACGCAGCCGAATTCACTGACACAGGCGCGGTCATCTACGACCTGTCGATCTACGAACGGGCCGCACACGGAAGGAACACCCTCTGATGGCCGACAAGAAAACAGGCGACCGGATTCCGGCACCGAACACGACCGAAGCGACGAGTCTCTATCAACGTCTGCGCGGGCATCTGGCGGTCCTCAAACTCCACGATGCCGCCGAAGCGTTACCCTCGGTCCTCGACCAAGCCGCAGCCGAGGAACTGTCGATGACCGCGGCGTTGGATCGGTTGCTGTCGATCGAAGTCGAGGCCACCGAGGCACGACGGTTGACCGGACGACTGCGGTTCGCGTGTTTGCCGACTCCGGCGTCGCTCGAGGACTTCGACTACGACGCCGCCGCGGGTGTCGATCGCAAGCTCATCGACGAGCTCGCGACCTGCCGATACCTCAAGACGGCGACGAATGTGCTGCTCATCGGCCCGCCCGGAGTCGGGAAGACACATCTGTCGGTCGGGCTCGCGAGGGCTGCCGCGCATGCCGGGTATCGAACGTATTTCACCACCGCAGCTGATCTCGCTGCCCGCTGCCATCGAGCTGCGTTGGAGGGGCGGTGGGCGACGACGATGCGTTTCTATGCCGGCCCGACGCTGCTGGTGATCGACGAACTCGGCTACCTTCCACTGCCCGGCGAGGCAGCATCGGCGCTGTTTCAGGTTGTCTCGCAACGGTATATGAAAACCAGCATCGTCATGACCACCAACCGCGGCGTCGGATCCTGGGGTGAAGTGCTCGGTGACAACACCGTCGCAGCAGCCATGCTCGACCGACTCCTGCATCGCTCCGTCGTACTCAACCTCGACGGCGATTCCTACCGCCTGCGGGACCACAACGCCAGATCGGAGAAGCTCCGCAAAGCAACCACCGGAACCCGCCAACCACTACAGTGAAGACCGCTCACGAGTGGGGAATTTCGGTGAGCACGGTTGGGGAATTTCGCTGAGCCTCGTCAGCCTCCGCGAATGCGGCTGCGGCGTGCGAGTCATGCTGACATCATCACGTCCGAACGCTTCGTAGCCGACAGGTAGCTACAGAATGGACGCGGCCGCTGGCGTACCCTAAGCGACCCCATCATCAGTCTTCACGGGCACCTGTCTGGTAGTGCCACCGGACGAGAGGCCGGACGCGACAGCCCACAGTGCCAACTCCGTCGCATCGAACTGGGTACCGGGAGGTTCCCGCTGCGGTGCGCCTGCCTGTGGAACCCATTCGGGAGGAGTACCGGGGCGTTGATTGCGTACCCCGTGGAGGCCTGCCAAAGCGGTGCATAACCTGCGTTAGGTAATGCTTTTGGTCGGCGGATGGGACACGAAAACCACTGCACATCAGCAGCTTTTCCGACGGCAACGGGTGCGACTTCGACGCGGCCATCATCAACTGCGACGTCAGGAACTACGTATGAGCATGCAGAAGAGAACCAAACCAGCATCTGCGACAGGCTCACCGTGGTCATCCAACTATTGTTCCCGGTCGCTACCATCGCGCAGTTCCTAAATGTCTCGACGCCGATACTACTGGCGGCGATCACTCTCGCGGGAATTGTGATCGACACAAGCGGACGGCCGAAGTCCAACTCGAAACGACCGAGTTGAGCCCGATACCTGCCGTCTACTTCCGCGGTCTCTGACTACTTCCGCAGTCTCGGGTTTTCAGTGCCGTTTCTGGGCAGAGTCTCCGGCCGCTGGGATCGGGGGTCGGTTTCGGATTCCCGGGCTGCCTCTCTGGTACGCGGGCCGGCAGCAGGCGACGCGGAAGCAGACCGAGGAGAGGACTGTCGCGTCGGCGGAGCATGCACCGGTGCGGGAGCGGGAGGGGTCACCGACGTCGTCGAGGCGACCGGTGCCTGAGGTGCCGGCGCGGGAACCGGTGGGACCTGCTTGGGCAAGTTCGTATCGGCGACGTAGTTGTACGAGTAGCTGTACATGTCGCCCTTCTTCGAGGGAGTCAATGCCAGCACCACACCGAGGACGTGCGCTCCGATCGTTTCCAAATTGCCGATGGCCCTGACCAATTCGTTGCTCTTGGTATGCCCGTAGCGAGTGACCATCAGAGCACCGTCCGCATGTGTGGTCAAAACGGCCGAATCGGTTACCGGCAACAGCGGAGCGCCGTCGACGATGACGTAATCGAACTTGGATCGCAGCTCCACCAGCATGGCGCGAGACGCTTCCGATCCCAACAGCTCGGACGGGTTGGGCGGAATCGGACCGGATGCCATGGCTTGCAGGCCCTCGTACTTGGTCGGCTGCAGCACCTCATCCACCTTCGCCTGCCCCGCAAGGACGGTACTGAGGCCGACCGAACCGATGAGGCCCAGGTACTTCGAGATGCGAGGACGACGCAGATCGCCCTCGACGAGAACGACGTGGTGGCCGGCCTCGGCAAGCGAGATGGCCAAGTTCACCGCCGTGGTCGTCTTGCCCTCGCTCGGAATCGCACTGGTGACGACGATGACGCGGGGCGGATGATCGACCTCAAGGAACTGCAGGTTGGTACGGAGCTCACGGAAAGCTTCGGCGCTGGAGGATTGCGCCAAGTCCTGGAAGTCAACTGCCGGTTTTGTCGTCCGCTCCTTGTCGAACGGGATGGTGCCAACCAGCGCCTTGCCGGAGATCGACTCAATTTCGCGACGATCCTTGATCGTATTGTCTAGGCGGTCACGCAGTACCGCGAGTGCGACACCGAGTAAGAGTCCAACAGCCGCACCGAGTGCCACGTTTCGCTGGATGTTTGGCGTGACAGGTGCGGCTGCTGCGGTGGCCTCCTGGAAGGTTTTGACACCAGCTGACGGAACCCCACCACCCTCGGGTGTCTCCAGTTCGCGGACCTGTGTAATCAATTCTGCGGCTAACGCATTAGCGATGTCACGAGCTAACGCCGGGGACGCGTCTGTGACTGTGATGTCGAAAAGTACGGTGTCCGGAGCGGACGACGCCTTAATCTTGGCCACGAGTTGGCCAGGGTTCAGCCCCAACTGCAATCTGTCGATAACTCGGGCCGCAAGTGCCTTGCTAGTCGCTAACTCCGAGTAGGACGCCACGCGCTGCTGCGAGAACAGGTTGCCCTGGTACGTCTCACTTACCGAGGTGCCGCCGGAGGTAGAAACAAACATCCGCGCACTGGACTCGTACAACGGAGTGGTCAAGAGCGATGCACCCAGCGAGCTAAGAACCGCCACGATCACGGTGACGGCCACGACGATCCATCGTGCCTTCAGGATTTTTAGGTAATCCTGTATCTCCATGCCTCGGGCTCCTCGTCGTTTCGTTTCGGTGCATCGCGACCTGTGTGGCTCAATCGTTACATAGGTCTGTTGATCCCGTACACCTGGCGATCCAGCAGATCGCAGGCCCGGTTCAACTGTTCGTTGACGGCCCCGTTACTAGCCAGATCCCCCGCACTGCGCGCAAAAGGAGGCGATCTGCCAGTTTCTGGGCGATCTTTGTGGGTGGGCCCCGAACCACGGGGCTCGAATTGACGGTCGCTTAAAACCACCGCCACCTTCACGCGCCCCGTCGAAGGGAAGGTGAGATTGAACACGCACACACCAAAATAGTTTGCAACTAGTTTCGTTGGTGATCCTCAGAACGTGCAAGCTTTGAACCAACGTTCGTCACCAATTGGCTGACAAGGCAGTTGGCCCAACACACATCCAGGCCTCCAAGTTTACTGCGCATCGCGAACCAGTCATGCCTTGGATACGGGATCGACCAGAGTCTGTGCACTGTCAACAGCGTCTATCCGCGTGAGATACAGGGGTCGAATCGTGGACCGTGCGCTGAATATTCGCCAAGCAAGGGGATGCACGAACCTCGGACAGACAATACGACTGAATAGACTATAGTCCACAGATGCTGCCCATAGCTTGAATTCTGCCGTCGGCAATCCTTCATTGCTTCTGATCGGCCGACCAACCCTCTAAACGGGAGGCTATTCTGGGTGGCAGAGCGAAGGCGTAGTTAACAACATCAGACCATCTGGCAAGCAATAAGAGCGAGAAGCACGAACCTACCGCGATGCCGAAAAATGCCATGGGGAGCCAAACTGCCGACGTTGTCGACAGCGAAGAGACTGATGCAGCGTATGCAGTCACCATCAAAATCGGGTAATGCGGAAGATAGAAGTTCAAGCTTCGCACACCTATCCACGAAATTGCAGAAATCGGCGAAATTAAGCAACCTATTGAGATACCCGCGACCATGCCAAGCCCTCGCGAGACAAGGTTTAGACCAACAGCTTCGTAGTCGGGCACAAGGCTGATGTAGCCAATCCAAGCGAATACGAACATGATCGCAACGGGCGCGCGGAGCGAACTTCCAAATCGCTTTAACTGCGAAGAAAACGAAACCCCCACGAGAAAAAAGATGAGATTGCTTGCCGCACCATCCCATCCAACATTCCCCAATTGGATGGTCTCGCTTGAGACTACTGTCGAGATTGCGGCGGCACCCGGCAAGACTAACCATCGCGGAAGTCGCCACGAAATCTTTGCCAGCATAAAGAACAGGGCAAGTGCCCAAATGAACCACAACGCCCCTTGAGGGACCAGCGGAGTCGCAACAGCTGTGAGCAGCTCGCGGAAGTTCCCCTTTCCGGGGGTCGCCGTGTTCGGCACAAGCATGTAGACGAAAAGTGTGATCGCTTGCCAGACCAAATATAGCCAAGCAAGCGACACTACCTTTACACCCATCATGGCTCGCCAACTCTTGTCCATCCACTTAACAGCGAGCATTCCAGAAACCGCAAAAAACAATGGGAGTCGAAGTGTTGCCAGGCTATCGTTCACCTCGCTCCATGCATCTGAACTGAAGCCAGCGGATGAAGACCACTGCGCCGCATGGTAAAGAATGACAAGCAGGATCGCAAACCCACGTGCCGAGTTGATCCATCGTATGGGCACAGTCACGCCTCCGGTATTTCCTTGCGCATAGCTAACCATGGTGACTCTGCACATCTTGCCGTACCTGACAGACAAATGCTTGCCGTGTCATTCGAGCGTGGCCAACCGGATCGGCGTTCTCTCCGGCCTTGCCGACCATGTCCCCGCGCCGGTATGCCTCTTTCCGCCGCAGCGAGATGAGTAGATCTGCGTCTGCCACCATACCTCTGATGGAATCGACCACATCAGACCGAAATGCGATCTCAAGCGGCAGTCGGCAGTGAAATCTTCTGCCATGCGAACTGCGCACCAAGTTCAAGCAACCTCACTGCAAACACGAGCGCGAAGTCAAAATCTGCCCGCCCCATGCAGTCGCGGACCACTCACCGCGCGCCGCAGCGCGACTGTAGGGCATGATGCGTTCTCGTGGGCACTACTCAATTACGGCGACATCCGCATGGTCGACATAGAACCGTCTTCTATGGTAAGCCCCTGGCGGTCGGAGTAGTTTTAATTGCTTCGATTGCCCTTGTGGTTTTGGCCGTGGGTTTCCCGGACGCACGACAGCCAGCTCAAGCAACTGGCGAGCTGTCCACGATTCACCCGCCAAAATACGAATACCTCCGTGTATCAGTTTTGGGCGATGAATACGCCCGGGGTGCCGGCACTCGTACGAAACAGGGCTACGCGGATATACTTTCGCGCCAACTCTGCTGGCGGACCACCGTCGATGCGGAGCCAGGTTCCGGTTTCGTCGTCGCTCAACCCGGTTCCAATACCTATGGGTTCCCGAACCGTATCGCCGCAGTCACGGCCAATGACCCCGAGCTCATTATCGTTCAGTCCAGTGCTGCTGATCCGGCTAACGGGCTGGCCGCAGTTCAATCAGCGGTTGTGCTTGGCGAACTTAAGTCGCGGGCACCGAGTGCACGAATCGTTGTGGTGGGTCCGCTAGACCCCCCAGCCGTCGAACCGGACACCACGCAGGCCCTGCGATCCGAAATTCGCGCTTCTGCAGACTCTGCGGGGGTTACATTCGTCGACCCGTTGGACGAGACAACGGGCCGATGGCTTGGACAAGGCGAGTACTCAAGCAACGGATTCGTACCAAACTCATCCGGGCACGCAAGCATAGCGAGGAGGTTAACAGGTGCCCTCAATAAGCTCGATTTGCCGAGACTATATGCATGCGATGCAGTCAACTGACAGATGCACTGTCGGGCATCGCGGGTCAGCCCCCCCATCTCGACCGGGCGATCGACCACTTAGACGACTGAGCCTTACCCCGGCATCTCAACCGCATCATGGACGGACGGGTGTCGAAGTTTGACCCAGCGCCTCCCGCGGCCGCAAGTGGCGGGCTAGAGGTGGCGATGCTCGTGCAGAGAGCCACTTGCGAGCAAACGGTTTCCATTGGAATAGCCACCGCACTCCATCACCCATAGGCTTAGGAAGTGCCGTCGGACCCATTCGTCTTAATCCCGTCTATGTTGGCTCTTGTCGCTCTCCTGCTCCTGCTCGCAGCGACACCTACAAAGCTACGTACAAAACTGCATGCTGCGGCGATCGGTGGTAGCGCGGTGCTGACAAGCCTGCAGGTCGCCAACGTCCACGTCTTCACGTTGCTGACTTTCGGCTGGGTCATCCTGCACCTTTCACGGCGGACCACTTTTACGACGCCGATGGCGCTACTTCTCCTCGCGAGTGCCCTCGTGGCCTCGTCGGTGGTCGCGGGTGACCTTGTAGGGAATCCCCGCCTTGCTGTCCAGCTGGCGTTGCTCGTGCTATCGGCTCTATCGCTGGCTATGTACTCGACGCAGCACGAACGACTGGTGATGGCGAAAGGCGCCTTAACCGTAATCACGATCTCTGGCGGGTATGGCGTGGGGCAACTAGTCGGGTTGTTTCCTTCGCGAGCCGGCCTGGTTCACTTGGACATTTCAGCAGTCGGCCGACCCTCGGGACTTTGGCCAGAACCGGATTGGTTGGGGATGTACTGCGCAGTTGGAATACTGCTTGCTTGGCACCTTCCAATAAAACGGTGGCAGAGGGCAATCGCGTTGCCTATGTGCACTGTCATGTGGGTCCTGGCCTTCGCTCGGGGTGCCTGGGTCGCGCTCGTAGCGACCGTTATCATCGCAACGGCTGCTAACTACCTTTGGCGAAAATACCGCGACCAGGGACAGGCAACTCATCGCCGAACGGCGATTGCAATTACACTCATCGGTGCGACCACACTTCTCTACTTCCTGCCAGCGCTGACAAATGACCTGCTAATCCGCCTGCAGCGCACAATTGCTCTCGACTCAGAGGACGTATCGGGACAGGCCAGAATTCAACAAACTCAAGGGCTATTCGCTTTGGCCGACGAGTCCCCCTGGTATGGCAGGGGATTGAGTGCAGCAGGTCGAGTCGGGGTATCCGGTAAGCTATACCTAGATGAATCGTCGAACTCAGTGGCGAGCAACTGGATATTCGGACTATGGGTTGACTCTAGGTGGCTTGCCGTTCCTTTTGTCGCCCTCATCATTGGTCTCCTGTTTGTTAGCGTCCGCAGTTTGGCAGGACAGATCACATCCGTGGTGGCAATAAGCAGCCTGTTCTCTAATGCGACTTATATGCCAATCTTCTGGTTCGGACTTGCTTTAACCCTTGCTTGGCTCGCCACGCAAAAGGACAAGAGTTCCCAGAAGGCAGGCCTCGGTGCTGACGCTCAGAATGTAGAGCAAGCAGCGGAACCTCCTATCTCCAAATGAGAAGTTTTAGACTATCGGATCATTCCGTATGCTCCCGGCGCCTGATCTTCATCCCACGAAACCCCAAAGTTCCTCTATTCGCCAGCACAAGACCCGCCGCGCAATCGCGAAGCAACAACAACCCGACTGCGATTCGTAGGGGATACCGCTGGTCTCATATGCCGTGCCCTGTTCTTCATCGACCAATTCAGTCCGGGTTTGGATATTCAAGAAGCCAGCACAAAAAGCCAAATCGTACCAAGGTTGACCAGAATTAGAGTCGTGACAAAAGCCATCAGTCGGTCTCTCAGCGCGAAGAGCAATAGGCAACCCGACGCTGCGTCGACTGCAGCATACGCACACAGGAGTGAGATCAGGCCAAACCCGTCAAACTTTGACGAAACAAGCGTTGCCACCACGATCACTGGAACTACGATTAGAGTTATTCGTGATGCACTTGGCTTCAGAAACCTAAACGCTAGCCGCTGAGCTACCGACGACGCCGCAGAAGCCACTAGCCAAAGTGCAATCACAAGGGCAGTCAAAGAATACTCAGGCAAAAATAGCCGCGCGCCAAGGAAGAGCAATGTTCCTGCGATTGCTAACCCGCCAGCTGCCAATCTTAGAAATCTACGGCCTTCCTCTGGTGACGTGCTGCTTTGGTGAATAAGGCGAGGAAGAATCGCATTCGTGAACGTGGCGGACACCGAGGCGACGATTTTCATTGGAACGGTCAGCAGTGTAAGCGTCGAGGGCGGCAATACCAAAGATATCGACTGGACCACCATCAAACCGCCATATCCAACACCCGACTTCGCCAGAAACCACCAAGGTGCCCTGTGCTTGACAAGCGAAGTCGCTGGCAACCGATCGAGCACCGCCCTGCCAACCCGTAGCGATATCATCGAGATGAGGAATAGGCCATTCGCGCTGACAAGAGCAACCATCATGGCGGTGACGGTGACTGTTGAGTTCGGCCAGGGCAACAGAATGACGCAGGTTGCAAGGAAGTTGGCCGGGAGTGCAACAGCGGAGATCCACTGCGGGGTGCCGTCTGCCTCTGCCAGTACGGCGCGGTGCCATATCAGAGCCTGAAAGGCGGCATTGAATGCACTCAAACAGATGATCGGAATGAGATCGTCAGTCACGCGGCCCGTATACGTCAACCACGCCCAACCGAGCGCTATTGCCCCCAGGCTCACTCCCGATACAATATAACCGAACTTTCTGGCAGCACCCCGTGTAATGCGTTGCTCATTCAGCAGCATCGGGTACAAGACTCCCACAATCAAGATTTGAGTGGGGAGATTTCCGAGGTTGAACAAGTAGAAGTATGCGTCCGTCGCGTTGCTGGCACCATGCCGCCACAGAAGCGCAAATAGCTGCACCACACCAATTGCTTGAGAAGCAAGGGACAGTGCCGGTGCACGAAAGAGCGACTTTTCTATCCTCATTGAGCGTTAACCCCGTTGCCGCTTGCGGCCGCCGTCAAAAGCCCGGACGCGGCACCTCGCAACACAGCCCACGCTTTCCTTGCTTTTCGCTTCTCGAAGCATAAGATGACCACTATCTTTTTGAGCAGAACCAAAAGGTTACCAAATAGACCTCGACCATTCATCTTCAATGTCGCTTTGATCGCACGGTGCTTGACCGAGTAATAGATCATATCCCGCGACATGTGATAGAGGCGAAATTCTGAATAATTATAGCTAGTGAACTTCCAATACTTCTTACTGTTCCCCAACTCATGCAATAGACTTGCACGGGGGTCGCGAACAATCCTGTAGCCTGCCATTCGGAGTCGCAGGCAGAAATCGAAGTCGACATAGTCAATAAAAAAACCCTGGTCATATCCGCCCACCTCCGACCATGCGGCGATGCTTGTCAGCGAACCTGAAGTAATACATGCCTCGACATCGCTCACTGCCGGGGCGGTGGTCGCCATTCGCGAGGGGAGGTTGCGATCGACAATGTCGGGACAAATGATGGCAATGTCTTCGGAAGCATGCTCGGCCAAGATTAAAGGCAACCCAGGTCTACAGACAGAGTCCTGGTCCAGTAGCAGTACCCAATCCGCACCCCGCTCGCCCGCGGCACCGACAATCCCGTTCAACGCCGTTGCAATGCCAAAATTTTCGCTGCTCTCAATCATAAATGCTGCCGGCACGTCGGCCAGGAGCTGCCGGATGTCATCGACATTTTTTGAACCATTATCGAACACGATGATGCAAGCAACTGCACCCTCGATTGCGGAAAGGTTCTCGCGAAGCCTGCTGATGTCGGGATTGAAGGTCACTACTCCGGCGAAGATTATCAAATCCCTGTCCATCCTTAGCTCACGACCACATCGAGGACACCTCCTCAACGGACTTGTTGCACCTGGACAATCTAGTCGACGCGAGTTTGGTCCTCGTGCTCGTCCACTTTCCAGGTAGGAAGGCTCCCTTTTTCAAGGGCTTGGGCGAGGGTGGGTGCGGCTGTGTCCTTGTCGGAGAGTTCGTAGGTCAGGGGTGTGCCGTCGCGGGCGGTGGTGGGCCAGTCGATGCCCAGGGCTGGGTCGAGTGGGTTGATGTCGCGGTCCAAGGCCGGGGTGTACTCCAGGGAGCACAGGTACATGACGGTCGAGTTGTCTTCCAGGGACAAGATGGCGTGGCCGAGTCCTTCGGACAGGAAGACCGCTTTGCGGTCGATGTCGTCGATCAGCACGCTGTCCCACTGCCCGAACGTCGGCGATCCGACGCGCAGGTCGACGATGACATCGAGGAACGCTCCGCGGGCGCAGGTGACGTATTTCGCCTGCCCGGGTGGGTTGGTGGTGAAGTGGATCCCGCGTAGGACCCCGGCGGCGGAGACCGAGCAGTTCGCCTGCAGCAGCTCCAACGACCGCCCGGTGGTGGCCTCGAACGCCGATGCTTTGAACCACTCGAAGAACACTCCGCGGTCGTCGCCGAACTGGCGGGGGGTGTACTCGTAGGCACCGGCGATGCTCAGTTCACGAAAGGTCATCGGTTCCCTCGGTCGATCAATTCCAGCAGGTAGCGGCCGTACCCGGACTTCACGAGCGTCTCGGCGCGCACGCGCAGTTCGTCGTCGGTGATGAATCCTCGTCGCCAGGCCACTTCTTCGGGGGATCCGATCTTGAGGCCCTGGCGTTGTTCGATGGTGCGCACGTAGTTCGAGGCGTCGAGCAGCGAGTCGAAGGTGCCGGTGTCGAGCCAGGCAGTACCGCGAGGCAGGACTTCGACGTGGAGGCGGCCGGCCTCCAAGTAGTGGCGATTGACGTCGGTGATCTCGTATTCCCCACGGGCGGACGGGGTGAGGTCGCGGGCGATGGCGATGACGTCATTGTCGTAGAAGTACAGGCCGGGGACGGCGTAGTTCGATTTCGGGGCGGCGGGTTTCTCTTCCAACGAGATCGCTTTGCGGTCGGCGTCGAATTCGATGACGCCGTAGGCGGTGGGGTCGGAAACCTCGTAGGCGAACACGGCTCCGCCGTCGATGTGATCGAACCGCGACAGTTGGGTGCCCAAGCCGGGGCCGTAGAAGATGTTGTCGCCCAACACCAATGCCGCGGAGTCGGTGCCGATGTGCTCGGCACCCAATACGAACGCTTGGGCGAGACCGTTCGGCTCGTGTTGGACCTTGTAGGTCAAGTCGATGCCGAACTGGGAACCGTCACCGAGGAGGCGCGTGAACTGGTCGGCGTCCTGCGGGGTGGTGATGATGAGGATCTCGCGGATCCCGGCCAGGATCAGTGTCGAGAGCGGGTAGTAGATCATCGGTTTGTCGTAGACAGGGACCAGCTGCTTGCTGACGCCCATCGTGATCGGATGAAGACGCGAGCCCGTGCCGCCCGCCAGAATGATTCCCCGCATGACCGCGAAGTCTTCCAGAAGTGTCGCCAGACCGCGCGGTGCAGACAAACGAATCGATGTGACATCGACCGCCGTACACGGCGCTACCGCATGCCCACCCAGTAGCGTCCTGGTTCATGAGAATTCTCGTCACGGGTGGGGCCGGGTTCATCGGCGCGAACTTCGTACATCAGACCCTCGCGCAGCGTCCCGACTCCCAGGTCACCGTGCTCGACAAGCTCACCTACGCCGGCAACAGAGCCTCCCTCGACCCGGTGGCGGATCGCATCGAGTTCGTGCACGGCGACATCGCCGACGCGGACCTCGTGGACCGCCTCGTCCGCGAGACCGATCTGGTCGTCCACTTCGCCGCCGAATCCCACAACGACAACTCGTTGACCGACCCGTGGCCGTTCGTGCACACCAACGTCATCGGCACCACCACCTTGCTCAACGCGGTCCGCGAACACGACGTCCGCTACCACCACATCTCCACCGACGAGGTCTACGGCGACCTCGAACTCGACGACCCGGCGCGGTTCACCGAATCGACCCCGTACAACCCGTCGAGTCCGTACTCCTCCACCAAGGCCTCGAGCGACCTGTTGGTGCGTGCCTGGACCCGCTCGTTCGGGGTCCGCTCCACTATCTCGAATTGCTCGAACAACTACGGTCCCTACCAGCACGTGGAGAAGTTCATCCCACGCCAGATCACCAACATCCTCAGTGGCTCTCGGCCCAAGCTCTACGGGGCAGGACAGAACGTGCGCGACTGGATCCACGTCGACGACCACAACAGCGCCGTCTGGGCCATCATCGACGGCGGCCGCATCGGCGAGACCTACCTCATCGGAGCCGACGGCGAAGCCAACAACCGCACCGTCCTCGAAGCGATCCTCGAAGAAACCGGAAACGCACCCGACGCCTTCGACTTCGTCACCGACCGCCCCGGCCACGATCTGCGCTACGCCATCGACTCGACCAAGCTGCGCACCGAATTGGGTTGGACACCAACCTATGTTGACTTCCGCGCCGGCTTGAAAGCGACCATCGACTGGTACCGCGAGAACGAGCAGTGGTGGAGACCGCAGAAAGACGCCACCGAGGCGGGCTACGCGGCGAAAGAGTCCGTACTGCCCTAGGACACCGGTTCAGCCTGATTCTCGGCCTCTCAGACGGCGATTCTGCGCGATAACACCGTCAATAGACGGCTATGGCAGCGCTGTCAGTTTGTCGACCGCTGCGAGTACACGACCGACGTACGCGTTCAGGCTGAAGTTGTCTTCCCAGAACTCAATGATCTGGAGGCTGTCCGGCGACTCGGCAGCGCGTTCGATCAGTTGAGTCACAATCGATGTCATCGGGTCCAGGTATGTCACGAACTCGCCGTCAACATATCCATCCATACCAGTACATTCCGACGACACCACCGGCAACCCGCACTCCAATGCGCCGACACACACCATGTGCCCAGAAGCCCTTGGCTTGTTCAGAATTGGCAAAAAGACGACACTGCTTGTGCTCATGATCCTGCCAAATTCTTCGGAGCTTACTCTGCCGAAGTGTTCGATCTCCGCTTGCTCACCCGTCCAGATTCTGGCACCTGAACCGTCTGCAACGAGAAGTCGAACGTTTTGGGTGTCACTTCGGACTTCGTCGATGAGGGAGTCGATCAAATCGGCATCGCGATCCGAGGTCCCACCAATGAAGATTGTCGGTACCTCCGACGATCTCGCGGCCACGGGGTACTTGAAAGTGTTGCCGTACAGGACAGCGGTCGCCTTGCCGCCCTGATCCACCCACTGTTCCGCTTCGATCTCGGCCGTGGTCACGATCGGGGTGTTCCTCAACGAACGCCGAAGAAGCTTCCAGCTGTTGGTACCTGGCACTGCGTACAGTCCGGTTACTGCATGAGCCGAGAGGCCGACTGCCCTGAGCGCAACCGCGATCCACGGGTTGGCACACAGAAAACGTTCATTGCGGTGCCGTAGTCTCGCTTTGCTTGCCAGCAAAAGCGAGTCCACAGCTATCCCGAAGACCCGTTTTCCGAAGCGCACTCCAGAAGGTGCCGCGCGCTCGAACCGAACAATCGAAGTTACTTGTCCGGAACGCGCCCACGCCTCGTCGACTCTGTCGGAGCCTCGACCCAGCGCCAGCAGAGTCAGTTCGTTGCTCATGAGAGTGACCCCAGCCAGCGATTCCAGCCAGCGACGCTGGCGAGCCGCACAGCGTTCGATTCTGAGAGGCCAGCAGGGTCTTTCAAATCCAGCGCATACTTCACGGCCTCGGACCAACTGGTGGAGTACGAGGGTCCGACGAGGAGTTGGCAATCCTCGGCGACCAATTCGTCGAGACTGGTTCCGCCCACTCCTACTACCGGGGTCCCTCGCTCGAAGCACCTGATTGCCACGCCGCTTTGGAAGAATTTGCTATATGGAATCACGACGACACTCGCAGAGTCCACAGCATCGTCGAAGTCCTGCTCGGATAGGAAGACATCGGTGACGTTCCACCCCTTGACCAAAGGCCAGCCACGACCCAATATCTCGAAATCTATACCCTCGTCGGCGAACGAGGTTGCAATCTCTTCCAGAGCAACCAAATCTCTATCGGCCTTGTACTGCCCGAGTACCCGGACGACTCGGTGGTCCGAACGCTTTCCGCGGCGTCGAATCGGAGAGAGGACCGGGTGCGGCAGCGTAGTGCTTTCGATGCTGGAGAGTTTCGTGACATCTTCCGCGGCTTCGCCGTGGATGATGAATCTGCCACCACCGAGTAGCCTAGCGAGGCCGACGGAGAGTCGGTCATACCCCACAGACCGCACTAGTGGACTTGGGTCATGTAGTACGACAAAAGCTTTGGATCCAGCAAGAAGTCGAGTAAGCACAGCATCGAGGTAGCCCAAGACCGGCCACAACACAACCGTGGCGTGGCGGTTCCTGATCAATCGCGAACGGAGCAAAAGCCGAAGGTAGGTCAGGATCCATCCAAGCCGAGATCCTCCGTTGTGTGAGGGCTCGTATGCCGACAAGGTCGTGGTGCCGTGGCCCACTGAGTGAATAACGTCGGTCAGTTCGCGTTCGTAGTGTGCAAGCGCGCCGCCGAGGGGATTGACGATAACGACCTCACCGTCAGCTGCGTCCATCACTCGGCGTGAATCGTTCCAGCCCTTGATCATGCCAGCTACGCTGTTCAATCCCTTCCCATGGCGCACGTCGGACAGAGCCCGATGCGCGATCGACCAAGGGGTGGCCGCCAATCGGCTGACCGCTGTCCCGTTCCATCTCTGAAACAGCTGCATATTGCGCCCGAGGTAGTAGGGCGGAATTCCGCCGGAAGACTGCCATACACGCGCTGACGGTATCCACATGATCTTCCATCCGCGATTTCTCAGTGCGACGTGGTGATCGACTTCCTCCATGTACATGAAGAATCGCTCGTCCACCGCACATTCTCGCAATGCCGAACGCCTGGTGACCAAGAATGCCCCGTCGAGCCATTCCCTCTCAACCTCGGCATCTGCCAGCGGAGGTAGTTCCGTCGCGCGATGGAAGTAATGCCGCGGTAGCCGCAATGTCGGGGTAAGAAATCCGCCTGCGGACCAGATAAATTGGTTCGCTTCTCCCGAGATGAGCGTCGGCCCAACGATAGCTGCGTCAGTGTTTCGGTCCAGAGCTGCAACAAGCGTGGGAACGGCACCCATTTCGACACGACACTCGTGAGTGGACACCAGAACGTAGTCGTAGGGCGCACCCAGCGAATCGGCGTACTCGACACCACGGTTGACCGCGGCCCCGTAGCCGCGGTTCTTCTCGAAAAGGAGGTGCACCCCGGCTGGCAGCATTGAAGTCAGCTCATCCTGCCGACCGGGCTCCTCACCGTTGTCGACGACGACGACGCGGGCCTCAGCGATTCCGTCGTCTAGCAGAAGTTCGACGGTAGCTTTGATCGAGTCGTAACTCTTGTGGTGCACCACGATTGCAACCAAACGATCACGGTGACAGGCTGCCGAGTTGGTCATCAGTACCCACCTCTTCTGTGCCCATCGCTCGCGCCATCACTGGGCGAATGTTGGTCTTGGTTCAGCCATTCGTCGGCCGCAACGCGGCCCGACACCTCCGGCAACGAAGCGACTACTTGGTCGATCGGTAACGGCGTTCTCAAGCGATCAACGATTTCGCCGGCCAAGTCCTTGGACAACTCGTGCGCACCAAGCACCGAATGCCCCTTGGCAGCTAGCCAGGTGGCCAGCGCTGTCTCGTCGCTGGCCACCACCGTCGTGCCAACAGTCAACGCTTCGAGGATGGGCAAGCCGATCTGCTCTCTCCACCGACCGTCGCGGACCGACGGTGCGACAAGCAGCGCACTTTCGCCGATGAGGCTCGACACTTGGGAGTGCGGGAGCCGACCGCGGAGATCGCGGGTACGTGGGCTCTCGGCACTCCACTGCTCGACTTCACGGCTCATCGGACCGTCGCCGACGATAGTGAGGACCGCGTCCGGACAGCACTGCTCCACCGAAGGCCATGACTTCATCAACACATCGATACCTTTGCGGGGCTCCAAGACACCTACGAAGACAACTCTGTTCCGGCGGGTGTTCGCATCGGGCGGGGGCGCATTCACCAAAGTCGGCCTTGCGGGCAAGTTCACCACAACCGAATGATCGATGCCGCTCACCAGCGGAATCGACTGATACGTCGCACGCGACCCTTCGCTGCCAAAGCACAAGCGATCGACGCTGCTTCGGATGACTAGTCCGAGTAGCAGTGTCAATGGCACCGCCACGCTTTGAGGCACGTGTCGGTTTCCAAACAGCAGATTTACCGGTTCGTTGTTCTCGATTGCGTAGGCCACCGTCGTACCCGGAGTCCGCCTAACGAGTCTCGACGCCTTCCATGCCAAAGCAGCCAAGGCCGTCTTCGGAAGAAAACGCACCCACAACGGCTCGGGAAGCTCCAAAACAGCTGCACGCGAAAGGATTACATATTTGATCAGTCCGAGCGACGATACGCGACGGAAACCGCTAGGCAGGTGCGTACCGGGCAAATCTGGGTTCGTATCGACATACAGCGTCTCCGCGGCCGTCATGCTGGAGCTTCTCTTGACATGGTCGGCTCTGAGCTCCGGAATAATACGCAGTACCGGCGGCGGGACACCCATACCGGAGCTAGCTACCCCCGACACGATTCACGAGCTTATCTCGATGTGTCATCGCTGGCGTGGCCACATCCTCCAACAGAGACGCATACCCGCTGCACACGCCCTCCCAGGTGTATAACTCTTGCGCTCGCTGGTACGACAGCGCCGCAGACGAATCTTGCCACGCTCGGTCAGTCATCGCGCGGCTGACAGTTGCCTCGATGCTGGCAGGGTCTGGTTGCACAAAAGTTCCTGCGCCCGAAAGCACTTCCTTGTTGTAGACAGTGTCACGGGCGACGACCGGTGCACCACAGGCCATTGCCTGGACCAACGCTGGATTGGTTCCCCCAACGCTGTGACCGTGAAAGTATGCACCCGCGTGCTGCCACAGGGAGAACAGCTTCTTGTCGTCGCTCACGTGGCCCAGCCACTGCACGCGGGGCGATTCTTCTGCCAACTTCCCCGCCGCCAGGTCTAGCTCCCCGCCGTAGCCTGAGGAGCCGACGATCACTACGTTCCACTTCTTGCCGAGTTCCCTAGCGGCTTCGAGGAACTCGGGCACGGTGTTTTCGGGGACGAACCGAGCCACGATCAATACGTATTCTCTGGACTTCAGGCCGTCGACGACCGGAAGTGGATCCGGCGTGTCTCCTCCGTAGGGAATGAACACTCCGTCGCGCCCGAAACCGTGCTGCCATCGCCGCCGAATCTCATGCGAATCGCATACCAGCTCCGATGCATACCTCGCTGTCAGTCGAGCTCCGCCGCGGAACACCCGCTTGGCGTTGGTGCCCCACTTCGCTCGCTCCCACTCGATACCGTCGACATTGACCACCGTCGGAATGCCGCGAGAACGGAGAAGTGGAAGCCAGTATCCGTTCGCCACGTTCATGATCAACGCAACATCGGGCTTGCGACGGGCCGCACTGAGTGACGAGGTCAAACCGTAGCTGAGTGTGCTGAGCGACTTGGTTTCGAGGCCCTTCGTCATCACTGATGAAACCCGCGGGTCCAGCAGAGGGTCGTCCGTCTTGACTGCGCCTGGACGCCCGTAAACAGTCACGTCCCAGCCTGCTTCGGCAAGGTATGGCCCCAGCCGCCTGATCAGCGTCTCGAATCCGCCGTAGTAGCTTGGGTATCCCCGCGTACCGATGATTGCAACTGACTTGCTCATTGACTTCCTGACCCTCCCGACATGAGAACAGCGCGACGAACACCCGACTTGGGCAAACTCAATACGCCCCGTCGCTTCCAGCTACTGCCTTCATGGTCTTGGCGATGATCAGTAGATCCCCCACCATCGACCAGTTCTCAACGTACGAAAGGTCCAGTCGGACTGTCTCTTCCCACGACAGGTCGGATCGTCCGCTGACCTGCCACAAGCCCGTGACGCCCGGCTTGACCAACAGCCGCCGACGAACCTCACCGTTGTAGGTCTCGACCTCACGGCGTAGCGGCGGCCTCGGCCCCACCACACTCATCTCACGCTTGAGAACGTTCACGAATTGCGGTAGCTCGTCGAGACTGAAACGTCGCAGAAACTTGCCGACTGGCGTCACGCGCGGATCGTCACGCATCTTGAACAGAACTCCACCGGCACCCTCGTTCTGATCGAGGAGGTGGGCAACCTGCTTGTCTGCGTCGACGGTCATGCTGCGGAACTTGATCATCGAGAACGGTTTGCCGTCGATGCCCATCCGCTCCGACTTGTAGAACACAGGGCCCCGACTCGTGGTCTTCACGGCGATGGCCACTGCCATCAGGATGGGCGAGATCATCACCAGCACCAAAGCCGCGAACGTCAGGTCGAAGGCCGTCTTGCTGAAGCGTGTAGCACCGTTGTACTGCGGCTTCTCGACATGAATCAGAGGGAAGCCCGCAACGGGCCGCATCACCAGTCGCGGGCCGGCCACATCGACCACACCCGGAGCGACAACAAGGTCGACATCCTTCTTCTCCAGGTCCCAGATCATCTTGCGGATGCCCTTGTGGCCGAGGTGCTCGGTGGCCGTCACGGCGACAGTGTCCGCACCGCACTCCCCGATAGCATCGAGTACATCGTGCTCGTCACCAAGTACCGGGATGTCGGTGCCCTCGATGTGAACTACGCCGTCCCGCGGAGCCTCGTACCCCGGCATGCAGATTCCGACTACCGCGTAGCCCGATGCTGGAGACTTCTCGAACGATTGCGCCATCGATACCGCCGCTGTACGGCTACCCACGATGAGCACCGAGGTCTTGTACTCGCCCTTGCTGCGAAGTCGAGTCACGGCATTGCGCCAGATCCAACGGCTCAGCAGCAAAGCCAGCAGCCCGACGGGCAATGCAATTGCCAGGTACAGACGGGCAATGTCGATGCGGAACAGCAGAGCCGCGATAGCGATGACCCCGAACAGACGGAAGGTGGCCGAGACGATGCGTCGGTACTCCTCGGCACCGTTGCCGATGACGCGAGGAGACCGCGTGCGGAAGATTGCCAGGAACATGATCCAGAGACCTGCCAGAGCGACGGATACCCCGGTGTAGGTGGTTGTCGACAGCAATCCGGTGGTCTCGACGTCGCCGAAGCGCACGATCTGAGCGAGCGCGACCGAAGCGATGATGACGACGATGTCGGTGATCCGCAGGCGCCTGATGTACTGCTCTTCCCACACGTGACGTGAGGTGAGCTTGCGCGTCGGCATGACGTTCGATCGACGTGGAGATCCCCACAGAGAGCGCTGTGCAGCCCCGACAGATGCCAACGTGCTCCCCTCCTCTGCATTACTGCGAACACCAGAGGTGAACGCGCGAATTTGTTCCGAACCAATCCGGAGAGCAACTGGTATCGAATTGAAATAGTCCCACGCCGCTATCCGATGCACCACGCGAGCGGCGCAGATCACAAATGAATAACAGCAGGTATCCGGTTTACCACACCATCTCTGACTAGGCGATGTGTGCGACAGGAACCCACCGGATATAACCGTGCCGCGGCCCAAAATCGTTACACATGAGCACAATCGGCGTTGCAATGTGAGACTTCACAGGTTATTGCGCCGTTTATCGTGCGATCGATGGTCTCGCTCCCGCCGATAGCACGCTGAACAAACCTCCACACCGCCCAGCCTGGGGTGAAACAAGCATATTGCCGACTCCGAAGCTCGTAGACGCCGAAATAACGAGAAGTCGAATCGAAGAAAAACGAGCACACGAATTCATTCCATCGAATGAATCATTCGTTCAGGTCGAACGCGATCAGGGGCGTCCAAGCCCGCGGTAGTTCCATCCGGCCGCACGCCACTGCTCCGGGTTCAGACAGTTTCGGCCGTCGATCAGCTTCTTGCTCCGCACGACGCCGTCCAGATCCTGCGGAGTGAGAGCCTTGAACTCCTTCCACTCCGTCAGCACCAACACCACGTCAGCGCCCTCGCAGGCTTCGAGCGCAGAGCTGTTGTAGGTGAGAGTAGGAAACAGAGCCCGCGAGTTCTCCATGGCCTTGGGGTCGTACACGTTGACCGCTGCACCCTGGAGCTGGATCTGACCGGCCACGTTCAGGGCCGGTGAATCACGGACGTCGTCCGAATCGGGCTTGAACGCCGCGCCGAGCACGGCGACTCGGGCACCGAGGAGCGATCCGCAGGCCTCACGTGCCAGCTCGACCATCCGGGTACGGCGTCGCATGTTGATGTTGTCTACCTCCCGCAGGAACGTCAATGCCTGGTCAGCGCCCAGTTCGCCGGCCCGCGCCATGAATGCCCGGATGTCCTTGGGCAGGCAGCCGCCGCCGAAGCCGATGCCGGCGTTGAGGAATTTGCGGCCGATGCGCTCGTCGTGGCCGATGGCATCGGCGAGCACGGTGACGTCGGCCCCCGCGGCTTCACACACCTCGGCAATGGCGTTGATGAACGAAATCTTGGTGGCCAGGAACGCATTGGCGGAGGCCTTGACCAGCTCGGCGGTAGCCAGATCGGTCACCAGGAACGGGATCTTCTCCTCGAGCAGCTGCGCGTAGACCTGACGGGCCAGCTCCTCGGCGCGACCCGGACGGGCACGATCGACGCCGAGCACCAGACGGTCGGGGTGCAGAGTGTCCTTGACGGCGAAGCCCTCACGCAGGAACTCGGGATTCCACGCGACCTCGACCTCGTCGCCGGCAGGCGCGAGTTCGCGGGCCATCTTGCCGAGACGCTCGGCTGTGCCCACGGGGACGGTCGATTTACCGAAGATCACGGCCGGCTTGGTGAGCATTGGCGCAAGTGTCTCGATGACCGAGTCGACGAACTTCATGTCGGCCGCGAACTCGCCCTTTTTCTGGGGAGTACCGACACCGAGGAAGTGCACCTCCGCGAAGTCGGCAGCTTCTTGATACGACGCGGTGAAGCGCAGCCGTCCGGCGGCGATGTTGCGCTGCAGCACCTCTTCGAGACCGGGCTCCCAGAACGGGACCTCGCCGGCTTCGAGCTTCGCGAGCTTGGCCGGGTCCACGTCCACGCCCAGAACCTCGTGGCCGAGCTCGGCCATGCACGCGGCATGAGTGGCACCGAGATAGCCGGTACCGAACACCGTGATTCGCATTTGATTCTTCCCCGTCAGTCGTTCTGAGCAATGGCGTACTCGACAAGAGTCCGTGACGAAGCGTCACAGTAAGCATCTGGAGGACAACGCCTTCAGATCACGCGCACACAGGGGAATAGTAAACACAGGCGATCACGCCCGTCACCCAGGAGACTGCAGTCACAGGACGAGCTGAACGACCAGCAAAGCGGAGGTTTCTCAGCGACGAACGGGAAACTGCGGGTTCTCCGGCTCTTCGACGGCCTCGGCGCAGCGGTGAACGAAATCGCTCAGCTCGGCGCGGACTTCTGGAGCCAGAAGATCCAACGGTGCCTCGGTGCCGCGAAACTCCGCGAACGCCGAGGTGTAGGCGTCCACACTGTCAGAGATGACAGCGTGCAGCGAGGTGGACCTGTTCAGATGGACGCGGGCGATCACGTCGATGCGATCTGCGAGGAAATCGTGAAACGTGTTCTGCCCCATGGATACGTCACGTCCGTTCTGCGACACAGTTGTCATTGCGCAATGATACGAACAAAACCGACCGACCGCAGAGTGAGCGTCAGCGCTACTAGTACGCGCCGTCACTCTTGAGGACGGCGACTGCGGTCTTGGCGATGATGAGCAGATCCCCTGTCATGGACCAGTTCTCGACGTACGAGAGATCGAGGCGCACGCTCTCCTCCCACGACAGATCCGATCGACCACTCACCTGCCACAGCCCGGTGATACCGGGTTTGACGAGAAGTCTACGACGCACTTCACCGTCGTACGTTTCCACTTCGCGGCGCAGCGGCGGCCGCGGACCCACCACGCTCATCTCACGCTTGAGCACGTTGACGAACTGCGGCAGCTCGTCGAGGCTGAACTTACGCATCACTCTGCCCACCCGGGTGACCCGTGGGTCGTCGCGCATCTTGAACAGCACCCCGCCCGCCCCTTCGTTGAGGGCGGCCAGTTCTTGCACTCGCTTGTCTGCGTCTTGGACCATGCTGCGAAACTTGATCATCTGGAAAGGCTTGCCGTCGATGCCCATTCGCTCGGACTTGTAGAAGATCGAGCCCTTGCTGGTGAGCTTGATGATCACGGCGAGAGTGATCAGAACCGGCGAAATCAACAACAGAATCGAGGCGGCGAACAGGAAGTCGAACGCTGTCTTGCTGAATCGCTTTGCGCCGTTGTACTGCGGCTTCTCCACGTGGATGAGCGGGAAGTTCGCGACCGGACGCATCACCAGACGCGGACCTGCCACGTCCACCACTCCCGGCGACACCACGAGGTCGACCTTCTTCTTCTCGAGGTCCCACACCATCTTTCGCAGTCCGTGATGTCCGATGTGCTCGGTGGCCGTCACAGCGACCGTATCTGCGCCGGAGGTCTCGATGGCCTCGACGACACTGTGTTCATCCCCGAGTACCGGAATCTCGACGCCGTCGATGGTGAACGACGAGTCGTTGCCGGGCTCGTAGTTGGGCAGGCAGATACCAACCACGCTGTAGCCGGCTTCGGGGGAACGCTCGAACGAGGTGGCCATGGCCAGAGCCGAACTACGACTGCCCACGATGAGCACCGAGGTTTGGTATCCGCCACGAGCACGTTTGCGCGACACGATCTTTCGCCATACCCATCGACTCAACAGAAGTCCGACCAGCCCGACGGGCAGTGCGATCGCGAGATACAGACGGGCGATGTCCAAGCGGAACAACAGGGAAAGGATTGCGATGGTGCCGAAGAGCCGGAACGTGGCCGACACGATGCGGCGGTACTCCTCGGATCCGTTGCCGATCACCCGCGGAGAACGAGTTCGGAAGATGGCGAGAAACGTCAGCCACAGAATGGCGAGTATCCCGGATATTCCGAAGTAGCCGACGATGGACCACGGTTCACGAAAGTCGACGTCGCCGAAGCGGATGATCTGCGCCACCGTCACCGCACCGAGAACGACCACCGTGTCCGTGACACGCAGGCCCTCGGTGTAATGCGTTTCCCATTCACGACGCGACGTCACCCTGCGCAACCGTCGAGCGTCACGCCGCGAGACAACCGAACTCTGCGCTTCCAGATCGCTGACTGACACTGATTTCCCCTCGGTACGTACGCATTGTCGAACCCTTGCGTGATCGACACAGCTCCGTGCCACCCCGTCGTGCAGATTATCTTGTCGTACTTGTCGTGTCACTTGCTGACGGTGGTTTGAGCGCCATGAACCCGCAGGTCGTTACATGTTTCCACTGCATTAATCGCACGCATCCACAGCGTTGCCGACTTCTCCCCGTGGCCCCCACCCCGGACTTTCCCGACCACCAATTAGCGCGACATCCACGCCCTGTGTCAAGCATTGTCGGTCGAACGTCGGACGCTCGGAGACATCTCGGCGAAGGCCTTCCACATCCGGCGTCCCAGCTCCCGTTGCCCCTCGCCGTTGTAGTGAATCTTCTCGGTCTCGCTGTTGTAGAGCCCCCTCGGACCCGGCACGTACGCCACTCCGGCCCTACGTCGAGGCGTATCGGCGTGCACCGCATCGATGACGGCGTAGTTCGCATCCCCTGATTCGATCTCGTCCGGCACCATCTGACCGAGGACGAACGGAACGTCGCCGAACTCACCGCGCAGCGTGTCGATCAGGCTGTCGAGCTTCTGTGCGTACACCGGCCCTGTCAGCAGCGGCACATCGCTCTCCCCTTGGTGCCACAGCACCGCCGCGAGCTCGTTGCCGGGCTTGGTCGCCAGTCCTGTTCGGATGCGTTGCATCGCACCCCAGAACAGATTCACTCGCGCCCCGGTGTCGGCCGGATCCCAGGAGATACCGTGAATCCGTGCGAAGCCCGAATCACCGCGCGCATACGGAACCAGCAACACCGGCCTACCCGTCGCATCGGCGAGATGCGCGGCGAACGTCGGGCCGAATCCGACTGCCGTGGAGGGCACCTCGTGAAACAGTGGATTGCTGCCCGCCACGATGGTGTTCTTCGATCGTCCCGATGCCGCCCACTGATGCACCCGTGGACGCGGCGCATCGAGACCCGACCGATCCAACCCACGGCCCGCACCGTGCGCATTGGACTGTCCCAGCACCGCGACCACCAGATACGGCTCGTCGATCGCCTCCACTGCGATGCCGCGTCCGAGACGCTTCTTCACGACGTCCTTGGCCCGTACCTTCGCGTTCTGACCGAACCCCATGACGCTCCCCCTGTTCACGTGCAATCGTTCTGAGCCGGTGCCCCCGCGAATCGATCGGCCAACCACTGATTGACGGCGTCGCCGTTGACATCCCCATGGCCGCGTCCGGCCTGCCGGTCGATCGTGATGACATCGCCCAGTCGGCATGCCGATCGCAGTGCCGCATCGGTCCACGCCACGTCGATGTAGGTATCGGCATCTCCGTAGGCCACCAACATCGGTGCCGACACCGGCCCCGTCGGCAGTGCCATCCGCGTCAGCTCGTCACGCAGCGCCGCGGCAGCCGCCGGGGACTTCGGCGCAAAGTCTTTGTCGCCGAGCCTCTTCGCCGCCTCGGTGCGCGCACCCGCCTTGTCCGGCGTGCATTGGGTGAGAGTGTCCCAGTCCTGCTCAGCATTACCGCTGCGGTAGTCGTCGAGATCGACGGTATCGTCACGCCGAGCGAGTGATTCGAGTATCCACTGCAGCACCGGTCCCTGATCCTCGGTCAACGTGCCCGCCGCAGCCTTGTCCACCAGACCCACCATGTTCGCCGTGGGTGCCAGAGCCACGGCACCGACCAGATTCAGCTCCGGTGCATAGGAATCGGCGAGTTCGTTCACGGCCCAGGCAGCACCGCCGCCCTGGGAACCGCCGAACGCAGCCCAGTCGGTACCCACGTCGGGAAAGACCGTGCGCAATGCTCGCACGGCATCGATGACGTCGTAGCCGGCGGTGATGTTGTCCAGGTAGGCATGGTTGCCCGGATGTCCGAGGCCCTCGTAGTCGGTGATGGCGACCGCGAATCCGGCTGCGGTGTAACCCTGTACGAGCGCCGACGCGCCCAGTAGCGACGCGGACCTCGACGGCGCGCACGCCTGCTCGATCCCCGTGGTGCCGTGGGCGTAGGAGATGACGGGCCAGCCACCCTCGGGCGCATCACCGGACGGGGTGAACACCGTGCCCGATACCTCGCGCTCACCCACCCCTGGTTGCACCGAGCGGTACACCACCTTCGCCGCCTCGATACCCGACATCCGGACCGGCAGCGGCAGATTCGGCATCGTTTCGGCACTGACGATGGAGCCGCTACCGGTACCTGGATTCGCGATGTCCATCGGCTCCGGATCGGAACCACGCACCGCCGCTGCTACGGCCCCCTGCGCCTGCACACCGAGCGGCACCACAACCGCGCATCCTGCGAGCAGAGGAAGGAGCATCAGCGGAGCGACGAGCCTACGGACGGTGTGCATGAATCTATTTGCTCGCCTTGAATCTACGCGCGTACGTCAACGACGGCTTCTCGATGAAGCGGTACGTCACCGCCCCGAACGCGATGCTCACCGCGCTCACCAACACGAAGTTCCGCAGTAGCCCCAACGGGCTGTCGCCTGCCATCCATCCGAAGCGCCCCAGCATGATCAGGATGGGAAAGTGCCACAGGTAGACGCTGAGCGAGATCATGCCCACGTAGCTCAGCGGTGCCCAATCGGCCCGTTCGGCGAGCTTCGACCGCTCACCGCGTGCCAGCGGCACGATGATGAACAGAATGAGCAGTGCCGATCCGAAGGACACGGTGGATGTCTGCCAACGCGAGTTGTCGTCGATCAGCATCAGTGAGATCACCGCCGTCGGAATCATTGCGATTCCCGTCCACCACCGCATGCGGGTGACCATGGTGCCCTTGAACATTCCGTTGTCGATCGCGACGAACACGACCGCCGCCAGCATCCCGTAGGTGAAATTGTCTGCCAACGACCAGAAGCTGCGGCTGAGCACCGCGATCTCGTTGGGTCCCCATTCCAGCAGTTTCGGATCGGTGATGCCCGACGGCCCCACGCGCGAGGCGGTGTAGAGCTTTCCGGTGATCCCGATGACGAACATGATCACCACCGGAATCAACGCCAGTACCGGTGCCGAGATTGACGTGCGCTTGCGCAGGAAGAACGCGATGCTCGTCAGCAGCGGCAGTGCGATGTAGAACGCGAACTCCAGCGACAGCGACCACGAGGGGTTGATGCCGGTCTGGATCATGCTCGGAATGTAGGTGTGCACCAACGTCAGATTGGCCACCAGCGTGAGCGGATCGGTGAGGATGCCCAGGCCGTTGTCGATGAAATGCTGTTCGGCCACCGCAGCGTTCTCCACGAACACCGCACGCATCACGTAGTTGGCGAACAAGAAGATGAACAGGTACGCCGGAAACACTCGCAGCAGCCGGTGCATCGCGTAGCTGACGTTGTTCGGCATCGGTTTGCCGGCGAACAGCTTTCGTACCATCGGGAGGAAGATCAGGAAACCCGAGAGCGCGAAGAAGAAGATCAACCCCTGCCCGAGTACCCCGAGCTTGTAGGTCAGGACGGTCTGCGGCGAGTAGTGACCGCCGACGTGCACGGCGAGCACGCACAGGCAGGCGAATCCGCGAGGGCCGTCGAGCCCGACGAGGCGGGCAGGGCGCTTGGTACCGGTATCGGCGACCGCGGTTGCGGCGGTCGCGGTGCTGTCGGGAGTGGCGGTCATGGGTACCTTCTGGAGGTCATGGCGCAGGAGGCGGGCAGAAGCTGATGGCCTCGGTGCCGGCGAACCGGTCTTCGAGCCATCCGAACGCAGCAGCACCGTCGATGTCTGCGTGACCGGAATTCGGTTGGAGTACAGATTGAATCGTGTCCCCGGCGGCGCAGCCGGCCGCGATGGCGGTCTCGGTCCACGCCTGCGAGATCAAGGTGTCCTTGCCGCCGTAGAGAACCAGCATCGGTGCGGCGGCCGGAGACATCGGCAAGCTCATCTCGCGCAGGTACTCCGCGAGCTTCTCCGTCGCCTCGGGGGTTGCCGGACGCAGATCGTCGTCGCTGATCTGCGCCGCCAACGACGTGCGGTCGGCAGCGAGAACGCCGCCGCACGCCGAGAGCTCGTCCCACTTCTCGGCGACGATGCCCCTGCGATAGTCGTCGAGGTCCAGCTCGGGATGCGACTGGGCCAGGCCCACCAGAACCCACTGCAGCAGCGGCTTCTGATCGTCGGTGAGGGTGCCGTTCGCGGCGGCCTCCGCGAGACCGACCATATCGGCGGCCGGTACCAAACTGACCGAGCCGACCAGGTCGAGGCCCTCGCCGTAGCTGCCCGCGAGTTCGTTTGCAGCCCAGGATGCTTGACCGCCCTGAGACCCGCCGAACGCCGCCCACTTGGTGGACGCCTCGGGTATCAGCTTGCGGGCGGCACGCACCGAATCGATGAGGTTGTTGCCGACGGTACGAGCGTCGAGATAGGGATGATAAGAGCCCTCCAGGCCCAGTCCCTGATAGTCCGACACCGTGACGACGTTCCCGGCGCGCACCAGCGCTGCGACGATCTGCGAGCTGCCGAGCAGCTCGGGATCCGTCGACGGTGCACAGTCCTCGAGCACGCCGGTGGTGCCGTGGCCGTACGCGATTATCGGCCAACCACCCTCGGGCGGTGTGCCTTCCGGCGCGAAGATCGTGCCCGAGACGCGCTGCGGTGAACCGTCGACGCCGGAGGTGGACGAGTAGACCACCCGCGCGGCCACCGAGGACACCGCACTGACCCGACGATCGATGGTCAGGAGTTGCTGCGCACTCTCGAGCGAACCGGGGCCCGCCTCACCGTAATCGGCGTCCAGCGTCGCACCGAACGCAGCGGACTCCGATACCGAGTACGGATCGGAGGGAGGTTCGTCGGAGGAACATCCCGACGTCACCAGGATCAAGGCCAGTGCGCAGGCACCGCTCGCTCGTCTTGCTCGGCTCGTTCTCGACAGTGTCATCGGCCCCCCTCTGCAGCAGGCGTCCGCTGGGCAGCGGTCGCCTGCTTCACGATGTTCTCCACTTGATCGCGATGGTCGATCGAGTCGCGTGCAATTCCGAATGCCAGAACCAGCACACTGCTCAGGATCGTGCCCATCACTCCCCCCAGAATCATGTTGCTCATCGGCGTCGGTGTGGTGACCTGATCAGGAGTGGTGGCCGCGTCGACGAGCGTCACCTCCGACACCGCTCCATTGGCACCCAGGTCGATCTCACCGACGAGCTTGATGAGCTGCACCGCAACCTCATTGGCAATGTCACGTGCCTGCTCGGCGTCGGAATTGACCACCGAGATCTCGATCAACGCCGAGCCCGGAGTGGGCACCACCGTGATGTCGTTCTTCAGCGCCTCCGGTTCGAGCGGCAACCCCTGCGAGGCGATGACGCGTCGTAGTACCTGTTCGCCGGTGGCCAACTGAACATATGTCTCGACGCGAACCAGCGACCCGCGATTGCCGTCGAGCGAATTCTTGGGCGAGGTGGGACCGGGAGCGGTGACGAACACCCGAGACGCTGCGGTGTACGTCGGCTCGACCAACTGCGTCGCCAACCAGCCAGCACCCGCCGACAGTATCGCGGCGGCCAGAATCAATGCCCAGCCGGACAACAGAATACGGCCGTAGTCCTTGAGGGTCGGCACACCCGTGGGGGCAATCATCGATTCAGCTCGCACGTGTTCACCGGGCGCTGGCCGGCGAACATGCCCTTGACCCACGGAACCGACCGACTGCTGTCCAGATTTCCGTGCCCCTCGCCCTGATGAAGCTCGTACTCGACGAGGTCACCCGACGCGCATGCGCGCTGCAACGCCTTCTCGGTCCACGGTTCGAGAATCAGATCGTCCTCGCTGCCGTACATCACCAACAGAGGTGTCGTCGAACGCTGCTGCGGCAGAGCCATATCCGCCAGGTAGCCGCGCAGGCGATCGGTCGCCTCGACACTGACGGGCGTCAGGTCTGCAGCCTGCAGACCTGCCAACAGCCCCGGCACGTCGTCGGACTTCGGCGGCACGCATTCCATGAAGTCGTTCCACCGCTCCCGCGCCAACCCGGATCGGTAATCGTCGAGGTTCATCTCGGGATGGCTGATCGCCAGAGTGTGCAAGGCGTACATCAGCAGCGGGTACTGGGCCCGCGTCAGAGTCTGATTCGCGGCCGCATCGGCCAAGCCGGACATGTCCGAGACCGGCACCATCGCCGCGGTACCCACCAGCTCGAGCCCGCCCCCGTACTCGGCGTTGCGGTCGCTGGCCGCCCAGGCTGCCATGCCGCCGAGCGAGACCCCGTAGGCGGCCCACCGCGAACTGAGAGTGGGCACGAAGTTCCTGGCTGCACGGACCGCGTCGATCATGTTGTAGCCGAACGTCTTCGAGTCCAGGTACGGGTGATACGACCCACCGAGCCCGAGCCCCTGATAGTCGGTCATGGCCACGGCGAAACCGTTGAGCACCAGTGCCGCCACGATGGGGGCACTACCGAGCAGGTTGGCGTACCTCGACGGCCCACACGCCTCGAGCACACCCGTCGTACCGTGCCCGTAGGACACCACCGGCCAACCACCCTCGGGCGCAGTGCCACCCGGGATCACCACGGTGCCCGAGACTTCCGTCGGCTCCCCGGTGACACCCGACGTCGATCGGTACACCACCCGCGTCGCGGTGGCACCCAACTCGGTGATGTCTGCTGCGATGTCCTCGATCGGCTCGGCCGAGATCAACGAACCCGGCCCGGTACCACCGAAATCGGACGGTGGCAGCGGCTCCGACGTCGCCGGAGCGGCCGTGACGGGAGCGGTCTGCGCACCGGGCGGCAGCACGATCGGAGCCTGCTGAGAGCAGGAGATCGACACCCCTGCTGCACACAGCACGGCACCGACTCGGACCGTCCACCTCCCTGACATCGAAGCTATCCTCTGCTCGCCGAGGACGTCGCAGAGTCGTTGTTCGCCGGCCTCGGCCGGACCGCGGCGTGGGCGGGTCCGGACGGGGCGTGCGTGGTCGGCACAGTGGAAGTGTCTGCAGCAGCGGTTGTTTCACTGGAACCCTCGCTTGCCGCGGAACTGCCACCGCGGAGGCGTCGGGCCGCGGGTTCGAAGGTGGTCACCACGCCCAGCACGGTGCCGCCGACGCCGTCGAGCGCCTTGATCGCACGCCGCAACTTGTCGCGTGTGGTGCGGCCGGTGCGGGCGAGAAGCACTGTGCCGTCGGACAATGCAGTGAGGATTGCGCCGTCGGTGACATCGAGCAGAGGCGGGGTGTCGACGATGACGTAGCGGTAGTCACCGCGCAGCGCCGTCAGCAGTTCCTGAGTGCGGTCCGATCCGAGCAACTCACTCGGGTTCGGCGGCACCGGCCCTGCAGGAAGCACCGACACACCGTCGAACACGTCATCCTGGATGGCATCCTCCACGCTGTGCTCACCGGAGAGAACGGTGGACAGGCCGCTGTACTGGTCGATACCCAAGCGGGTGCCCAGGGCCGAGCTACGCAGGTCGCCACCGACGAGCAGCACGGAATGCCCGGCCTCGGCCAGAACGGCGGCGAGATCGATGGCGGTACTGGTACGACCTTCACCCGACGCAGCGCTCGTGATGGTGATGATGCGTGGCGGCGATCCACCGCCGAGGAAGCGAATGTTGGTGCGCAGGACGCGCAGTGGCTCGCCCATCGTCGCCATCGACGCCACCGGCACCGTGGGACGCGTCGCATCCACCGGGAGGCCACCGAGCACGACGCGGCCCGAGACGTCCTCGGCGCGTGGACGATCGCGAATCGAGCGATCCATCAGACCACGGAGCAACGCGAGGGCGAGGCCGACCACGAAGCCGACAGCGCCGCCGAGAACAAGAGCCGTCACCAGACCCATGCCGATCGGTGCCGTCGGAACGTCACCCTGATCGACGATGGTGGCACCGGCCGCGGGGTTTCCGCCGCGCTGGGAGGTTTCGAGTTCCTGCACCACCTGCGTCAGCTGGCCGGCGACCGCGTTGGTCAACGCCTGGGCGACCGCGGGATCGGCGTCGGTGGCACACAGATCGAGCAACACCGTCTTCTCGATCGGCGTCGCGGTGATCCTGGACCGCAGTTCCGCCGCGGACTGCTGCAGCTGCAACTGATCGACGGCTCGCTGCGCAACTTGGGTACTGGTGGCCAACCCGGCGTACGAGGACACGCGTTCCTGCGAGAACAGATTGTTCTGGTATGCCTCACCGACCGAACTGCCACCTTCGGTGGTGACGAACAGACGGGCACACGCTTGGTACTGAGGCGTCGTGAAGAACGTGTAGGCAAAACCCCCGGCGACGCCGATGACCGTCGCCAGCGCGACGATCCACCAACCCGCTCGAAGGATCCGCCAATACTCTCGAATCTCCACGAGTGCTCCTATCGAATAACCGTCGGTCAAGGGGAAACAATAAAGCGCAGCGAAGGATTCGGCACGGCGTAGATGTTGCGAGTACATGAAAGCGTGACAACATCAGAACCCATGAGCATCACGCAGCGGGTCGGATGGGTCGCCATCGTGGCAATCCCCGTACTCGTTACATTCGCGATGATCGTCGGCGGAACTCCGGCGAAATTGGGTGCATTCGCTCTCGTCGCACTTGCAGTGGGAGCGTACATAGGCCTACGTCATCCGCTGTATCTGACTCGCGCTCTTGCCTTTTCGCTGGGCGCCCTCCCCTTCGGTTACGTTCCCGGCACACCCGTGCCGTTGGTCTTCACGTTCGCCCTCGCGACGATCTTCGCCACTGTGATTCACCGCACAGCAGTGAGCCGCATCACATGGCCCGAAACGACCGTCATAACGCTGATCGTCCTGTCCGCACTGTCGGTCGTCGTCATGGCAACCGGACTCGGCGATTTCTTCGAATTCGGTAAATGGCTGATCTCGACGCTCGTGGTGGTGTGCCTGTTGCGAATGCCGCGGGACGAAATGGCGATGTTCGGCCGGATCTACGTCTACGCGGCATCCGGGGCCGCCGCTTTCGCATTGCTGATCTTCGTCGGTGATCCCGCAGGCAAACTCATTCGCTACCTCTCGATTCTCGGATACGGCACCGAGGAGGAGAGCACGCGGTTCGTCTACAGCCCCACCGGAGCTACCTCGGTTCGCCTGGCAGGGACGTACATCGACCCCAACGCCGCCGGAATCGGCTTCGTCCTCGCGCTGATGCTGTGCATCCTGTTGCTGCGCGGCTACCTGCGTACCGCCCTCGCAGCCCTGCTGTTCCTGTCGATCGTGCTGACGCTGTCGCGAGCGGCTCTGTTCTCGGTGGTGTTCGGCGTAGTACTGATGTTCGCGTTCCAACAACTGCGGACCAGGGAACGCCTGGCCATCGTCGGCGCATTCGTCGCGGCCTTCATCGGAGCGCTCGCAGTACCCAGTGTGCGCAGCCGCGTCTTCTCGTCCTTCGGCAACGAAGACGCAGGCTCGAGCGCACGCGGCGATGCCCTCGCCGAATTCCCCGGCCACATGCAAGGCCATTGGCTGTTCGGCCTCGGTTGGGGACGGCCGGAATTCGTCGATCCGGCGACTGCATTCGAGGTGAACTTCGTCGCCAACTCGCCGCTGCTCACCGTCTACCGCGGCGGGATATTCACCGGCCTCGCCTTCACCGCAATTCTCGTTGCCGGTGCCGTTGTGGGCTACCGAATGCTGCGATCGGGACGCTGGGAACTGGGCTTCTACGGCGGCACATTCATCGGCTTCTCAGTGGTCGCGCTGCAACTCGACTTCCCCGTCGTCAGCAATCCTTCCACGACGACGGCATTTTCCGTGATGCTCGCATTCGTCGTCTACGCGTGGGAAAAAGCGACGGAAACCAAGCCCGACGGCGACAACATCGAGAGTACGAAAACGAAAAACTTGCTTTCGGCCGGAGGTACTCGACCAGCAGTTTCATAATTATCGGTCCGCTTTTTGTGATTTGCACAAAAGCGTGCTCGAGGTGCAATGATTCCCGCACCGGCCCGTCGAATGTTGGTACGGACCCCCTGGTGGAGAGAATTTAAGATGGTTCACTTTCGCGGTGGCTTTCGCACAGTATTGTCAGCGACAACCGTTCTGATCGTCGCTGCCGGGCTCGCTTTCGGAGTCACGTCCGTCATCACTTCACCCGACCACGTCGTCGGCCCGTCCCGCGCCGAAGCAGCCCCCAACCCACCCGGCGTCGGCATTTCCGACGGCGGCGGATTGCTGTGGGCCTCCGACGCGGAGTTGGACACCACCGTGCAATTCATGACGAGCATGGGCGTCACGTCGATGCGCATCGCCATTCCGTGGTCCACCGTCGAGTACACCCAGAATCAGCTGAACTGGACGGCCGTCGATCGCGTTGTCAACAAGGTTCGAGCAGCGAACATCTCGATGCTGGGCATCATCGCGTACACCCCGCCGTGGGCGACCTCCCCGGTGAATCAACCCATCAACACCCGCCCGGCATCGCCTGCCGCGTTCGGTGATTTCGCCGGTAAGGTCGCCGCCCGCTACAAGGGCAAAGTGGCCGACTACGAGATCTGGAACGAGCCCAACGGGTCGATGTTCTACGGTCCGCAGCCCGACGCGGCCGGCTACACCGCCCTGCTCAAAGCCGCGTACCCCAAGATCAAGGCAGCCGACTCGGCCGCAACCGTCGTCGGCGGAGTCCTCGGCGCAGCCGAACAGGGATGGGGCATCGTCAACCCCGTCGACTTCACCAATCAGATGTACGCCGCAGGTGCGGCAGGTAGTTTCGACGCCCTCTCCTACCACCCGTATCAGTACTCGTTGAAGTTCTCCGAAGGCCCGTACGTCGAACATTCACCGGCCCGGCAGGTCATGGACATGCGCGCGGCCATGGTCGCCAACGGCGACGGCAGCAAGAAGATCTGGGCCACCGAGTACGGCGTTCCCACCTCCGCGGTGTCGGGAGATCAGCAGAACGCGATGATCACCGACTTCATCCAGAAGTGGCGCGAGCTGCCGTACACCGGGCCGATCTTCCTGTACACGCTGCGAGACAAGGCAACCGGCAGCAACGACCCGGAAGACACGTTCGGCCTGCTCGAGAGCAACTGGGGTGCCAAACCGGCCCTGTGGGGCCTGATGGGACTGCTGCAGCAGGGAATCCCACGCACGGCCGAGTACAACCGATTCGCTGCCGCTCCCAACAACTCGGGAGCGGTACTGGGCCCGGTGTTCCCCGTGCGCGATACGTGGGCGCAGTACCGCCAGGATGCGGTTCTCTACGAGATGCCCAACGGCTTCGTCGCCGTTCCTCGCGCTGTGGCCGAATCGATCCGGGCCACCGGATTTCTCCCGACGACGCCGTTCAACGGCACCTACCAGGATTTCGACAGCCCCTTCGGCCTCCGTGTGTTCTCGACCGCCATCGGCGGTACCCACAACATCGGTGGGGGCATCTACAGCGCCTGGGATCCCACCCTGGGGCCCGCAACGAGCGACGAGATGCCGCAGTACGGCGGCGGCGTACGGGTGACGTTCCAGTACGGCGCGATCACCTGGACACCGTACGTTGGAGCGACCGTCACCCGCTGAATAAATTCGATCGACCGATCGTTGATTCGCAAACCGCACGCCCCTTTTGATTGGGTTCGACGCGCCCATTTCTCGGTGCATTCATTGCGGCCACGTTAACTCTGCGCAAAGGCGCGGTTTCGGTTCACCGATCAATTAATTTCGCGTTGTGAACCACCTCACTTAACGCTATCTATTTCCCCCGTAAACGGATATTCATATAGCGCGAACGAATGACTCTTCGTGGCAGGATTATGTCCAGTGTTCGCACGTCTCGTCGGGGGGACGCCTGAAACTCGACGCTCTTGTTGTGCACCGTCGCACGACAGAGCGTCATTCGGCGTTCGGGACATCTCCAGCTCCACTCGAGTACGGACCGACACGATGGGTAGCTCATGAAGACGGATAGTGTTGTGTCACATTCAAGTTCGGCCATCGGTATTCAGGTGGCAGCATGACCGACGGCCTCCGCGTCGCGATCGCGCACGACTACCTCACCCAACGCGGCGGAGCCGAGAAGGTCGTCCTCGCCATGGCCCGCGCCTTTCCCGAGGCGCCCATCTACACGACGCTCTTCGAACCGTCGACGACGTTCCCCGAGTTCTCCGAACTCGACGTGCGCCCGTCGACGTTGAACCGGATCGGTTTCCTGCGCAAGAATCACCGGGCCGCACTTCCGCTGCTGCCCTTCGCCTCCTCGTCCATCGAGATCGACGCCGATGTGGTCCTCACCAGCACCAGCGGCTGGGCACACGGTTTTCACACCTCCGGCCGCAAGCTCGTCTACTGCTATTCACCTGCGCGTTGGCTGTACGAATCGCAGATGTATCTGGGTGAAAGCCGCAGCCCGACCAAACGTGTTGCGCTCAAGGCTCTCTCGTGGCCGCTACGCCAGTGGGACCGGCGAGCCGCACTGTCGGCGGATCGCTACCTCGCCATCTCCACCGTGATACAGCAGCGCATCACCGACGCCTACGGCATCCGATCCACGGTGGTGCCGGCTCCGTTCACGGTCGAGGCCGCCCCCGCGGAGGCCGTGTCAGAGGCAGTGAGCTGGCTCGACGGCGGCGGCTACTACCTCTGCATCTCCAGGCTGCTGCCGTACAAGAATGTCGACAAGGTGATGGCCGCGTTCGCCGGAACCGACCGCAAGTTGATCGTCGTCGGCCGCGGTCCCGAGGCCGACCGGTTGCGAAAGCTCAAGTCCGACAACGTTCTCATGCTCAGTGATCTGACTTCGGGACAGATGACCTGGCTCTATCGAGGCTGTAACGGTTTGATCGCCGCAAGCTATGAAGATTACGGATTGACCCCCATCGAAGCGGGTTACCACGGCAAGCCCAGCGCCGTGCTCCGCTGGGGCGGCTTCCTCGACACGGTCGAGGAAGGCATCACAGGGGTGTACTTCGATCAGCCACAACCGGATTCGATTCGCGACGCGGTCACCGCTCTCGAACGGACGGCCTGGGAACCACTGAAGATTCAGGCACACGTGGAGCAGTTCAGTGAAGAACGCTTTGCCGCCGAACTCATTTCCGCAGTATCCGAGATCAATGCAGAACGAATCGAGAGGACGGCGTCGCGATGAACAAGCGCGCTTTGATCACCGGCATCACCGGACAGGACGGCCTCTATCTCGCAGAGTTGCTGCTGAGCAAGGGGTACAAGGTGTTCGGTCTGCTTCGCGGACAGAACAATCCGAAAGCCCTGATGCTGGAGCGAGTACTACCTCAGGTCGAGATTCTGCACGGGGACCTACTCGACCTGTCGGCGCTGATGCGCGCATTCGCCGTGGCCGATCCCGACGAGGTCTACAACCTCGGAGCCGTCTCCTTCGTGGCGTACTCCTGGGAGAACGCCCGCCTCACCACCGACGTCACCGGCGGCGGAGTGCTGAACATGCTCGAATCCACCCGGTTGTACGAGCAGGTGGCGGGCAAGCAGGTTCGCTTCTACCAAGCCTCCAGCTCCGAGATGTTCGGCAAGGTGCAGCAGGTGCCCCAGCGTGAGGAAACACTGCTGTGGCCACGCTCGCCCTACGGCGTCGCCAAGGTCTACGGCCACTACATGACCATCAACTACCGCGAGTCCTACGACATGCACGCCAGCTCCGGAATTCTCTTCAACCACGAATCGCCGCGCCGTGGACCGGAATTCGTGACGCGAAAGGTCTCCCAGGCCGTCGCACGCATCGCCCTCGGGCTGCAGAGCGAGATCTCGCTGGGCAACCTCGACGCCAAGCGCGACTGGGGATTCGCCGGCGACTACGTCGAGGCCATGTACTTGATGCTGCAGCAGGACCAGGCCGACGACTACGTCATCTCCACCGGTGAGACCCACTCGATTCGCGAACTCCTCGACCACGCATTCGCCGCCGTCGACATCGACGACTGGGAGCCCTACGTCAAGATCGACCCGCGCTTCCTGCGGCCCGCCGAAGTCGACCTGCTCGTCGGCGATTCGTCGAAAGCACATGCTGCTCTTGGCTGGAAGCCCAAGGTCGCCTTCCCCGAACTGGTGACGATGATGGTGCACAACGACCTCGCCGAACAGTCCCCCGACACCGTCAAGATCGCGTGAACACCGGGCCCCACCCCACCGCTCTGATCACCGGAGTGGCGGGCCAGGACGGCAGCTACCTCGCCGAACTTCTACTCGGCCGCGGCTGGGCAGTGCACGGCGTTGCCAAGCCTGGCGGGACCCACCACTCGGTGAACCCACACGTCGTTCAGCACGAGACCAACCTGAGCGACCACCGAGCCGCCACGGCACTGATCACCGAAACCGACCCCGACTACGTCTTCCACCTCGCCGGAATCTCCTCGGTCTGGCGATCGTGGAACGACCCGGTACTGACCACCAGGGTCAACGGCGTCTCCGCAGCAGCCTTGCTCGATGCCTGCTTCACCCACCAGGAGGCGTCGGGAAAGCGGATCGTGATGGTCAACGCTTCGAGTGCCGAGATCTTCGCCGGATCCGGTGTCTCACTGCAGAGCGAGGCGACGCGCATCGCACCCACCTCGCCCTACGGTGCGTCGAAGGCGCTCAGTCACCACATGGTCGATGTCTATCGATCACGCGGGCTCGAGGCCACCAATGCCATTCTCTACAACCACGAGTCACCGCGGCGGCCGGAATCCTTCGTCACCCGGAAGATCAGCAAGGCCGCGGTCGCCATCTCGCGAGGGAACCAGACCATGCTCGAACTGGGAAACCTCACGGCGGTGCGCGATTGGGGCTGGGCCCCGGACTACGTGGACGCGATGGCGGCCATGGCCGAGTACGGCAAGGGTGACGACTTCGTGATCGCCACCGGACAGGCCCACAGCGTCGCGGACTTCGTGTCCACCGCCTTCGAGGCGGTGGGCATCGACAATTGGCGTGACTACGTGCGCAGCGATTCCGAGATGCTCAGACCGACCGATTCGGCCAGAATGGTCGGCGACGCCTCCAAGGCCCGCACCCTGCTGGGCTGGGAACCGACGAAGACTTTCGATCAGGTGGTCCGGGCAATGATCGAGTTCGACATGACGGAGGAGATTGCAGCATGACAGCGGTGGAGAAGCCCGAGAACGAGATCTACGACGTCTCGAACTACAAGATGCAGGACATCACGTTCAAGCGAAAGTTGCGCAATCGCATCGGCACACTCGGCTTCAACATGATCGTCACCTACATTCCGTCACACTGGATTCGGCAGAACTTCCTGCGCGCCTTCGGTGCCACGATCGGCAAGGACACCTCGATCTTCCGCGGCACCACCATCCTCGATCCCGAGGGGCTCACCATCGGTGACGCCTGCGCCATCGGGTTCCGGTGCATGCTCGACGCCCGCGGCGGAATCACCATCGGCAGCAACGTCGTCATCGCCAGCGATACCCACATCATCGGCGGCTACCACGATCACAACTCTCCCGAGTTCACCCCGATCCTCGAACCCTGCGTCATCGGCGACTACGTCTGGATCGCCAGTCGCAGCACCCTTCTCAGTGGCGTGACCCTCGGCCGCGGAGCCGTCGTCGGTGGTTGCTCGATGGTGCGCGCGGATGTCGGCGAACTCGAAGTGGTCGCCGGTGTACCCGCAAAAGTGCGAGCGATGCGCGATCCCGAGGCACTCGCCTACCGCCCCAAGTATCGGCCGCTGTTCTACTGATGATCCTGCGTGACTGCCGACTCGTCTACGTCGCCCCCCGATCCGGGGTGGGCGGCGTGGGCGACTATGCCGACGACTTCGCCGACGCCGTTCGGCCACACTTCGCCGAGGTGATCGAGTATCGCCACGAAGGACCCGGATCGCATTCGGCGCGCGATATTCTGCGCCACCGCAACGCGATTCAAGAACTCGTCGACGCCGACCCGGGCCGTGTCATCGTGCACTGCGAACTGAGCGGCGGCTCGGTGATGCCGTTCTGGGCAACCGCCCGGCTCACCGGTAACCCGGTGGTGACCGCGACGGTGCACGACCCGCCCGGACTGGTCTGGTGGCCCGCCCGAACCAAATTTCTCGCGGGCAAGAAGGTGCTCAATCACGGCCTGCACTATCCACTTCGGTCGGCATGGCGGGCACTCGAACGCCGGATAGCCGGTACCCGAACGCTGTTCGCACTGACCCGCTCCGGTGCCGACTCCCTCGCGCGTGTGTATCCCGACGCCACAGCCAAGGCCAGTGCCCTCTTCGTTCCCGCGCGCCCTGATATAGAGCCTGCCGAGGAGCGGCCGCTGGCGGTCGGTCTCTTCGGATTGGTCTATCGCGGCAAGGGTTTCGATCAGATCCAGCAACTCCGTGACAGTCTCCCCCGCGACATCGCGATCCGCATCGCCGGACGGGGAACCGAACTGCTCGACCCCGTCGACGGCGTGGAGATCCTCGGCGAGGTGAACGGACCGGACGAGGACGCCTTCTTCGGGTCCATCCGCGCACTCGTTCTGCCCTACGGCAAACGGAGTATCTACGGAGATGCATTCCCCGCATCCTCGGTGGTGACGCGAGCGATCGCGTATCAGACCCCGGTGACCTGCTTGAAGGTCGGCGCTCTCGCCGAGTCCGACAGCGGAGCCCTGGTGGTCGACGGTGGTGTCGCCGAACTCGCCGACGCCACCGCCGACCTCATCACCGATCCCATTGCGCTGGGCAAACTTCGACGCGAGGTCGAGGCGCTTCGCATCTCCCACACCGCAGAGCTCGTCGTCGAGGACTTCGTCTCCGTGTGGGCGGCGCAATGAACGCCAATCTGCTCAAGGCCGGGGTCGCTGCCCTGTGGACCTACGGCGGCCGCGGCATCGGCCTGCTGTGGACCATCGCGCTGATCGCCAAGCTGGGGATCTCCGACTACGGCCAGTACGCGATGGCCTTCGCCCTCGCCGCGATCATCGCAGCACCACTCGATCACCCCTTCACCGTGCGCTCGATCCGCGTGAGCGAACGAGAGTTCCTGGGCGAGCGCACCACTCGCGTGCTCGTCGGTGCCCTACTCATCGTCGGCGGCCTGTGCCTGGTTCAGGTGAACTACATCGCCTGGTTCGCCCTGGTGATCGGCGGCGGCGAGCTGGTGTTCAACGCCTACAAGAGCAGAGCGCTGCGCGACGGCCGCCCCGACCTCACCCAGCGATGGGACACCACCCGCCAAGCCACCTCCATCGCCCTCGCGACGGCCTACCTCTTCGCTGTGCCCGACGCCACGCTGACCGTTGCCAGCCTGCTCTATGCCGCACCGTATTTCGTCATCGCCGTGCTGGCCGCGATACGAACGCGCGTTGCAGCGCCGCGCATCCCCGGATCCTGGCGCGAGATCTCGATGCTGTTCTCGGAGAACCTCGCCAACGCGGTCTACATCCAGGGCGACGTGCTGCTGCTCGGCTTCCTCACCGACTCCACCATCGCCGGCTACTACTCCGTCGCAGCAGTGACGGCCTGGGCGGTGGCCTTCATCGGCCAGGCCTTCGGCAATACCTTCCACGAGAAGCTCCGCGCAGCAGACGGACTCGTCAGCGCCGGACCGGCCCTGAAGCACACCGCCGTTCTCGGCTGCGCCGCCGGCTCACTGCTCCTGGTGGCCGGACTCCTGCTCTTCTTCACCCCGGCGTCCCCGCAGATCGCGGGTGCACTGGTGGTGATGTCGCTGTTCGTGGTGATGCGAGTGATGAACCACGTGTTCACCACGGTGCTCTACCTGCAGCACCGCGACCGCACCCGAGTGCTGGCAGCAGCGACGCTGGCACCGCTGAAGATGGTTCTCGTCCTGTGCCTGTTCCCCTTCGGTGCCGTCGGCGCGGCCGTGGCCTCGGTGATCACCGACGCGGTACTGCTCGTCTGGTTCATGCGCGCCCTGTACCGGGCTCCAGTGAAAGAAGAAGTGACGCAATGAGACGCGCGACCTTCCTGCTGTCCAAGGACCCCGTCACCGAGCACGGCGGCGATATCGCGCTGTCTCGCTTGATGATTCAGCTCGCGCGTGAGGCGTTCGAGGTGCGTTCGATCTGCCTGTCCAAGGAGACCGACGTGGCCCCCGACGTGGTACGCGTCCCCAAGCCGACAGTCGACGTGGGGTTGCTGATGAAGTCCGTCCGACCGACGCGCTCGGTGGTGCACGGACGATACGACGTCGACGCCTTCCGCGACGCCATCGACGCCTCCACCTCCGATGTGTATGTGGCCGAACACAGTTACATGGCGGAATCGTTCCTCCGCTCGACCAAGCTGGGGTCGCCGTTCGCGATCAACACCGTCAACACCGAGTCGCAGGTGTGGAAGGTGACGCGCGGACTGATCGGCCGCCTCGAAGCACCACGCATCCTGCGGGACGAGATTCGCGTCGCTCGTGCGGCAGATGCCGTCGGGACCTACGATGCCGACGAGGCACAGATGTACCGGAGCAAAGGGGTCCGCGACGCCCGATGGATCGACCTCACTCTCGAACCCGCGCCGCAGCTGGACCTGTCCGAGACCGCGAAACGCCTGGTGTTCATGGGGACTCGTGATTGGCCGCCGAACCAGGAAGCCTTCAAGATCGCACTTGAATACTGGCCGGCGATCTCCGCGGGCATCGACGGTGCCGAACTGTGCATCATCGGCGCGAAGGCCCCGGGTGCCAAGGATCCCGTCTACCCTGCCGGAGTTCGCGATCTCGGCTTCGTCGACGACCTGCAGGAATTCCTCGGTACGTGCCGAGCCCTGATCGCCCCGGTCGCCACCGGCGGCGGTGTACGCGTCAAGATCCTCGACGCCGCCAGCAAAGGACTGCCCGTCGTCGGGACCTCGGCGGCCGTCGGATCGCTCGACTCGATCTTCGAGCTGCCGACGTTCGACGACAAAGAGGAGTTCGTCGCCGAATGCCGCCGCTATCTGCTCGACCGCACCGCCGCCGTCAAAGCCGGAGAGCGAATCTACGAGCTGAACACCGCCCGCTGGAACGACCGCGTACCCCATTCCACCGTCGAAGCACTGATCAGCGCCCCGCTGACGAGCACCTTAGGATGATCGCCATGACCCTCCGCTCCCGTCTGCTCGCCGTTGCTGCAGCCGCCGCGATCGCTCTCGGCCTCTCCACACCCGTCGCACATGCGGCACCGGCCGACCTGGGCTTCACCGGTGGCGCACCGTTTCTGACGCTCGACGACGCCACGCTGAACAACGAACTCGGTGCCGGACGCGATATCGGTGCGTCGTGGGTACGGGTGGTGGTGAACTGGGCGGCAATCGAGACGGCGCCGGGTGTATTCGATTGGGGCAACACCGATCGCGTGATCAATGCCGCGATAGCACAGGGCTATTCGGTACTGGCTGTGCTGGGCGGAACCCCGGGATGGGCGCAGGGCGGCATCGCCTCACCACTGCCCGGTGCAGTTCCGTTGGATCCCAATGCCTTCGGCGCATTCGCCGGTGCGGCCGCAGCACATCTCGGTGAGCGCGTCGACCACTACGAGGTGTGGAACGAGCCCAACATCCCGACCTTCTTCGCCCCCGTCGATGCGGTCCGCTACACGAACATGCTGCGCGCGGCGTATCCCGCAATCCACAACACCGACGCCGGAGCCACTGTGCTGAGCGCCGGGTTGGCGACAACGGTGGATTTGGGAGCATGGACCGTCGCGCCGGTGACCTTCTTGCAGCAAATGTATGCCGCCGGAGCAGGCGGATTCATGGACGCAGTCGCCATGCACCCCTACACCTTCCCCTTCACCGTCGAGAACGACCCCAACGGTCAATGGGCACAGGTGGATCAGGCCTACGGCACGATGGTGGCCAACGGCGACGGTGGCAAGAAGATCTGGATCACCGAACTGGGCGCACCCACCGGAAACGGGCCGATGGCCGTCACCGAGGATGCGCAGGCCGCAATCATCGGCTCGAGCCTGGCCAAGGCGTCGTCGCTCCCGTACGTGGGCCCGATATTCGTGCATTCCCTGCGTGACTCGGGCACCAACCTCGCCGATTCCGAACAGAACTACGGACTACTGCGCTCGGACTTCAGCGCCAAGCCCGCATTCGACGTGGTGCGGGGTTCGTAACGGTCATCCTGTGCAGGCATGGAACAACGTTCCAGTTGTGACAGGATCTGCGCATGACGAACACGAAGCCTGCATCCGCTCGACGTTCCGATGCTCTGTCGAAACAACGCATCGTGCAGGCAGCGATCGAGACGCTCGACGAGGGTGGCACCGACGCTTTGACGTTTCGCACCCTCGCCGCACGTCTGTCGACAGGCCCCGGAGCGCTGTATCACCACGTCGGAAACAGGGATGATCTGCTCGCGGCATCGGCCGAAACCGTCATGGCATCGGTCCTCGAATCACCGCCGGAGAACGGTGCGGCAGAACCTGGTGTTCGCGGCCTGATGATGAGGGTCTTCGACTTGATCACCACGCGACCATGGGTGGCCACGCAACTCTCCGCCGCTCAGTGGCAGCCTGCCGTTTTGCATCTCTTCGACCGCATCGGCACCGAGCTCGACGCACACGGAGTTCCGCACAGTGCGCAGTTCGACGCCGCTTCAGTGCTTCTGTTCCACGCGATCGGGGTTGCAAGTCAGCGCGATGCCGGCATGCAACTGGCCGCCACGGTGACGGACCGCTCGGCATTCCTCGACTCCACACGCGCAGCGGTGACGGACACCGGCGACTATCCGTTCCTCACCCGGATTGCGTCGCAATTCGCTGGCCACGACGACAGAGAGCAGTTTCAGGCCGGTCTCGACATAATCCTGGCCGGCATCGGCCGCGGCTGAGCCGAACCAAATCCACCACGCCCGTCTCTGCCCCTGTTGACATCTTTGGAACACTGTTCCATTCTTACCTGGAACAGTGTTCCAACGACGGGCGGAGACATCCATGAGTACATCCATCACGATCATCGGTGCAGGACTCGGAGGCCTGGTCCTGGCACGCGTACTGCACGTTCACGGAATCGCCGCCACGGTGTACGAGGCCGATGCCACGGCCGGCGCTCGCACACAGGGCGGACAGCTCGACATCCACGAGCGCGACGGGCAGGTCGCACTTGCCGCGGCCGGGCTCACCGCGCAGTTCCGCGCCATCATTCACGAGGGAGGCGAAGCGACCCGCGTACTGAACCCGAACGGCGAGGCTCTGTTCGACGAACCCGATGACGGCACCGGAGGTCGACCGGAGGTGCTGCGCGGGGACCTGCGACGCATTCTGCTCGACTCACTGCCGGCCGACACCGTTCAGTGGGGGCACAAGCTCACCTCCGTACGCCCACTGGGCAATGGGCAACACGAAATCGAGTTCGAGAACGGAACCACCACCGTCAGCGAATTGCTCGTCGGTGCCGACGGCGCATGGTCACGAATCCGACCCTTGCTCTCCGCCGCCGTCCCCGAATACGTGGGTACCGTCTTCATCGAAACCTACCTCCACGACGTGGACGATCGGCACCCCGCCACAGCCCGCGCAGTCGGAGGTGGTGCGATGTTCGCCCTCAGCCCGGGTAAGGGGCTCACCGTGCACCGTGAGGTCGGCGGCATCCTGCACACGTACGTTCAGCTCAACCGCAGCACCGATTGGATCGACGCGATCGACTTCACCGATACGGCTTCCGCCAAAGCAACGGTCGCAGCCGAGTTCGATGGGTGGGCACCGGAATTGACGGCGTTGATCACCGACGGAGAGACCGCGCTGGTTCCCCGGAGGATCTTCACGCTGCCCAACGACCACCGCTGGGAACACAACTCGGGAGTGACGCTGCTGGGCGACGCCGCGCACCTGATGCCGCCTTCGGGAGACGGCGCGAATCTGGCGATGTTCGACGGTACCGAACTCGGTCGCGCAATCGCCGATCACCGCGGCGACCTAGACGCAGCCCTGTCGGCCTACGAGGATGCCATGTTCACCCGAAGCGGGGCGGTGGCAATCGAGGCACATGCAACGCTGGAACTGTGCCTCGGGGAACAATCCCCCTATGGGCTGATCGACCTGATCGCCGGCGTCACCAACGGCGTGTGATCACTTGTCGCCGAGTGTATTTCTGCGTTGACGGTGATCGGCGACATTGATTCGGTTGCCGCACAGATCCGGCATGCAATAGCGTCGTCGGCCGCCGCGACTGACATCGACGAACACTCTGTTGCACGTCGGTGACACCCCGATCCTCGTCGTGGACCCGAACAGACTGGGACCTGACTGTCCGCATTCGTTCATGATGTACCGGTGCCGACTACCGATCCGTTCCACGCACTCGTTCTGATGAACGCAGTGTTCGCCTCAGCAGCATGGTGTCTGGCCAAGCCTTCGTGGCCCGCAGCGATATCACTGAGCGTTGCCTCGGTGCTGTGGCTGTTCTTCAACGCCCCTATCGAAGGCGCAGTGTTGTACGTGGTCGACGCAGACAGAGGGTTGACCGAATCCGACTTCCTCACGGTCGCTGGGGTGATCCTGGCCGGGGTGACTGTTGCCAGAGTCCGGCGCGGCCGGCGATCCGACGCTCAATCCGCCGCGATCGCGCTGTGGCAACCGGCGCGAATGTGCGCGCGCATGATGGCCTCGACCCACTCCTCGTCCTTGTACTCCAACGCGTCGACGATCTCGAGGTGATGGGCGGCGCTGCGTGAGATCTCCTTCGGTGAGTACTTCCGAAAGGTTCGTGCTGCGACAAGGGGTTTGAGCAAAGCGATGGCCATCTCGGCCATTCGTGCGTTGGGACACTTCGACAGGATCGCCGTGTGGAAGGCGTTGTTCAGGCTCGCGATCTCCGTCGTGTCGGCGGCCTCGACGACGATGTCCTGCATCCGCTGCGCCGTGCGACGCAAGTCAGCCAGTTCCTCGGCCGAGAAGTGCCCCGTCGCAAGTTTGGCGGCATGCGGCTCCAGCAGCGAGCGGGACGAATAGATCGCCTCGACGGTGTCTCGGGTGAACTCGGTGACCCGGGCTCCCTTGTTCTTCTCCATCGTGACCACACCCGTGGTGGCGAGAGTGGCGAGCGCTTCGCGCACCGGAGTGCGGCTGACCCCCAGCCGCCCGGCGAGCTCGGCCTCGTTGAGCTTCTCGCCCGGGCTGTAGAGCCCGGAGATGAGCAGGTCGAGAATCTTGTCGCTCAGCTCGGACACGGTAGGTGCCTGGTTGTCGGGGGTGTTCTCACACGGGCCATTGTGCATCAGCGAGCTGTTGACGGGTGCCACCTCGGGAGACGAACGAGTACGACGGTGTGCCGGTGTACCCCTCGCTCGTTCGCACCATCGCCAGGTAGGTCTCGAGGTCGATGCCCGTCTCGATTCCAAGCGAATCCAACAGGGCCACCACGTCCTCCATCGGCGCGTTGCCGAGGACGGACGGGTCGCCGGGGAACCACATGTCTCCGCCGAGGCCGCCGAAGGACGCCTCGATCCAGTCGGCTCCCGCGGACAGGCTCGCCAACGCGTTGACGGTGCCGAAGCCGTTGCGGTTGTGCAGATGCACCCCCACCGGGATGGTGGGATGACGGCTCTTGACGCGTCGGACACCGTCGTAGAACTCGTTCGGGGTTTCCACCCCACTGGTACCCGCCAGATACAACGAGTCGGCTCCGGCGTCGACCACTCGCTCGACCACCGCGTCGAGTTGGGCAGTGTCGATCGCGCCGTGGCAGGGCGCGAAGAACGCGGTCGCCACTGCGGCGCTGACCTTCTTCCCGGACAGGTGCCCCTGGGCGACGATCGCGGCGAAATCGTGCAGCAACTGCTCGGGCGTCGAATTCTGATTCTTCGCGGCCATGTCCCGGTCGACCGGGATGATCGCGACGATCTCCTCGATCTGCGTCTCGCAAGCCCGTTGTGCACCGCGAACATTGGGCACCAACGCCTTGTAGTGAACCCCGTCTCTGCGCGGCGCTTCCTCGATGATTCGCTCGGCATCGCTGAACTGTGGCAACACTTTCGGATGCGCGAAGGACGTGATCTCGACGGTGGTCACACCGGAATCGAGAATGCCGTGGAGCAATTCGAGTTTGTGATCGGTACCGACGAACTGCGATACCGCCTGCAGGCCGTCCCGCAGGCCGACCTCCACCAACCTCGCGCTCGTGGGCAAACCGTCGAACACCATCAGATGATCCCGTCGGCGCGGAAGGCATCGATGGCGTCGCGCGTGAATTCGCCGACGGCAGTGAGTACTTCGTCGGTGTGTTCGCTGAGCGCAGGGCCGGGCCAGCGCACCGATCCGTCGGTACGACTGAGCCGGGGGAACGTGTTCTGCATCGGCACCTCCCCCAGAGTGGGATGCGGGGTGGTGATGATGCTCTTGCGGGCGATGAACTGCTCGTCACCCAACATGTCCTCGGGTCGGTAGATCTTGCCGACAGGAACCGAATGCGCCAGCAGCAGCTCTTCGAGTGCGCGCGCATCGTGCTGAACGGTGAACTTCCCGACCATCGCGTCGAGTTGTTCCTGCCGTTCCCCGCGGGCACCGTGCGTGCTGAACTGCGGGTCGGTGGCCAACTCCGGCATCCCCATTGCCTCGGCGAGACGCGCGAACACCGTATTCTGATTGGCTGCGATCAACACCCAACCGCCGTCGGCGGTGGGATAGACGTTGCTGGGCGCAACATTGGGCAGAATGGCACCGCTGCGTTCACGCTGATAGCCCGAGATGACCCACTCCGGCACGATCGATTCCATGATGCCAAGGACGGCCTCGTAGATTGCCGAGTCCACCACTTGTCCACGGCCACTGCGAGTTCGCTCGTACACCGCGCCGAGCGTCCCGATGGCGGCGAACACCGCGGCCAAGGTATCGCCGATCGAGATTCCGACGCGTGAGGGCGGCGTCGAAGGATCGCCGACGACGTAACGCAGTCCGCCCATCGCCTCACCGATCGAGCCGTAGCCGGCGCGCGAGGAATACGGGCCGGTCTGGCCGAATCCCGAGACCCGGGCCAGAATCAAGCCTGGATTGTCGGCGGCGAGCGTGTCGTAGCCCAGCCCCCACCGCTCCAACGTTCCCGGGCGGAAGTTCTCGACAACGATGTCGGACCGGGAGATCAATGTTCGGGCGATGCCCTGCCCCTCGGGAGTACGCAGATTCACCGTCACCGACTTCTTGTTGCGACCTACGACCGACCACCACAGCGATTCACCCTGAGGACGCGTCCGGCCCCACTCACGCAGTGGGTCTCCGGTTCCCGGCTGTTCGAGTTTGATCACCTCGGCACCGAGGTCTCCCAGGATCTGCCCACAGAACGGCCCGGCGACCAACTGACCCATCTCGATGACGCGCAGGCCCTGGAGGGGGCCGGTGGACGCCGGACGAGGGGTGCTCGGCTCGTTGGTGGCTCGGTCGTCGACAGTCACAACTTCTCCTCTATTGCATGCAATTGGTACTCGATAGGCGCGCTCTGGCCATTTCTACCAGGCTTATGGGAACAGGTGCATACAATCATGTTGACGCAGTGACCCACAACACATAACGTAGCGCTAGCTCGATCCCCTCGTCGTGCACCGAAAATTCAGGAGAACACGTTGACGTCAGCCCGACCGACCGAATCCGAAGTCGTCACCGAGGACGGCGAACGCTCGTCGGACATGAACTCGACCCTCGGCCTACCGATGCGCTGGTTCGTCCCGATGGCTTTGGTCATCGTGGTGCTGGCGTATCTGTTCACCCCCGCGGAAGGGATGACGGCGGGCTTCGCCACCACGATGGCCCTCGGCGGCCTACTGATGGTGATCGGCAATGCGATCCCCGGGTTCAACCGCATCGGTGGCGGCGTCATCCTCACCATCCTGATTCCGGCCGTGCTGTTCAGCTACAACCTGATGCCCGAGCGCACCGCCACGGCGATCGACGACTTCTACACGCTGTCCGCATTCGGTGAATTCGTCGTCGCGGCGCTGATCGTCGGCAGCATCCTCGGTATGGACCGCTCGCTGCTGATCAAGGCAGGCTCGCGGATCATCGTGCCGATCGTCGCGACCATTGCCGTGTGCTTCGCACTGTTCGGCCTCATCGGGCAGCTCACCGGATACGGCCTGGGCAAGATGCTGTTCTACGTCGTCGGGCCGGTACTGGGCGGAGGCGTTGCGGCAGGTGCCATTCCGATCTCGGAGGTCATCGCACAGAACAGCGGCGGCAACGCGACCGACTACCTGTCGATGCTCGTGCCCGCCGTCGTGGTGGCCAATACCGTCTGCATCATCGCGGCCGGTGGCTTGGCATGGCTCGGGCGGCGCAAGCCGAACCTGTTCCCCCGCTTCAACGGCAACGGCGAACTGGCAGTCAAGAAATCGAAAATGATCGTGCCGGTGGGCAAGGCCATCTCCTCGGCCGATGCCGTGCGCAGCTCCATCATCGGATTGTTCACGGCCGGAATGCTGTTCATGATCGCCGACGCCCTGTCCTTCTACGTTCCGTCGATCCACAGCTATGTCTTCTTGATCGTGTTGTGCGCCATCGCGAAGATCTTCTTGCCCATCCCCGACTTCCTGGTTCAGGGTGCCGATATCTGGTACAAACTCGTCGCCAACGCCTTCATCCCTGCCATTCTGGTGGCCGTGAGCATCGTGGCGATCGACTTCAAGCAGGTGCTCAGCCTGCTCAACGACCCGGTGTACATGTTCTCCACCATCGCAGTCGTGTTCGTCGCCCTCTTCGCTGCTGGATTCGTGGGTTGGCTGGTGCATCTCCACTTCATCGAATCGGCGATCTCGGGCGGACTGGGTTTGGCCGACTTCGGCTCGAGCGGTGACCTGGCAGTACTGGGTGCCGCCGATCGACTGGAACTGCTTCCCTTCCTGTCCATCTCCTCACGCATCGGTGGCGGTCTGGTTGTGCTGACCCTGTCGCTTCTGGGGCCCATCGTGTTGTGACGCGTGCCGGGACAGCGCCGAACAGGTTCCGACTCCTGAGCAACTGGTGCTCCACTATTCGACGACCTCGGGGGATTCCCTCAGACCCGGGCCGCGAGTGGAGCATCCCGTGCAGCGGCTCGCCTTCGGCTATTGCCGGCTGCGATCGCGGGCACGCGTGCGGAATTGGCCGATTGCCAGGACGATCAACGCGGCCCCCAACACGGTGAGGGGAATTTGAGCGCGCGGAGCGTCGATGTCCAGTACAACGATCTGCCACACCACCCACCCGATGGTCACCAGCCCCGCGCACGCGACATACAGCGCTGCTTCGGAGGCGTCGACGAGCACGGCCGCCACGCAGATCAACGGTCCCAGCCCGAGGAAGAACAGCACGAACAACCCGGATATGCGGTAGTCCCAGGTATGCCACGACGGGAGCATTCCGACGTTCAAGCCCAGTGACCGCCCGCTGGGGTCCGAGGTCAGCGACACTCCGTTGAACGTTCCGGCTGCGCCCAACAGGATCAGCAGTGCCACCGTCGAGAGTTTGTTCACGGTGACGTCCTTACTTTCTCGTCCTTCGCACATGGCCGGCAGCGGTTCACGTAAGGGTTGATAATGCCAGAACAAGTCCAATTGGTCTTGTTCCACGCTGCGGTTACGCTCGGTGGGTTGCGCGCCCGCCCGGGGCCGCGCCCCGACCACCTCTGGAGACTCTGCATGCCCAAGCTGAAATCCGTCAGCGAGTTCACCGGCAAGTGGTTCGCTTTGATCGTCGTGGCGGCGGGCGCACTGGCCCTGATCACTCCCGATACTTTCAGCGGCGGCACTCCTGCCGTTCCGTGGCTGCTGTCGATCATCATGCTCGGCATGGGAATGACGTTGCGGCTCTCCGACTTCGCGGTGGTCGCCCGACGGCCGTGGGCACTGTTGCTCGGGGTGGCCGCGCAGTTCATCGCGATGCCACTACTCGGGCTGGGAATCGCCAACGCGCTCGGCCTCTCTGCGGCACTGACCGCCGGGATGGTGCTGGTCGGTTCGGCTCCGGGCGGCACAGCGTCCAACGTGATGGTCTACCTCGCCAAGGGCGATACCGCGCTGTCGGTGGCCATGACATCGGTGTCCACCCTGCTCGCACCGATTCTCACGCCACTGCTCGTGCTCTGGCTCGCCGGTGAGTTCCTACCCGTCGACGCCGGCGGACTGTTCGTCTCGATCCTGCAGATCGTGCTGGTTCCCGTCGTACTGGGAGTTGTTCTGCGCCTGCTGTTTCCCAAGATCATCGACCGCATGCTCGACGCTCTGCCGTTGATTTCGGTCGCCGGCATCACCGCGGTGGTGCTGTTCGTGGTTGCCGCCAGTGCACCGACTCTGCTGTCCATCGGAGCCCTCATCGTCCTGGCCGTCGTGCTGCACAACTCGCTGGGACTGGCCGTGGGATACGGCATCGGCAAGGCGTGCGGACTCGACGTCGCCAGCCGACGCGCGATCAGCATCGAAGTTGGAATGCAAAACTCCGGCTTGGCCGCGGCTCTGGCATCGGTGCACTTCAGCCCCGCGGCTGCCCTGCCCGCGGCCATCTTCTCGGTGTGGCACAACGTCTCGGGCTCACTTCTCGCCAGCTACTGGTCGCGGCGCTCGATCGAACCGAAGCCGGCCGAACGCACGCAGGAGTCGACCACCATCGAGTAGGCCGATTCCAACTGGATTTCGAACAGAATCCGGTGCAGCTGACCGCGCTGAGCGCGGCTGGCTGCACCGGATTTTTGTTTCTGCGCGGAGGAATGCCCTGGCCACAGAGCCCTTGCGTTATATGCATTCGCTGTGCAATATTTGCAATCATGCTCAGCGTCCGCCGAGCCCACCAACGAGGAGGCCCCATGATCACAGTGACCAGTGCCGCGGGTGGTGTCGGCCGCTTGCTCGTTCGACAGCTCGCCACGCAGAACGTGCCGGTTCGAGCAGTCGTCAAGAACGCGGCGCAAGCTGCGACCACCCGCGCAGACGGAGCCGTCGAGGTCGTCGTAGGCGATCTCAGGTCCGAAGAAACGCTCCGAAACGCCCTCACCGGGGCGGACGTCCTCTACCACGCGGCACCGACGCAGATCATCGACGAGAGGCCGATCATCGATCATCTGATCGCAATCGGACCGGCAAACGGGCTGCAGCACATCGTTTTCCATTCCGTGATTCATCCGAACCTGCATCAACTGACACACCACCACCAGAAGGACATCGCCGAAGGAATTCTGCGGAGCAGCGGAATTCCCACCACGGTGCTCAGGCCGTCCCACTACATGCAGAACTATCTGGAAGTGTGGGAGTTTCTGCAGGCCGGAGTCATGCCGTATCCGGTTTCACCGGACAGCGTCATGGGTGTCGTCGATGTTGCCGACGTCGCCGAAGCAGCCGCGAACATCCTCGTCGACCCCTCGCCGCACACCGATCGCGTCTACGACCTGTCCACGGTGGAACTCACCCGACACGAGATGGCAGAGATCTGGTCTGATGTGCTCGGCCACCGCGTCACCGCCATTCGGATCCCGCCCTCGTCGTTGACGAACTCGTTGAACGTGCTGCCTGCAGTGGCCTCGGTCGTCGGGCATGCCGTGCAATCGACGAAGCTGAACTCCATCGGCCACCTCGTTCGCGGTGCCAAGGCTGCGTCCAACCCCCGTGACATGAAGAACTGGCCGGCCGATGCACGCCAGGCATACCGCACGATGATGACCCACTACGACGGTTACGGGCTCCCGGCCGGAGACCTGACGGTTCTGCCGACTCTGCTCGGACACACACCGACGTCGTACGAGCAGTTCGCACGGCGTTCGGCCGCTGAGCTCGGGGGCATTCCCCTCGGGGCGAGCCGATGAATCTCCGACGGTCCCGCTACCGGCCGGGCCGCTCGCTGGTGACCGGCGCAAGCTCGGGGATCGGTGAAGAATTCGCCCGAGCGCTCGCCGCCCGCGGCTCCGATCTGGTACTCGTCGCACGACGAGAGGACCGGCTGACCACACTGGCGACGGAACTCGAACAGAACCACGGAATCCATTGCCGCACAGTGGCCTGGGACCTGTCCGAGGAAGCGAGCGGACGCCGACTCCGTGAGGTGGTGCCCGAGCAGATCGATCTCGTCGTCAACAACGCAGGGTTCGCCGTGCAGGGACCGTTCGTGGACAGCGACGCCGACGACTTCGAGCGCCTCATCGCCGTCGACATCCGGGCTGTCGTGGACATCTGCTCGGCGTTTCTGCCGGACATGATCGCCCGCTCGAGCGGCACCATCGTCAACGTCGCCAGCACCACTGCGTTCCAACCCGTCCCATCACTGGCGGTGTACGCGGCCGCCAAGGCATTCGTGCTGAGTTTCAGTCAGTCGCTGTGGTTCGAGTCGGCCCAGCACGGAGTCAGAGTGTTCTCACTCAATCCGGGACCCACCCGTACGGAGTTCTTCGATGTCATCGGAGACACCGCCGCAGCAACCGGCAGCTACCAGACACCGACCGAAGTGGTCGCCACTGCCATGCGCACGCTCGATGCCAGACGGTCTCGCCCGCAGGTGGTTTCGGGCCGGATGAACACCGTTCAGGCAATCGCGGCCGGTCTGGTCCCCGCGCGAATTCTGCTGCCCGTCCTCGCCCGGATGCTCCACTAGATCCCGGCCGAACTCAGCACCGTCCAGGCACCTCACGAGGAATGTAGTGTCACCAGCATGGCCAGGGTCTCCAGATTCACACTCGCCGATCGTCGGCAAGCGGTCGCACGGGCTTTCGGCGGTTCCGAGAGCCCGGCCGCCGTGGCGACTTCGCTGGGCATCCACACCACGACGCTCTATCGCTGGGCCGGGTCGTCGACCACCGACGAACCCGGGCCCGCGGCGGCCCGACTGATCGAGGCCACCCAGGACCTACTGCGGGACGCCGATTACGCAGACATCACGATCGAAAGTGTCGCTCTCCGATGCGGTCTCGCACCGAGAACCGCATTCCACCACTTCCCCACCAAGCGCGTGCTCTTCCAAGCCGCTGTCGACGACGCCGCCACAGTGTTGATAGACCGCATCCACGAGAAATCGGTCGCCGCCACCTGGCCGGGCACCCCACTCGAGCAGCTGCAGACGTTTCTTCGCATCGCGGCAGAGAGCATCTACGACTCCCCGCGAACACACGTCCTGTTCCGGAATCTGGGAGTACCGAAATCCGAGGGTTCGGCAGAACGGTGGCACGACAGTTTCGTCGTCGCGATCTCCCAGTTGCTCCGCGCCGCCGCAGACGCACACCAAATCGACAGCGACACAGACGTACTCGCTGCCGCCCATTTGCTCACGGGCGCCATGCGCGGAATACACACTGCGGTGTTCGAAGGCGGGGATGCCGACACCGCACTGAGCTTGGTCGAGAGGGTTCACCTCTTGGTCCCACCCCGATGAGCGAAGGTCAGCCGATGTACCGAGCAACTCAGAGCCACCGCACCGTCACCGGCGCGGTGGATCGACCGTGACCACGGCGACAGTCGTCGGATCGGGTCCCAACGGTCTCGCGGCTGCGGTGACGCTGGCGAAGGCAGGCGTCGAGGTGACGGTCCTCGAGATGGCCCACACGGTCGGCGGCGGCACCCGAACCTCCGAGCTGACCCTGCCGGGAGTGCTGCACGACGACTGCTCGGCCGTGCACCCGGTGGGCGCGGCGTCACCGTTCTTCGCCAGTCTCGATCTCGAGTCCCACGGACTGACGTGGAAGTATCCGGAGATCGACGCGGTGCAACCCCTCGACAACGGCAGCGCCGGAGTGCTGTATCGGTCCATCACCGAGACCGCTGCCGGACTCGGTGTCGACGGTGACCCGTGGCAACGATTCTTCGGGCCACTGTCGGATCGCTTCGACGACCTGACGACCGACTTCTTCCGGCCACTGCTGCATGTTCCGCGGCACCCGATCACGTTGACCAAGTTCGGCCTCAACGCCCTGGCACCGGCGTCGCTGACCGCCCGCCGGTTTCGTACACCCGAGGCGCGCGCATTGTTCTCCGGTGTCGCGGCCCACGCGCTGTATCCACTGACTCGGCCGACCACCTCCGCCGTCGGAGTCATGATGATCGCGGCCGGTCACAAGTACGGGTGGCCGGTGGCCGAAGGTGGCTCACGCGCAATCAGCGATGCACTCGTGTCGATCCTCACCGAACACGGCGGGAAGGTCGAGACCGGCGTCAGAGTGACTCGACTGCAACAGATTCCGACGAGCGACATCGTGATGCTCGACCTCTCACCCACCGCAGTCGCCGATATCGCAGGCGACGCCCTCCCCCGGCGAGTGGCACGACCCTACCGTCGGTGGCGCTACGGACCCGGTGCGTTCAAGCTCGATCTCGCCGTCGAGGACGGTATTCCCTGGACCAACGACAGTGCCCGACGCGCCGGAACCGTCCATCTCGGAGGAACTTTCGAGGAGGTCGCCGCCGCGGAACGTGATGTGCACCGAGGCGTCATGCCGCGAAAGCCGTTCGTACTGCTCGGCCAGCAATATTTGGCCGACCCCACCCGCTCGCAGGGCAACATCCACCCGATCTGGACCTACGCCCACGTCCCCAACGGATACACCGGCGACGCGAGCGAGGCGATCATCGATCAGATCGAACGTTTCGCGCCGGGGGTTCGGAAACGCATTGTGGCGCGGGCAGTCCGCTCGACCACGCAGATGCCTACGTACAACCCCAACTACGTGGGCGGCGACATCGTCACCGGATCCAACGATCCGGGCCAGGTGGCCTTGCGCCCGCGCGTGAGCGTCAACCCGTATTGGACCGGCATCGACGGGGTCTACATCTGTTCTGCAGCAACACCTCCGGGCGGTGGAGTACACGGTATGGGCGGCTACAACGCAGCGCAGGTGGCGCTGCGTCGACTCGCGAAGTAGCCGACTCTGTTTTCATCGACAGTAGCCGGGTATGCGCTCCTGATGGCCGACCAAGCAACCGATCCCGCACCCACCGAAGCCGACCCCGACGATCCCCGCAAGGCAGACTCACCTGCCGATCTGACCAAACCCTCGTGGATCTACGTACTGAAGAAGACGGCTCGTGAATTCTCTCGGGATCAGTGCACCGACCTGGCAGCCGCGCTGACCTACTACGCCGTACTGTCCCTGTTCCCCGCGATTCTGGCCATCGTCTCGTTGTTGGGTGTGTTCGGGCAGGGACAGGCAACGGTCGACGGCGTACTGCAGATCGTCGGCGATCTCGGACCCCAATCGGCGGTCGACACCCTGCGTGAACCGATCGAACAGCTGGTGCAGGCACCCACCGCGGGCTTTGCATTGATCGTCGGCATCGCCGGTGCGCTGTGGTCCGCGTCCGGCTACGTCCGCGCATTCGGCCGCGCGATGAATCGCATGTACGAGGTGGACGAGGGCAGGCCCATCTGGAAGCTGCGCCCGGTGATGCTCCTCGTGACGCTCATCGCTCTGGTACTCATTGCCCTGGCCGCAGTCATGCTGGCGATCAGCGGGCCCGTGGCCAAGGCTGTGGGCGACGCCGTCGGACTCGGCGACACCGCACTGACGATCTGGAACATCGCTCGCTGGCCTCTGGTCCTGATCGTCGTGGTGCTCGCCGTCGCGATTCTGTACTACGCGACGCCGAATGTGCAGCAGCCCAAGTTCAAGTGGATCAGTTCCGGTGCCGCGGTGGGCATCATCGTGTGGATTCTGGCGACCGTCGCATTCGGCTTCTACGTCGCGAACTTCTCCAGTTACAACAAGACCTACGGCTCACTCGCCGGTGCCATCGTGTTCCTGCTCTGGCTCTGGATCACCAACTTGGCCTTGCTGTTCGGAGCCGAACTCGATTCCGAACTCGAACGTGGCCGTCAACTCCAGGCGGGAATCGTCGCCGAGAAGCGACTCCAACTGCCGCCGCGAGACACACGGGTATCGGACAAGAACGACGAGAAGGATGCGCAGGCCGTCGAGCAGGGACGCAAACTGCGCGAGGAACACAACCCGCAACAGTGATCCAGTGTGTTCACCGTGCGAGGATCGTTCTACTCCCCTGACGAAACGGACCACATGCCCGCCCTCCACCATGCTCCGCTTACGGGCGTAGACCCGAGCACCCTGTACCGCATCATGGCGCTTCGGGTCGCGGTCTTCGTCCACGAACAGAAGATCGTCGACGAGGCCGAACTCGATGGCGCGGACCTACTTCCGACAACGGAGTTGTTCTGGATCCAGGACGAGAGCGGCGAGGTACTGGCCACCCTCCGCGTCCTCGTCGACGACACGGTCCACATCGGCCGCGTCGCGACCGCGGCTGCGGGTCGTGGACGCGGCTATGCCGGCACACTCGTCAAGGCCGCACTGAAGGCATACCCCGGGGTGGTCGAAATTTCCGCGCAAGCGCACCTCGAAAACTGGTACGGGCGTTTCGGATTCCTTCGAGTGGGAGAGCAATACCTGGAAGCGGGAATCCCGCACGTGAAAATGGTTACCCAGGTCTGAACTGCGTAGTGCGAATGGTGCTCCACTGCAGAAGCCCGAAGCGTGAAATCCCCCGGTTCGGGGCGGCGAGTGGAGCGTGGTGTGCTCGAACGTGACGGCCACCCACCTGGTCTTCACACCGCCAGAACATGACATCCGTCATGGCCGGCCGATGATGTTGTAATCCGATTCGATGTTTGTGTGCACTGTTGTGCCCCGGTCGCCGAGACGACAGTAGGGGAAGCAAGAGCGAACCGAAGCAGCGACGAGGAGGGCACCATGAACACGCCGGAATCGACATCGGACGACAACAACGAGACGCAGACAGTTCCCGGTCGCAAGACCACTGAAAAGGTCAATGCCACACAGCTTCTGCTCGACAGCCTCGGCGGAACCAGTGGAATGATCTACACCGCCATTCCGGTCGTGGCATTCGTCACCGCCAATGCCCTGGTGTCCCTTCCTATCGCCGTAGGCGTCGCGATCGCCATCGCGCTCGTGATCACTGTTCTCAGGGTCAAGCGAGGCGAGCCGATCGCGCAGGCCAGTGGCGGACTACTGGGCGTCGTCGTCGCAGGCGGTATCGCCGCCTGGACAGGGTCGGCAGGCGGCTACTTCCTCATCGGCATCTGGCTGAGCCTGGCCGGAGCAGCGATGATGCTGGCCTCGATACTCGCCCGACGACCGTTGACCGGAGTGCTGTGGAATGCGCTGCACGGCAACGAGTACGCCTGGCGATCCAATCACTCGGTCATCCGCGCCCACTACATCGCGACGTCGACATTCGCCGTGTTGTTCGGCGCCCGCTACATCGTTCAGGACTGGTTGTACGACACCGACGCCACGGGTTGGCTCGCGTTTGCCCGGATCGCAATGGGCACCCCGTTGCTCGCGCTGGCAGTGCTCGTCACCGTCTGGGCGTTCCGTCGCTCGACAGCGCAATTGGTTCACTCGAACCCCGCGTAAAGAGAAATGGCCCTTGACTATGCCGTTAGGTCACAGTCGACACTGATTCCGACCTGATCGAAACGGAGGAGAGCGACATGGGCTGGAGCACTCGGCAGATAGCCGATCTCGCCGGCACCACCCTGAAGTCGGTGCGGCACTACCACGATGTCGGACTACTCGATGAGCCCGAGCGTGCCTCGAACGGCTACAAACAGTACGGCGTCACACATCTCGTACGGCTGATGCAGATCAAACGCCTGACCGACCTGGGATTCTCGTTGGCCGACATCGCCGCTCAGGGTGATGGGCGCGACCATCCGGAACAGGCGCTGCGCACCCTGGATGCCGAACTCGGGGCAACGATCGAGCGACTGCAGCGAGCACGGTTGGAAATCGCGATGCTTCTCCATGAATCCCTTCCGACCGATCTGCCACCCGAACTCGGTTCCGCTGCAGCACATCTGACAACAGCAGACCGACAATTCATCACCTTCGCCAGCACGGTACTGAGCCCGACGGCCCTCGACGCCTACTGCGACCTACTTCGGTCCACTCCGCAGCTGCCCACAGACCCGGAGTTCGACGACCTCCCGGCCGACGCCGACAGCGCCACCACCAGGGATCTGGCGGAACGAATGGCCCCGCATGTTCGTCAGCTGGCGGCTCGTTTCCCGGCCTTGTTCGCCGACACCGACGGCGACAGACAACGGGTGACTCGCGCACTCGCTATCGCCGTGGAAGACCTGTACAACCGCGCCCAACGCGAGGTGCTGCGACAGGTTGCAGCACTCAACGCCACCGATCCCGAATAGAACTTCGTCACAACGCAATTCGACAGGAGTCGACCGACCATGCCCCTATTCGCCAACAGGAGAGCGAAACTCTTCGCTGCAGCGTCAGCGTCGATGCTGCTGCTCGGCGCCTGCAGCCAGTCGCCGCCGGAACCGAACGCAGACTCCGAGCCGTCGGCCGATCTGCAGCAGTTCTACGACCAGAGCGTGACATTCGAGCCGTGTGAAGGCTACGGAACCACCACAACCGACGAGCAACTGTTCGCCAGCGATCCCAGTTTCGAATGCGCCCGCGTGGACGTGCCACTCGACTACGAGAACCCGGATGGGCGCACGGCGCAGATCGCGCTGCTGAAAGCACCCGCCCGAGGCGAGAAAGTGGGCTCGCTCCTGCTCAACTCCGGCGGACCGGGCGGGCCTGGATTGAGCATGGCGGCGTCAGGTGCGACGGCGACGTGGGCGCAGAGCCCGCTGACCGAAAAATTCGATCTGATCGGATTCGATCCCCGCGGCGTCGGTGCGTCCACCCCGGCCATCGACTGCTTCACCGATGAGGAATACGAGGCAGGACAGGCCTACACCACCGTCCTCACCGGCTCGAGAACCCTCACCGAGGACGGTGCACGGCAGCTGGTGAGCCAGTGCTCCGAACGATCGGGGGGCGACGATGTCCTCGAACACGTCGGCACCCGCGACGCTGCCCGCGACATGGACATTCTCCGGGCCGTGCTCGGCGATGACACCCTGAGCTACCTCGGTCAGAGCTACGGGACACGCCTCGGTGCGGTCTACGCGGAGATGTTCCCCGAGAACGTACGCGCGATGGTTCTCGACGGCGGAATAGATCCGGGGCAGGGCACCGCAGAACGCAGGATCTATCAATACACCAGCTTCCAGAAAGCATTCGACGACATGGCGGCGGCATGCGCGAGCGCCCCGGACTGCCCGCTGGGCACCGATCCGAGCCAGGCTGTCGAGAATTTCCAGCAGATCGTCAGACCGCTGATCGACAAACCGATCGTCACCGGCGATGGCCGCATCATGGACTTCGACGGCGCGTACGGTGCCGTGATCGCTGGGCTCTACGACTCCACGGCATGGCCCGTCATCACCGAGGGAATCGCCGAACTGCAAGCAGGACAGGCCGATACGCTTCTGAAGGTCAACGACATCTTCGGCGGACGGGACGCCGACGGCACCTTCCCGAACTTCCCCGAGGCGCTGTACGCGATCAATTGCATGGACGAGCAGCGCAACACCGCAGAACAAGAAGTGGACCTCAAGAGGCAGATCCAAGAGATAGCACCGTTCACCGACGCAGGCCTCGGACCGGAGGGCGCACGCGACCCCTGCGAATTCTGGCCTGCAGAGCCGACTCTCGACATCCCGTACGCCACCGACGTCGACGGACTCCCCGACACCCTGACCATCTCGGTGACCGGCGACCCGTCCACCCCGTACGAGGGAGGCGTCAACCTGGCGAATACCTTGGGCGGCTCGCTGCTCACCGTCGACGGCGAACAACACACCGTGGCGTTCGGTGCAACGAGCCCCTGCGTCAACGCCATCGTCGCGAACTACCTCGTCGACCTCCAATCCCCACCGGCCGACGCCCGCTGCGCTCTGTAGCAGCCGAACGAAAGGACGAATCATGACTGCACCCCCACTGATCTCGGTCGAGGACTTCTTCGGCCCACCTGTTCGCTCCGGTGCCACGATTTCACCGGACGGCAGCAGGATGGCGTTTCTCGCGCCGTGGAAGAACCGTCTGAACGTGTGGATCGAGGACCTGTCGCCCGGCAGCGAGCCACGCTGCGTCACCGCGGACGAGACGCGCAGTGTGCACGATTTTCAGTGGACGGACGACCCCCGCTGGCTGCTGTATCTGCAGGACACCGGCGGTGACGAGAACCACCACGTGTTCCGCGTCGACCTGGAGGATCCCGATGCCGCGGCAGTCGATCTGACGCCGTTCCCCGGTTCCCGCGCGGTGGCCATCGAACCCGTGCGGGGCAGGGCCGGGGTGTACACCGTCCTGATCAACGCCAGGACCCTCGCCGAGTTCGACCTGTACGAAATCGAGATCGCCACAGGTGAACTGACGATGATCCGGCAGAGCCCCGGCGTCGGCCGGTATCCGATGCTCGGTTCCGACGGCCAGGTGTTCGCCACCGCGATGACCACGGCCGGCACCATCGACATCACGCGGTTGGACGAATCCGGCGCAGAAACCACGGTGGCGTCGTTCGACGGCACCGACTACCCGCTGGGCATCAGTCCGATGCAGATCACCGCGGACGGTACCGGCATGTGGCTCGGTTCCAACCGAGGGCGCGACTTGGCCTATCTGATCCGCCTCGACCTCGAAACCGGCGAGGAGACCGTCGTCGACAGTCACCCGACACTCGAACTCGACGGTGCGCGACGAGCCGTCGAGCAGACCTCGCCACCGCTGATCTGCGACAGTGCAACCGGCGAGCTCATCGGTGTTCGCTACCTCGGCGAACGCCAGGTGATCCATGCACTGGAACCGGGTTTCGCGGAAATCCTGAAGAATCTCGAGCAACTGTCCGACGGTGACATCGGAGCACTGTCCTCCGATGACACCGGTCAGAAGTGGATCGTCAGCTTCGTCCACGACCGCGACCCGTCCGTCACCTACTACTACGATCACGCCACCGGATCGAGTCGCCAACTGTTGCGCCCCTATCCACATCTGGATCCCGAGAACATGGCCCCGATGGTGGCGGTGAACATTCGGGCGCGTGACGGTCTGACTCTGCCGTCGTATCTCACGCTTCCGGTGGGCGTGGAACCCAAGGGTCTACCGATGGTTCTGGTGGTGCACGGCGGTCCCTGGTATCGGGATTCGTGGAAATTCGATCCCATCGCGCAGATGTTGGCGAATCGCGGGTATGCGGTGTTGCAGGTCAACTTTCGCGGATCGGTTGGATACGGCACAGCGCACACGAACGCCGGGGTCGGTGAATTTGCGGGCGCGATGCACGACGATCTGATCGATGCGGTGGACTGGGCGATCGAGGCTGGGTACGCCGACCGCGAGCGAGTGGCGATCATGGGTGGTTCCTACGGCGGCTATGCGGCGCTGGTGGGCGCATCGTTCACTCCCGACACGTTTGCCGCGGCGATCGACTGCGTCGGCATCTCGGACCTGTCGAACTTCATGCGGACCCAACCGGCCTTCATCGGTCCGGGAATCATCAACAGCTGGCACCGCTTCGTCGGCGACCCCGCCGATCCCGATCAGCTGGCCGACATGCTGGCACGGTCACCGATCTCGAAGCTCGACGCGATACGCGCGCCTCTGCTGATTGCGCAGGGTGCCAACGATCCTCGGGTCGTCAAGGCAGAATCGGACAATGTCGTCGAGCGCCTGAGGTCGCGTGGCGTCGACGTCGACTACCTCGTGTTCGACGACGAGGGCCACGGATTCGTCAATCCGGAGAACAGTATTCGCTACTACCGTGAGGTGGAGAGCTTTCTTGCCGAGCACCTCGGGGGCCTCAGTCTGTAGTGAACCGATCCACCGCTGCAGGGCGACCCAGCCGATAGCCCTGCAGCAGATCAGCTCCGATCGATGTTGCGGCGTGGAGATCGTCGTCTGTCTCGATACCCTCGAACACACAGCGAGCATGGGTCTTTCGTGCAAACTCCAGGATGAGTTCGGCCACCGCTGTTTTGGTCGGGTTGGTGCCCATCTCGTGCACAACGAACGCGTCGAGCTTGATGACGTCGGGTTCGAGCAGCACCAGTCGCCGCAGACCCGCATAGCCCGAGCCCACATCGTCGACGGCGATGTCGACGCCGCCGCGTCTGAGCTCCGCCAATGCCGCCAGCACCCCCACCTCGTAGTCGATGGTGGCGTGCTCGGTGATCTCCACGATCAGGTGCCGTCGTTGTCCGAATTCCACGAGGTGGCCCACCAACCCGAAGTCGGCCACTAGTGTTGCGGCACAGAGATTGACGGCGAGAAACGATCCGCGCGGAAGCTGAGCGGACTCCTTCAGCGCATTCATGACAGCAGACGTGTCGAGAGCTGCCCCGAGTCCACAGTGCACGGATTCGGCAAACCAGCTCTCGGTTGTGCCTCCGCCGTCCGGAAAACGCGACAGAGCCTCGTATCCCTCGATCGCGCCGTCGAGCGCGCGAACGATCGGCTGAAACACGATCGTCGGGCCACCCGAGTCGATGACAGCCCGGATGCGACGCGACGCGTGTCGCCGGTGAGAGGCGTCCCTAATCGGTAGCACGGGCCCGCAAGGGTACGACCGAGCAGAGCGTCATCGACGCTGCATTCTCTCTGATCGATCCGCTCACCGCCGAGGGATCGGACTCTCCGAAACCGAGAAGGAGCGCGTGCAGACGCGTCTCGTCTCGTGGCCAGGTGAGGCCGAAGGCGTTGGCAACGGCGAGATAGTCGTTCACCCGTTGCTCGACGCTCAGGGCACCGTCGATACGGTTGCGTCGAAGGAACTCTCGCATCGCCCGCCATCGCCAGCGGTCGGCGATCAGCCGAAAGCGCATGGCGCGATACGGGTGCATCGGTCTCTTTCTTCCGGGTGTCAGATGACGGTGCCGAGGTCGCGGGCGACGATGTTGTCCAGAGCTCGTTCGGCGAGCGCGGCGATGGTCATGGATGGGTTGCAGGCCGCGGTGTTTCCGGGCATCAGCGCACCGTCGAGAACGTACAGTCCGCGTTGGCCGTGGACGCGGCCGTCGAGGTCGCACACCGGGCCGATGTTGGCCCCGCCCAACGGATGCCAGGTGGACGGGAACAGCGCATTGGTGTCGGTGAGAATGCTGCCGGTACCGGCGATGCGGCGAACCGTCGGGTCGATGGACCCGTCCTGAATGACGGAGTCGCCGTTGGCCGGCCAACGCAGCTGGGCCTGATCTCGTGCGGAGTCGTAGCCGAAGTGACCACGGCCGTTGCTGACTCCGTATCCGACCAGCATGGTGCTGCGGGCATCGACTCCCAGTGGCGGAATCGATGCCTGGATGACGGTGTGGGCAGTGCGCGGGTCGTCCCAGTTCAAGCTGCCGAACACCACCGGACCACCCTGCGGTGTACCGAAATTCTGCTCGATGCTGGACCACACGTAGATGCGATCGGCGTTGGTGCCCCAGCCCTGACCCAGCTGGTCCGGCAGATCGGGAACGGCCCCGGTGGCGCTCGCGCGAACGAGCATCTTGGTGGTGTTCAGGCTTCCCGCGGCCATGATCAGTGCACCGGTGGTGAGGATCTTGTTCTCCAACACCGTTCCGTCGGAATCGATTCGGTCCACGTGGACGATCCAGCGGCCGTCGGCGGCGCGCTCGACATGCGTTACGTTGTGCTGCGTCGCCACGGTGGCCAGGCCGGTCGCCTCGGCGGCTGCGATGTAGGTGACGTCGACAGAATGCTTGCCTCCGTTGTTGACTCCGAGTGCGCCCGTACCGTCGGTGTAGGACGGCGTCATCACCCCGCGGGTCTCGTCGAGCGCGAAGTTCCAATCGATCGGCATCGGAATCTTCGACACCGGCAGTCCCGCCCGCCGCGCATTGTCCGCAAACACCCGCGCCGCTCGGTAATTGGGAGTGCCGATCAACTCGTCGGGGGCTTGCGCGAGCTGAAGCATCCGCGCAACGCGGGGGTAGTGGACCGCGTTCAACCTCGTCCAGTCGAGCTCGGCCGGAAAGTGTGTCTCGAACACCGCCTGCGACGGCTGCAAACTCATCCCCTGATAGATCAGGGATCCACCGCCCACACCCGCGGCGCACAGCGCGGTCATGTTGTCGCCGGGAACGGCCTCGAGCAGTCCGACATACGGATCGAACGGAACGGGCCTGCCGAACAGATTGGGGCTCGACCCGTACCACAGCATTCGCTTGTCCGGCGCGGTCGCATTGGGGAAGGTGTCCGCATTCGGCCCTGTGGGCCAACGCCTTCCGCGCTCGAGCACCAGCACGGGAATGCCGGCCTCGGCCAGGCGCAACGCTGCGACGCCACCGCCGAATCCGGACCCGATCACGACCACCCGATGGTCTTCTCGGGTCAGCGGAATGCGAGTTCTGACCCCTGCCCGGGCCACCCCGGTACCCGCGACTGCGGCAAGGCCGGCAACTGCAGTAGCGCCCAGAAATGACCGACGGTTCAGATTCGACACGTTCCCCCCAGGGTTGTGGACAGGCACGCACCGAGACTCGGGTCACACGTGCGCGCCGTGCAAAACTAGACAGATGTGTCCTCAGGTGTCAAGTTTTCCAGGCTGAGCAAACGGCAGAACGGGAATCAACCACCGCTCGAGGTACCGACGCAGACCGTCGTCCTCGTGAATGGAGGGGTCGTCGAACAGGATGACCGACAGCGCCACCCGCACGAGGACTCCATCGATACCGTCGAACTGCCCGGAATCGAATCCTGGATTGCGCTCGACGTATCCGTCCAGGAACTGACGAACCACCGGTAGCGCACGCTCCATCATGTCCGCGTCGAACAGTGGATTCGCGTTGCCCGAGCGCAGCAACGAATTCAGAACCGGTTCGCGCCGAATGAGATGGCGTGCGGCGACGATCGTCTCGACGATGAACTGCGTCGGAGTCTCGGCCTGATCGGCCTTGTCCCGTATCCCACCCATGACATCGACGACCAGTCCGATCATGGCCTCGGAGATCATGTCCTCGCGGGTGGTGACGATCGAGTACACCGTCTGACGCGTGACACCAGCAGCACGAGCCACCGCCGCGATCGTGACGCCCTCGAAGCCGGACTCGGCGATCAACCTGAGCGTGGCGTCGAGAATCTTCTGCTTGGACCGCATGGTCCGATTATGACGCCACGGGCGAACGATATGCTCACACTGTTCGACACAGGGGGTTCTGGATTTGAACGACGACATGACGGCCGCGTCGACGCGGCGAACGATCACCGGTACGACCAGCGGAGACCTCGACGTGATCGAGGCCGACGGTTTGATCCACGCACGGGGAATTCCCTATGCCACCGCCACGCGCTTTCGGAAGCCACAACCGGTGAACACCCCGGAGACGACGCGCGACGCCACCCGCCGCGGCCCGGCCTGCATTCAGATTCCGTCCCGGCTCGACAACGTCACCGGTCCGATAATCGACACACTCGACCAGAGCGAGGACTGCCTCGTGCTGTCGGTGACCGCTCCCGTTGCGGCCGAGGGACTTCCGGTCATGGTGTGGCTGCACGGTGGCGGCTACGTCTCCGGCGGCGGAGAGGCCGAGAAGTACGACGCAGACCACCTCGTCCGGGAGGGTGTGGTGGTCGTCAGCGTCACCTTCCGTCTCGGCGGTTTCGGCTACCTGACCCCGAAGGACACGGGGGACAGCAACATCGGTGTTCAGGATCAGATTGCCGCACTGCACTGGGTGTCGACCAACATCGCTCGATTCGGCGGTGACCCCACCAACGTGACCCTGTTCGGTCAGTCCGCGGGCGGCGATGCCATCCTCTCGCTGATGGCATGCGAAGCGGCCGCAGGGCTGTTCACCAGAGCCATCGTGCAGAGCGCACCACTCGGATTGCGATCGGGCCGTTCGGCTCTCTACAGCACGGCACGAAAGGCTTTCGCAGCTCGGTTCTCCACGGACCCGGCCACCGCACCTGCGTCGGAGGTGCTCGATGCCGAGCGTGCAGTGACACAGGCGGTGCGCAGGTTCGGTGCCGCGGGCGGAATGCCGTTCGGGCCGGTTGCGCACCTCGAGCCCCTCTCCGGTGACCCCGACGCTGCCCTACGTGACACTGCCACTCGCGTCGAACTGCTGATCGGTCACACCAGGGACGACGCCGCCCCGTTCGTGGACATCGTGACTGGCATGCTGTGGCTCAACAGGTTCGGCGTCGTCAGTTCGGTACTGACCGCTCCGGTGGTCCGTCTCGTCACCAACCTGCTGTTCGGCGTGGATTCGATGGTGAAGATGTGGCACGGTGCCGGTGGTCGGGTCGCGTCGTACCGCGTCGACTGGGCACCGAAAGGTGCCCCGTTGGGGGCGTGCCACTGCATCGAGTTGCCGCTGCTGTTCGGTGAGGCATGGTCGGACGCGCCCATGTTGGCGGGCAACACGCCGCCGTCGGAGTTGGCCGCCAAGGTCCGTGGGACGTGGGCAGCATTCGCCAGAGAAGGAGTGGCGGGGCTGCCTGCGCGCTCACTGGTGTTCTGACAGCCCCTCCCTCTCCGATTGTCAGAGCCGGGTTTCCGCAAGCACACCGGCAATAGCGAACCCTCCGGCGATGGCGCAGCCTGCCACCCGCGTCCGCTGAGGCAGGTACGCGGTCAGGGCGAAGGCACCGGTATCCCAGACATCGACTGCCACCCCGGCGCGCAGCAAGGGGCGCACAAACTTCGGTGCATACATGGTGGCCGCGAACAGCCCGCCTCCGATGTAGATCTCGCGAATTCCAAAGGTGCGGGCGGCAGCACGCGTGGTTGCCACAGCCGCGTCGGGACCGGCGAGGAGTTCGTTGGCACGAGTGGGCGCGATCGTATGAGCGATTCCGATTGCGGCACGGCCTATTCCGACAATCTCGGGAAGGCGTCGTACAAGTGTGGAGCCAGTAGCCATGAAACGTTCCTCAGGTAGTGGAGAGAGTGTTCTCGCGAGCCAACCGCCGGAGCAGACCGACGGGCTTCTTGATGCCGAATGCGACGATGGTGGTGCGGCCGTCCTCATGGCTCCACTGCAGCAGGGCAGATCCGTCGTCGACGGATCCTTCCAGAACGGTCGGATCTCCCTGCAGGGGTAGAGGACCGACGACTTTGATGGACAGCCCCAGGATTTCGGTCCAGAAGTAGTCGTCGGTGGGTGCGCAGGTCGGTTCGATGCCGAGCGCGGAGGCTGCGGCGACTTTGCCCTGCGCAACGGCATTGGACCAGAACGGTGCTCGACGGGACGCTGTGCGCGAGTATGCGACATCCCCGGCCGCATAGATGCCGGGAATGTCTGTAGCGCAACGGTAGTCGATTCCGACCCCGATCCGGTCCGCGATGCCGGTACTGTCCAACCAACCGGTCTGCGGCTCGTCACCGGCGCAGGTGACAACGAGATCGGCAGTCAGCGTGCGATCTGCGAACTCGATACCCGTGACGGGATCACCCACCAACGCGACAGGGGCGTCCGCACGAACGAACTCGACCGAGGCAGCCTCGGCTCGCGCGACTATCGCGTCGGACAGGAAGGAACCCAGGAGTCGTTGCAACGGTGGATCCACATCGACGACGGTCACCGCTGTCCCACGTGCAGCGCAGGCACTGGCGACCTCCATGCCGAGGAATCCTGCACCCACCACGATCGCGGTGGAGGCCTCGTCCAGTGCCGGACGCAGGGCACGGACGTCCGCGAAGGTCCGCAGCACTGTCTCGCCCGCCTGGTCGGGGGCGGCTATCCGACGCGCAGAGGCACCGCTGGCCACGATCAAGGCGTCGTAGGGAACGGCGGTGCCATCGGCGGTGGTCACGGTCCGAGTCTCGGCATCCAACGACACCGCCGGATCGACGATCGAGGTGAGGTCGAGATCCGCCATGTCCCACGTCTCGGCCTCGGCCGCTTCACCTTTGAGCATATGCTTCGACAACGGCGGTCTCGCGTAGCAGCCGTCGGCGTCGGCACCGATCATGACGATCGAACCCCGGTGCCCGCGGGCACGGAGCTCACGGGCGGCGGTGCACCCGGCGATGGAGTCTCCGACGATGACGATACGACGGTCGGTGGCGCTCACTTGCTCTCTCGGAGAGCTGCCACGGGACACGCTCCGATCGCCGAACGTGCCGTGGAGGCAAGGTCGTCGGGTATGTCGCCGCCCTCGAAGGCGTAGCGAAGCTCGCCCTCGTCGTCCAGGCTGAAAACCTTGGGAGCTTGATCGGCACAGATTCCGTGCCCTTCGCACCGATCCCAGTCGACGTCGATTCTCATTGCGATGTCCTCTCTGCAGCCACCAGTTTCAGTGGGAGTTGTTCGTATCGGTGAATGACGTTGTTGACGGCCCTCTTCGGTGTTCCCGACGAGACGATTCGTTCGACCCGGCGCGCGAGCACCCGGAGCATGGTCTGCGCTTCGAGACGCGCCAATCCTTGACCGGCGCAGCCGTGCGTACCCGAGCCGAAGCCGAGTTGGCGAGCCGCATCGCGGGTGATGTCGAAGGCGTCGGGGTTGTCCCATTCCCGCTGGTCGCGGTTCGCCGACGCGTAGATCACCAGCACACGGGCTCCTGCCGGGATTCTCGATCCGCCGATATCGGCGTCGCGCACAGCCTTTCGAGAAAATGCTCGAATGGGTGACTCGTACCGGACCACCTCGTTGACGGCGTTGGGAATCAGGTCCGGGTTCTGCCGTATCGCCTGCCATTGCTCGGGATGCCGGGCGAACAGGTCCAGCGCGCCGGAAATAGCTCCGATGGTGGTATCGAGTGACGGTCCGAGGTAGTCGATCATCAGTGCCGGGCACGCCGACTTCTCGAGTCGGTTGTCGTCGGCGGCGATCAGCACGTCCTCGCCCATACTTCCGGGTAGGACCGACCGCTCGCGCACCACCCGCTTCGAGAAACTCAGCATCTCGGTGGCGGCCTTCACCGCGGTGGCGGAATGCCGATTGACAGGCCCCAGTGAGTCGAAAGTTGCTCCGGCCCACCGCAGAAGGTCCTCGCGGCCATCCTCGGGCCAGCCGACGAGGTCAGGCACGATCGACATGGGCAGCGCCGTCGCGAGATCGTCGACTCCGTCGACGAACTGTTTGCGCAACGCGACGTCGACGATGCTTTCCGCCTTCTCCGAAATTGCCGTGGTCATCTTCCGAACCGCCCTCGGAGTCAGACGGTGCGCCAGAACCGCGCGCTTCGATGCATGCTCGTCGCCATCGCTGTTGAGGGTCGTGCCCCGGCCGAGCCGGTTGGCGATGGGGTTGAGCGCGACGCCGTCACCCGAGATGAAGGTCTCGTCGTCGAGCAGTACTTCCTTGCACTCGGCATACCGAGGGACCGCGAACACCTGCTGACCCGGTAGCCACACCACCGGGCCGAGCTCCCGCAATCTCGCATAGTGCGGGTAGGGATCGAGAATGGCGTCGGTGGAGTAGATGTTCCTGCGGTACTGGGGAATCGACACGTCGGTTCTCATCAAGTCCTCGATGTGGCCACGGATCCGACGACGTTCGTCAGACATTGACGATATCGTCACTCACCGCACCTCGCCCAGTCAAGCATTTTTGACGAATTCGTCAATATTTGTCGCGATAGGCTGCTCTCGCCACCTTCCAGAGCAGGAGCACACCGTGACCGAAGGCAACCGTGTCGAGCGCCGCAAGGCCCGCACCAGAGCCGCTCTCGTCAGGGCCGCGCAAGGGTTCCTGGCGAGCGGAAACACCAACGCGCCCGTTCTGGAAATAACCCAGGCCGCCGAGGTCAGCAATGGATCTTTCTACAATTACTTCGAGAGCAAAGAAGAGCTGTGGCAGGCGGCCATCGACGCGGCCCTCGAATCCGCCGGCGACTTCCTCGACTCGCTCACCGTTGGTCTGGACGACCCCGTCGAGAAATTCACGCAGTCCTTCCGATTGTCCGGACGACTGTTCCGCCTCGAGCCGGAACTGAGTCGCGTTCTGCTCAACTCCGAGGCTGCGGCATTCGCCGCAGCCGGCGGCCTGGCACCGCGTTCACGCCGCGATATCGAATCGGCCGCCGCCCAAGGGCGATTCGATGTGGACGACGCAGATGTCGCACTCGCCATCGTGGCCGGCTCCCTGCTGTCGATGGGTCGACTGCTGCTCGCCCAACCCGATCGCGACGAAGCGACAACCGTGGACGACACGACGCAGCGCGTGCTCCGAGCGCTCGGGATCTCCGCCGACGAGGCCGAAACTCTGTGCAGCCGCGAGCTTCCGACGTCTTACAGCGGCGGAGTGCACGCAGCGATCGACCCCGCAGCCCAGCCGTAACGAACGCGGGAAAAACAGGGCAGACGTGCGGTGGTCGTACCGTCAGGCTCTGTGATGACGCGCGCGGGCGTGCACAGGCACCTCGACGGGAACCGATACGTCAACGGGTTCGACCGTCCGATCGCCACCGCGCGTGCTCATCTTCATGAAGTTCTGCAGTTCGTCATGGATAGGTGTGTCGGTCATGAGACTCGACCTTCTCGACCTACGATCCGCAGGTCGGTTCGGTTTCGCTGAACCATTGTGTGCGCTGGACGAGCGGCGTGACACCGACACTACGGCGTTCCTCCCACGCGGTCCACGCTGCGCCGACCATCGTGGACCAGAACTCCGTTGCTATCGACGGGCGAGGGGCTCGGGGTCTACTGTCGCTCCCACGTCGACATGACCTACAGGATCGAGTCCGAGTGCTCACCTACAGTTTCAACCTCGACTATCGGGGAGTGTGCCCCATCTGCGACGGCGTCACGTTGGGAGAGAACGTGATCGATTCGCCGCCCGTGGGACCGGCCAACAGCCGCATCTACGCCTCGTGTGAAGCGTGCGGATGGGAAGGACCGGGATGACGACTCAGCCGATCACCGGCAGGCGATCCTTCGTCAATTCGTCGAGTTCAGCCTGCATCGCAGAGTGAACGCGATGTGCGAAGTCCTCTGCGGACTCGTCGGGCTCGGGACGCATCGGCGCGAGAACCGACGTCTGCAGCTTCGTCGGTAGCGGGAGATACGGAAGCAACCCGACAACCCCGAAATTCACGCCCCAGGGAATGGATACCGACAGCGGCAGCGTCTTGACGCGAAATGCCGTCTTGTTCAATCGGAGCGCCTTGGCGATACGACGACCGCTGCTGAGCACGAGGAGTGACTCACCCGCGCCCGCGGTCACGACCGGAACTATCGGCACCCCGGCTTCCATCGCGAGACGCGCGTAACCACTGCGTCCGGCGAAGACGATTTCGTTTCGGTGCCGCCACGACTTCAGTGCATCGAGGTCGCCGCCGGGAAAGACCAGAACATTGTGTCCCTGCTCGAATGCGTCGAGAGCGTTCTCTCGCGCGGCCGGCCGCGCGCCGAAGGGCTCGAGCAATTTCCCTGCACGCAGAGTCCACGCGATCTGGTGCGTCAACGCGATGATCTCCCTGGACAGCTTCAGATCGTCGTACGCAGCCGAGAACGCGAAGACGTTCAGATCGATCACTCCGCCGAATCCGTGATTGCACACGAACAGCACGGGCTCGTCGGGAACCGGTTGCGCCACGGACACTTCGAGGCGGTTGTACAGACGGACCGCATTGATGCCCATGGCCCGAATCGCGCGAGGTACTTTGTGCATGCGCGCACTGTATCGGGGACCGCCCGCATCCGTATCGGGATCCATCACGTCCGGTCGTTCAGAAATCGCTCGAGTTCTTCGAGGAACCGGTCGGGCATCTCGATGTGGGGCCAGTGACCTGTTCCCTCGATATCGACCGACGAGGCAGCGGGAACCGCCTTCAGGAACCGCTCGACGTCGGACGGCGGAGACAGGGGGTCTCCCGGTCCCCTGATGATCCGCGTCGGACACGTGATGCGGTGCAGATCGGCGCTGGGGTCGCTCGCGACAGTCGACAGCAGGGAAGGGAACGACCCGGTTGCGCCCAGTTTGGCCATGACCTGTTCCATCACCTGCGGATCCAGCTGTCGCGGTGCCTCCACGAACGGCCCGAGCACCAAAGACAGCGCAGTGGGCGAATGCGCAACTCTGCGGGCAAGGCGTGCAGGAAGCGGCATACCGATCGTGACCAATTCCATCAGAAGCGTTGCCACCGAGCGTGGTTGGTTGCGAAAGGTCTTGACCGGGCTTCTCGCCAGGCCGGTGAGCGACAGAATGGGTCCACCGGTGATGACGAGTCGCTCGACCAGATCGGGCCGTTCGATCGCCAGGCGGGTGGCCACGATGGAGCCCATCGAATGCCCGACGACGGTCGCTCTCGGTACCTCGAGCGCATCGCACACCGCCGCCACCGCACGCGCCATGCCCTCGAAACTGACACCGGCACGCGAGAATTGCGAGTCGCCGAAGCCCGGAAGATCGACTGCGATCGCCCGATGCGTCCGCGCCACTTCCGGCAGGATCTCGACGAACCAACGCCAGCTCGCCGCGATCCCGTGGAGGAAGATCACCACCTCGCCGCTGCCGCTCGGGTTCAGATCGACCAAGCGAATTCGTTTGCCCTCCACGAGAACGTCTCGTGTCGAGCCCTGCCAATCGATGCTCTGCCAACGTACCCGGTCGGGATTGGGCATTGTCTCTCTATCTCTCGTGCGACGCTGCGCAAACAGTCAGATCCGGGACCGTGCGACGTCGTACACGCTGCGCCACCGTGTCTCGAGGAAATCGGCCAGCGCCGTTCCGGCCTCGCTCGCCGAACCTGTTGTACGCCAGGCAACATGCCCGTCGGGTCGCACCAGTACCGCCCCGGAAGTACCTACCTCGTACAGGTCGATCAACCGGTCACGATCGTTGCCCGACAGCGCGTCGGCCGCAACCATGACCACCCCTGGGCCGCCTGCGTCGAGCTCGGACACCACCGGATCCCACTCAGGACCGGCAAATGTCAGCAGCGTCAACTTGTTTCGGTCCAGAGTGTCGTGCGCATCCACCGACGTGCCGTTCACCGACAGGACCGCGTGCGGGAGGCGGGCACCCGGGTAGGTGGTGGGCAGGTAATCCACCACGTCTTCGGCAGGCTTGGCCGCAGGATCCTGTGCGATCAACGGACCGGCGTAGAGATAGCCGAACTGCAAGCCGATCGAGACGAAATGCTCCACCTGACCCGGAATCGCTTCGGCGATCTCGCGGCGAAGCCGAGCCGAACCGGGCGCGCCGGGGTTCACCTTCTGCGAGCGCGCCATCTGCCGCCGTGTCGCCCCCGCCGCCAGCGGCGCGATCAACTTTCCTGGAATCTTGTTCAGCGGTGGACGTCCCATCGCCTGTGTCGCCTTCGCCAACATCTTGTTGGTGATGCCCACTCTCTTGCCGATGTCGTCCATCCGGAAATGGTTCGCCACACTCTGTTCGGCGAACTTCTCCACCACCGGGCGGCGTTCCGTCTCGTAGGTGTCCAACAGGGAATCGGAGGCGTCGCCCGACAGCACCGCGTCGAGCTTCCATGCCAGATTGTGGGCGTCCTGAACACCCGAGTTCAGGCCGAAACCGCCGGTGTGCGGAAACCGGTGCGCTGCATCGCCGAGCAGGAGCAACCGGCCTTGTCGAAACGCATCGGCGGTCTGCGAGGTCATCACCCAGGTTCCGGTCGATTCCAGATCGAACTCGTGATCGCCCAACACCTTCGGCAGTGTGCGCAACCAGAACGCTCGACTGTCCTTGGCGATCTCCTGCTCGGGGTGCAGGTAGGCGGTCATCAGAATGTATCGATGGTCGGCGTGCGCGATCATCACGCCGCACAGCTCGGGCGTGTAGATCCAACTGAGCAGCGGCCGAGCTTCGTCGGGGAAGAGCGTCTTCGAGGTGAAGAAGGCGCTTCCCATGTTTGCCAGCACCGGTCCGGTCAGACCGACCCCGGTACCGTCCCTGGTCGCACTGTTGGCACCGTCGCACGCGAGCACGTACTGGGCCTCGATATCGGTGATGCCACTCGCACAACGCCCACGAACACGAGCGCTGGACGAGTCGGATTCGACGGACTCGACAGCGCAACCGCGCCTGAACTCGACCAACGGTTCGGCGTCGAGCGCATCCCACAGGGCAGGCATCAGCAGATGCTGACCGATGTGCGAGACCAGGAACGGGCTCTGGCTCTCGACGATGGCCTTGCGCTCGGGGTCCGAGAGCAGGTCGATCGAACCGATGGCCTCGTCCGCGAGATCGCCGTACCAGCTGATCAGATTGACCGTCTCGTGCGGTGGCGACATCGCAGCGATGGAGCGGGCCAGCTCCGGGCTGTACTCGTTCCAGATCTCGAGGGTACGAGCATTGATCACGTGCGCGGCAGGATGGAACAGCGGCGCACCTCGTCGCTCGAGCACGACGCTGCGAATCCCTCTACGTGCCAACAGCAATGCGGCGGTACAGCCGGCCGGTCCCGCCCCGACCACGACGATCGGCGCAGTCATCGGACCACCGTCTCCTGAGTTCCCAGATCGATGGTCCCATCGGTGGTCTTGATACCGGCGGTGATCACGTCGTCCACCGAGAGATACTTCGGATTCTTCGCCTGCCGGGCGAAGAAGAACTTCCACTTCAGAGCCGGTGGAATCAGCTCACCGATCTTCTGCACCACCCTCGGCGGCGCGGAAATGGCTGTCCCGATGGGAGTTCCGGTGAGGAGGACGTCACCGGCGGTCATGTTCTGAAAACGGGCCAACCTGGTGAGCGCCTCGGCCGGCGGAGTGATGAGGTCGTTGCCGATCGTCTGGTCCTGGCGGGTCTCGCCGTTGACGGCCAGCGTCATGTGCAACTCGGGGATGCGGCGAAGCTCGTCGTTGTCGAGCAACACCAACCTCGGGCCGAGCGGGGTGAACGTGGGATACGACTTGCTCTCGTAGACCTGGACTTTCGTCAGCTGGATCTCACGAGCGGATACATCGTTGGCCACGACCACACCGGCCACGTAGTCCGAAAGGTTGTCGTCGGTGACCGTCGTACCGATCGGGATCTCGGCACCGACGACGATTCCGAGTTCGATCTCGTAATCCAGCAGCGCTACCTCGGCCGGTTGACGAATGGGATCGAACGGGCCGGAGACCGACGCCGAGGACTTACGAAAGAACGTCGGCTGCAACGTGTTCGGGTCGGAGCCGGCATCGATCGCGTGGGATCGATAGTTGAGCAGCTGCGCCACCACCCGGCACGGCGTGGTGATCGGAGAGACGAGCTCGAGCTCGCCGACACTCGTACCCGCACCCGACGCACCCGTGATGGCACCGCGGTCGGCGAGAAGTTCGCGGGTGGTCTGGGCCTCGGTGTCGATACGGATTGCACGGTCGCCGTCGAGACGCCACCAACCGTCGACTGTTCGAACTACGTTGACAGACATGTGATTCTTCCTCCCCCTCGTTGGATCAGCAGCTTGTTGTGTCACAGAGTTTTCGGCGTGATGGTCTTCTTGTTCGCGACGACCGGACGCCCGGGCCGAGTTCCGGCCTCGCGTCGGCGAAGCTCCTCGTGGGGCACGCCGTTGCGCAGCTGACTGAGCAGGTAATCGGGGTCGATGTTGACGCCGATGGGGTTCTTGGCGAACTCCTCGGTGAAGAAGAATGCCGCGGTGTTCTCGGCGTCGAAGTTCTCGACCTGGAACTCGAGCCGCACCCCGTCGGGATCCTCGTAGTAGAGCGAGATCGTCGGCCCGTGATTGATCGACCAGACGGGGAGGATGTCCATTCGCTTGAGTCGCACATAGTTCTCCAGCAGCCGCTCGAGGGAGTGGAACGTCAGCGCGATGTGGTCGATTCCGTAGGCCTTGCGCCTGAACTTGGCGAACGGGAACAGGAACCTGACGGGCTTCGGCACTGCGATGATCGCCAACCGGTGCGACTCGTCGTCCCAGGTCAGGAACGTGATTCCCTCGTCCTGATAGACGATCTCGGCACCGAACACCGCTCCGTACCACCGCACCATCTCCTCGGTGCGAGCGGACTTGACCACCCAGTGGGCGATGAGATCGGGCGCCACCCTGGGCGTTTTCCGACTCCCTGCATCCTGCGTCGTACTCATCGAACGACCTTTCTTCGGGTCACTTGTATGTGACCGACGCTACGTCCACTTTGACTACTGGTCAAGAATTTGAACGACGGTCAGGAGGGTCCGCGTGTGGTGCGCTAATGTCGGATCGGTGTCGACCAACCCGCCTCCCGGAGCCGAGCGGTCCCACCGTGCCCGCCCTCGGAAAGACCGTCGCCAAGCCCTGATCGACGCCGCGATCGAGCTACTGGCCGAGGGAAACAGCGCCGATATCAGCGCAGCGGCCATATCGCGTCGCGCAGGAGTGGCCCACGGGCTGCTGTTCTACTACTTCACCGACAAACAGGGCCTCGTCGCGGCAGCGCTGGCCGACGTCCTGGCGAACCTGGCCGAATTCCAGGAACCCGAGGCCGGCGAGCAGTCCGTGCGGGCTCGCGTGGAAGGTTTCGTGCGCCGACACATCGAGTTCCTCGAACGCCACCGCGCCCTCTACGTGCGGGTGATCCGCGAGGGAGAACTGGGCGATTCCGTCGTCGAAGACGCCGTCCGGAAGGCCCGCGCGGAGGGCGCTCAGCAGGTCGCGGCCCTCGCCGAGCTCTCGGAACCCCTGTCTGCGTTGCAGAGTGCCGCCATCTCCGGGTGGACCGGCTTTCTCGATAGAACGGCCGACGCGTATTTCGACACCCCCGATCTCGAACTCGATGCGGTGGTCGAATTGATCGTCGACACCTTCGAGGCTGTCGTGGCGGCAACACACTCGCCTCCGGAGACGGGTAATCGGGATCAGTAGGACCAAGGTCGAGCCCCTCACAGGACTCGAATTGAGCAATCTGCACCATTCGAACGGCAACACTTGCGCAGCTGGGTAGACGCCTGGTCCACTGTCCCCCATCGCAGCTCAGTTGCACTCTCTCGGCGATTCGCGACCCGAACGCCTGCCCGGGCCACCGGACCACACTCGGTCCCGCGTCGTCCGCGTTCTCATTCACCCTCTCGGCCTCGGCCGGCATCAGGACGTTCTTCACCGTCGACTCAGGAGCCCTCTGTCATGACCAGCATCAGCCCCGCCGACCGCCGTTCGTCTGCCGGTGACGGCGAAGACCTGCACGACATCGCTCTGCGGGTGCTGTGGTTGTCGACGTCGATGATTCACCATGCCAATCGAATTCGGCCCAACCCGACAGGGTTGAAGGTCGGCGGCCACCAGGCGTCCTGCGCGTCGATGGTCTCGATCATGACCTCGCTGTGGTTCGAGCAGCTGCAGCCCGGCGACCGTGTGTCGGTCAAACCCCACGCCTCGCCGGTGCTGCACGCGATCAACTACCTTCTGGGCGAGTTGGACGAGGAGTACCTGACGACTCTCCGCTCGTACGGCGGACTGCAGTCCTACCCGTCCCGGGCCAAGGACCCCGACACCGTCGACTACTCCACCGGATCGGTCGGCATCGGTGCCACGGCCCCGATCTGGGGTGCCATGTCCCGACGCTTCGTCGAGGGCCGGTTCGGCACCGACGACTCCGCCCCCAGGACATCGGGATTCAGCGGACGACAGTACTCACTGGTCGGTGACGCAGAACTCGACGAAGGCGCAGTCTGGGAAGCCGTCATCGACCCGGGCATCACCGAGCTCGGCGAGATCGTGTGGATCGTCGACCTGAACCGCCAGTCGCTGGACCGAGTGGTCCCCAACATCGCGGCGCGGCGGCTCGAGAAGATGTTCGACGCTGCCGGCTGGCAGGTCATCACCGTCAAGTTCGGCCGATTGCTCGAAGACCTCTTCGCCAAGCCGGGCGGCGACGCACTCCGCACCCGAATTCTGGACATGCCGAACCCCGAGTATCAGCGCTTGCTGCGCTGCAGCGCCGACGAGGTGCGCACCCGCCTTCCAGGATCCGGACCCGACGCCGCAGCGATCGCCGAACTGATCGCCGATCTCGACGACACACTGCTGACCGAGTCGATTCGCAACCTCGGCGGACACGATCTGGATGCGTTGCGCGAGGCCTACTCTCGCATCGACGACACCCGGCCCACCGTGATCGTCGCGTACACGGTCAAGGGCTTCGGACTGCCCACTCAGGGGCACCCTCAGAACCACTCCTCACTGTTGACCGTCGACGAGTACGCGGAGCTCGCTCGTAGCCTCGACCTGAATCCCGCTGCGCCGTGGGGTCGCTTCGACGACGACAGTGCGGCCGGGCGACTGTGCGCCGCCACCGCAAAACGGCTGCGCCGCGAACCGGTTCCGGCGTCGACTCCCCCTGCCGTTCCCACCGACATCGGGCGCACACCGAAGGGCACTGCCACCACTCAGGCTGCCCTCGGCCGCACGCTGATCGACCTCACTCGCGAGGCCCCGGAAGCAGCGAAAAGGGTTGTGACAGTGAGCCCCGACGTCAGCTCCACCACCAACCTCGGCGGCTGGGTCAACAAAGTCGGTGTGTGGTCCTCGTCCGATCGGCACGACTGGTTCGGTGACGACGCCGAGACGATCATGCACTGGCGCGAAGGACCATCCGGTCAGCACATGGAACTCGGCATCGCCGAGACCAACCTCGTGGGACTGATGGGCGAACTCGGTGCCACGTGGAGCCGATGGGGACAGCCACTGTTCCCGATCGGCGTCATGTACGACCCGTTCGTCGAACGCGCCCTCGAACCGTGGTCGTACGGCATCTACGCCGGCGGTCAATCGATCCTCGTCGGTACTCCGTCCGGAGTCACACTGGCTGCGGAAGGTGGTGCGCACCAATCGATCAAGACACCATCGATCGGTCTCGAACAACCCGGCTGCATCAGCTACGAACCCGCATTCGCCATCGACGTCGAATGGACCCTGCTCGCCAGCATCGCGCGGCTGGGCCGGCCCGACGGAACCTCGGCCTACCTACGGTTGTCGACGCGACCCGTCGACCAGTCGAAGGCCGACGTCCCCACCGACCCGGCGGCACGAGAACGTCGCCGACGCCAGGTCGTGGCCGGCGGATACCCACTGGTGCGTCGGGACGGTGCGACGGTGACCATCGCGGCGATGGGAGCAGTGATCACCGAGGCACTCGAGGCCGCCGAGCGATTGAGCAAGGTCGGCGTGATCGCAGACATTCTGTGCATCACCAGTCCCGGCGAGCTCTACCGCGCGCTGCAAGCCAGGCAAGGACGCGGTGTCGGTGAATCGTGGATTCTCGATCAACTCCTGCCCGCCGATCGGGCGACGCCCATGGTTACCGTGCTCGACGGCCACCCGCACACTCTGGCGTTCCTCGCCACCGTCAACCGAGTGGCCTCGACATCGTTGGGCGTGAGCAACTTCGGGCAGGTCGGATCACTCGACGAGGTGTACAAGCACCACAAGATCGATACCGACTCCATCGTCGGTGCCGCACTCGACGTCACCGATCACTGACACCCGCCCCATCGAGCACACGAAAGCAGACATGACAGCGACCGTCACCACCGACACCGTTGCGATGCCCTCGCTCGGTGAGAACGTCACTTCCGCCGATCAGGAGCCGGAGGTCGCCGCACCCACGGCCGACCGGATCGAGAAGCTGCCCCGAATCAGACGAACCATCGCCACCCGAATGGTTCAATCCCTGCACACGGCAGCGCAATTGACGACGGTCGTGGAAGCCGAGGTCTCCGCGATTGCTCGGGTCAAGCGCGAGAACAAGGACTCGTTCCTGCACCGAACCGGGAACAAACTGTCGTATCTGCCGTTCTTCGTCAAAGCTGCGGTGGAGGCGTTGGCGGACAATCCCGTCGTCAATTCCTCGCTCGATGCCGACGTCACCACCGTTCCGACCGTGTACCTCTCACTGTCGTACGACCACCGCATCGTCGACGGTGCCGATGCCGCCCGCTACCTCGGTGACGTCAAGCGCAGACTCGAAAGTGGCTACGCCGCAGATCTTCTCGACTGAAACTTGCACCCCACGATCGCCCCGCCCGCAAGAGCGGGGCAGTCGGCGTTTCACGCCAGGTACTCCGCGAGTCCGTTCAGGGTGGCCGTGAGTTTCTTCCTGAACGTGCCCTGCAGCGCCTTGCCCACCACTCCGAACAACAGCGGACTGGTCACCTCCAACTCGAGCGTGACGGCTGATCCGCTGCCGCGGGCGGCGCAGTTCATCGTCAGCCGAATCATCGATCCGGTGGATCCGGCTCCCACCAAAACCAATTCCTCCGGCGCACGCAGACTTTCGACCTGGAACTCGATGGTGTCGGTGATGCTGGCGATCTTGATCTTCTCGACCATCGTCGACCCGACCTCGAGGTCCCTCGGGGGCGTCTGCACCCACTCCTCGTGCAAGGCATGCCACTTCTCGAAGGTGCTGACGTCGGACAGAGTTGACCACACCTCGTCCTGAGGGGCGGAAAGCTCCTGCGTCATGGCGATGTTCAGCATCCGGGTTCCTTCGTTCGACAACGGTGTTCCCACAACTACGCCATACGACTGACACGAAGTCAATATTGACATGAAGTCAACGCAGGCCTACTTTCGTGAGACACGCCTCACAGGTACGGGGCCGAACCGAAAGCGACGCCATGACGACGACCGAAGTACCGACCGTTGCGACCGCAACCGATGTGATTGCCAATCTCCGAGCTCTCGTGCCCGACCTGAAGGCCGGAGCCGCCGAGAACGAGAAGGCACGACGCCTCTCCGAGGACACCGTCGACGCCCTCCGCCGCGCGGGCGCATTCCGAATCGCAGCACCGGCGAAGTTCGGCGGACTCGAAACCGATCTGCGCACCATGCTCGACGTCTCGGCCATCATCGCCGAAGGCGACGCGGGTGCCTCCTGGGTCACCACCCTGTCCAACGTCAACAACTGGGCCGCAAACCTTTACAGCGATCAGGCACAGGCCGAGATCTTCGCGAACGGGCCGGACGCCGTCATTGCCGGCGTCGTCACCCCCGGCGGCACCGCCCGCAAGGTCGAGGGCGGCTACCGTCTCACGGGCACGTGGCCCTACGCCTCGGCCAGCCTGCACTCGGAGTGGTTCACCGGCGGAATCATCATCAACGACGAAGACGGCGACATGCTCGACCAGGGAATGGCATTGCTGCCTCGCTCGGACTACCGCGTCGACGACACCTGGTACGTAGCCGGCATGCGCGCCTCCGGCAGCAACACCGTCGTTGCAGAAGACGTGTTCGTACCCGAACACCGCATGCTCTCGATGATTCCGGCATTCAGCGGTGCCAACGTGGCAGAACGTACCGACTCCGCGTTCGCTCGCTCGGCCTTCGGCCCCATGCTCGTCATGGTTCTCGTCGGACCGCAGCTCGGAATGGGCCGTGCCGCAGTAGAACTCGTCCGAACGAAGGCGTCCCAGAAAGCGTTGGCCTACACGGTGTTCGACCGGCAGGCCGACTCGGTGGCCTTCCAGATGATGCTCGCCGAAGCCGCACTGAAGGTCGACACCGCGCACCTGCATGCGTACCGCGCGGCGGAGGACGTCATGCGGTGGGCCGAAGCCGGCGAGTATCCGGACCTCCTCTCGCGCGCTCGCGTCCGCGGCGACGCAGCCGTTGCACTGAAGAGCATCAACGAGGCACTCAACATCCTCGTGGATGCCACCGGAGCCGGAGCCTTCGCCGATGTCAATGCACTGCAGCGCATTTGGCGCGACTCCAACGTCGGTGCCCGCCACGCCGTCATGCTCCCGCGAGTGTCGATAGAAACCTACGGCAAGGCACTCCTCGGCTTCGAACTTCATGACCACATCACGCCGATCATCTGACGAGGACCTAGTCTTGTGTCGAACCGTGGGCAGCAGCCGAGCGGGGAGGCCGAGACAGAGGGGACTCGAGGTGCCGAATCGATCCACCCAGCCGGTTGCCCGGGCCACCCGGGCAAGCGCTCGAGCCGCAGAAACCCGTCAGCGCATGATCGACGCGGCGGTCGCACTGTTCGCGGAAACCGACTACGACAAAGTGGGCGTGGCGGACATCGTCGAGTCGGCGGATGTGGCCCACGGCTTGCTGTTCCACTACTTCGGCAACAAGCGAGGCATCTACCTCGAGTCGATGCGGGCCACTGCCGCGGCGATGTCGCAGGCGTTCGCCGACATTCCCGATTCGACACCCGACGTGCAGATACGGGCTGCTCTGACCAGCCATCTCGAGTACCTGCGCGTGCACCGCGGTCTGGCGCTCCGAATGGTGTTGGGCGGCAGAGGTGCCGATCCAGAAGCCTGGGAAGTATTCGAAGATGCTCGCACCGCAGTGCTGGAAGCGTCGGCCACACGGCTCGGGCTGGACCCGGAGAACGCCGGCGTCAGGCTGGTCGGACGAAGCATCGTCGCGGCAATCGACGGTGCAACGGCCCGATGGCTGGAAGAGGACACGCGCATCGACGTCGAGCAGATGGTCGAGTGGCTGGTGCACCTCATCGTTGCGTGCCTGAGCACCGCGCCGGTTCTCGATCCCACGCTGAGCATCGACGGTGCTGTCGCATTGCTCCGAGGATCGGACTAAATCGAGGAGGAATCACACCACCGAGACGGTCCTTCGTCCACGGACCCGTATTCCTACCGTGGCAATCGCGACCACCGCTGCGGCGAGAACGGCTGCCCAAGCGACAGTCGTATCGACCACCTCACCGGAGAAGCGGCCCTGCGCCAACCATCCCAGTCCCCAGACGATCGCCAACATCGGTGCGACCGCACCACCGGAGAACTGGGCCAGAAAAACCCCGACACCGGCAGCCACCACGAGCACGATGACCGCCCATACCGTTGCGCCACTGGTCAATCCGAGACTCACCAGCCACGCGGAGACGTTCGCGATCGTCGCCACACACACCCACCCGAGGTAGATGCCCATCGTGCCGTCGGTGATCACCGCGTCTGCCACACCCTCCGGTCGATGCTGCTGCATCAGCACGAACACGCGGACGAGTACCACCAGCAAGGCGACGATGACGATCACGCTCAGCCACACCTGGCCGAACTGGATCACGAGAATCCACGCGGGATTGAGCAACATCGACGCGACGATCGGTGCACGCAGCGCGTCGTGACGTGCGGTGCGGCCGGGTAGGAACTGCCATACGGCGTAGGCGATGAGCCCGGTGTAGATCACCGACCAGATCGAGAACGCCGGGCCTGCGGGTGCCACCAGCGTCGACGTGGCACTCAGCGCCCCACCTGCCGCCTCGGCAATCGGCGTTCCGATCCACGCACCGGACCCCACAAACGACACCACGACTGCCACGACCGCACTGACGACGACCACTGTTTTCATAGCAGCACTGATCCCCTGAATACGATGGTCGCAAACACCGCTGCCGGGTTGTTTGCCCGAATCGGCCACCATTCACGACCTGGTCGACGACGTCCACTGGACGCCCACTGGCAGTTGAGCCTGCCGATTCCCGCCGCGGTCTGGTAGACACGCGGGAGTGAATGCCATCAGTGGTCCGAATCGAGCTCGACGCGTCGGAGCCGTTCTCGCGGCGTCCACCTGCGCGCTCGTCGGGTGCAACTCCACACCCGAGCCTGTAACCGCGCCCTCGATCACGCCCGCCGAGACGACGACTGCACCGGCCCCGCAGTACGACCTCACGGGAGTGCCGGGCACCGTTCTCGATTCCGAGGACTTCGGCGATCGATCGACAGAGCTCTCCGCCACCGGAGCCACACTGTACCGATTCGTCTACGAGTCCACGTCGGGTGTCGACAATTCCCCCACGGCGGTCTCGGGTGTGGCAGCCGTTCCGGCAGGCACGCCACCCGAAGGTGGTTGGCCGACCGTCGTCTACGGGCACGGCACCACAGGAATTCAGGCCGACTGCGGACCCACGCTGTATCCCGATCTACTCGGCTACCAATTCGCTGTGCAGGACTTCACCGAACTCGGATACGTCACCGTGCTGCCCGATTACCAGGGCCTGGGCACCGGCGGCGGCACCCACCCGTACCTGGAACCGCGCACCTCGGGGCACAACATGATCGACGCGGCCCGCGCCGCCCAGAGCGCGCTGCCGGACATGTCCACCCGCTGGGCCGCTGTCGGGTTGTCACAGGGCGGCCAAGCAGCCTGGGCTGCAAACGAACTCGCCGCCACCTACGGTCAGGGCCTCGACCTGGTGGGATCGGTGTCGCTGTCGCCGCCGACGGACCTGACGCCCCTGGTGCAGGCGGCAACGGACGGAAACCTCACCAGACCGCAGAAGGAGCTTCTGCCGTACCTGCTCTACGGCGCACAGCAAGTCGACCCGACGATCGATCCGATGGACTACAGCGGCAGCGTCGCGGAGGCCAACAACGAGCTGCTGCTCACCTGCTCGGGCGGAGACACGGACGGCAAGGAGCGAGCAGTCGAGGCAATGGCTCCGGACGAGTTCGCCGCCGACTCAGCGCAATCCGAGCAACAGCTGCTCGACGTGATCGGCCGCTACACACTCCCTCAGGTGCGAACCGAGGTGCCGATGTTCGTGGCCTACGGCGCGAAGGACGACATCGTGCTGCCGCAGTGGACCGCCGACGGCGTCGAAAGGGCGTGCGCTCTGGGCGATCCGATCGTCGCGCAGGAGCAGCCCGAGCAGGGCCACGACGTCAGCGACGAGGCCGCCATGCAGTTCCTGGCTGCCGTGTTCGCAGGCCAATCCGTGCCCAGCACGTGCTGACGAGCGGCTCCGCGATGGAGAGAATCACCGAGTACACCCATGATGGATTGGTGTTCGACGTCCTCGACCAAGGGCCGCTCGACGGCCCGATCGTGTTGCTACTGCACGGATTTCCCGAGCGGGCATCGTCGTGGTCCGCGGTGATGGCAGTTCTGAACGAGCACGGATTCCGCACTGTTGCACCGGATCAGCGTGGGTACTCACCGCGGGCCCGGCCGAAGCGGCGACGGGACTATCGCATCGGAGCGTTGGTCGGCGATGTCGCCGCCCTGATCGAGGTGATCGGCCAACCCGTTCATCTGGTCGGACACGATTGGGGAGCGAACATCGCCTGGGTCACCGCAGGCCGACACCCTCAACTCGTTGCGTCACTGACGGCGTTCTCGGTTCCGCACCCCGGCTCGTTCATGACTGCGATGCTCACCTCGAAGCAAATTATGCACTCCTGGTACTTCGCGTTCTTCCAACTGCCGCTACTGCCCGAGAAATGGATGATGCGTCCCGGCGCACGGGCCGAGAAGTGGTACGAACGAAGCGGAATGACCGAAGGCGACCTCGAACGAACGAAGACGGAGATCGTCGACTACGGCGCACTCCCCTTCGCCATTACCTGGTATCGCGGACTGCCGTTCTCGAACCCGGGCATCGGCCGTCTACGCATCACCGTGCCGACGTCGATGGTCTGGAGTGACGGAGACACCTTCATCGGACGATCCGCCGTCGACAATGCACAGCGCTACGTCGACGCGACATACACCTTGACCGTATTAGCCGATGTGTCGCACTGGATTCCGACACAGGCATCGGATGCGGCCGCCGCAGCAGTGTTGCGGTCGATCGCCCTCAGCGGCACGTGACCGCTCCACAACCGGAGGCATACTGCACCATGGACACCACCGGCCTTCTCACTGAACTCGTCACCACGAGCACTGTTTCCGGCGACCCCGCACCGCAGCGAATGACCATGAACACGGTTCTGTCGCTGCTTCGAGCGCGCACTCCGATGCTGACCGTGGAAGGCGACACCGACGGTCCGCACCCGTGGATGCTGATAACCAACGAGGCACCTCCCGAGACGACGCGGCTGATGTTCGCCTGTCACGTCGACACCGTCCCGCCCGGCGACCTGAAGCACTGGCAGTTCGATCCGTTCGTCGCCGACATCGAGGACGGCGTCCTACGCGGCCGAGGCACCTCGGACATGAAGGCCGGTCTGGTGGCGGCCACGGCCGCAGTGCTCAACGCCATCGACAACGGTGTCCCGGTCGCATTCCTGCTCACCAGCGACGAGGAGATCGGATCGCTCGGCGCGCAGGCCGCCCGCCATGCCGTCGCCGACTGCAGCGTCGGAGCCGTCGTGGTTCCGGAGGCCACAGGAAACCGCGTACACCTCGGCCATCGCGGTGCGCTGTGGGTAGACGTGTTCACCGCAGGCATTGCCGCACACGGTAGTACGCCGCAACGCGGCGAGAGCGCCATCTTCAAACTCGTCGACGTGTTGGCTCGCGCAAGAGACGAACTGCCGCTCGCCTCGGATGCATTCCTGGGCGCGGAAACGTTCAACGTCGGAGTGATCGACGGAGGTTCGGCCCCCAACATCGTGCCCGACGCGGCCCACGTGGTGATCGACCACCGTACCGTCGGCGATGGCCGGGATCTGCTGGCCTGGTGGAGGGATCAGCCGGAAGTGGATCGTATCGACGCGCGGATCGACCTCCCCGGGGTGCGCACCACGCCGGACAACAACTGGATCTCTGCACTCCCGAATCCCGTTGCAGCAGAGCCGGTCACCTACTTCACCGACGCATCAATCCTGGCCGCCGCGGCCCCGTCGGCCCCGATCGTGGTGTGGGGACCGGGCACGCCAGCGCTGATGCACGCGGCCGACGAGAGCGTGTCCTTGGCCGAACTCGACGCCGCCGTCGCCGCCTACGGCGCGGTGACGCGAGCCTGGCCTACGGTCGACTGACGCACCACCAGTTCAGGTTTGAGCGCGATGTGCGCGGTACCGGTGAGGTCGGTGTTCATCGCCTGATCCAGCAGCCGCGTCGCCTCGGCCGCGATCCGTTCCTGGGGCTGCCTGATGGTGGTGATCGGCGGATTGCTCAAGGCGGAGAACGGAATGTCGTCGAATCCCGTCACCATGATGTCCGACGGTACGGCGAGCCCCAGCGCCTGGCAGCTCTGCAGTACTCCCAGCGCGATCAGGTCGTCGGCACACACCACCGCATCCGGACGAGACGCCGAACTGAGCATCGTCCGAGACGATTCGCGTCCCCAGTCGATCGAGTAGTCGCCCAGCTGGGTCCACTCCTCTCGCGTCTCGATGCCGACGCGGGCGGCGTGCCGAAAGAAGCCTGCCCGGCGCAGCTCGGTGGAGGAGTTGGTGAGCTCCGAGCTGATGAACGCGGCGCTGCGTGCGCCCTGGGCGGCGAGGTGATCCATCAGAAGTGCTTGCGCCGCATCGTCGTCCACGCCCACCCAGTCGGTGTGCGTGTCGAGTGCGAATCGGTCCAGTTGAACGACGGGGATCGCGCGAGCCGAGGCTCGGACGGCGTCGGCGGATCGTTCACCATGGCACGGGCTGATGATGATGCCATCGACCTGACGAGAGACCAGGCTTCGCAGACGCTGCGCTTCGACGGCCGGATCCGAGCGCGAATCGCAGAGGAACAGTTGCAGTCCACGCTGCGAGAGCACGTGTTCGACGTTGACGACGAGCGACGTGAAGAACGGGTTGGCAATGGACGGAACCACCATGCCGATGGTGTCGGTGCGATTGCGACGCAGCGAGCTGGCGATGATGTTGCCGGAGTAGCCCAGCTCGTCCGCTGCTCGCCGGATGGCCGCGGCGACCTCCTCCGAGACCGGCCGAGAACCCGACAGTGCCCGCGACACCGTGGCCGTCGAGACGCCCGCACGTTCGGCGACGTCGCGAATCGTTGCCTTGCGCATCCGACTCCTAGTCTTTGGTGTGGCCTGAGGGTAGCGAATCGTGGACACCGTCCGGTCTGGTTAACACGATAGAGGCAATCGTTTACATAAACGACTCGAGAATTCCTTGACATGAACGGGTGTTGATCCCCTACGGTGCATATACGCAAGGTAATCGATTACATGCCCGACTCGATTGCCCCGATCCCAGGAGCCACCCACGTGAGCACGCCCCCTCCGGAAGCCAGCCCGACACCGTCGCTGGGAGTATTTCCGTCCAAGCCGTCGGCGCTCGCCGACATCGTCGCCACCACCCCCGCCCTCATCGGGGCCATCCACCTCCCCGCGCTCCCGGGAAGCCCGCATTACAAGGGCCAGCCCGTCGCCGAGATCGCCGCCTTCGCAGTCGCCGAGGCACACGCCTACATCGACAACGGCTTCGACGCGGTCATCGTCGAGAACCATTGGGACATCCCGTTCCTCAAGCCCGGTGAACACGGCTACGAAACCGCGGCGACAATGGGCGTCGTCACCGCCGCCGTGGTCGCAGAATTCGGCCGAGCCGTCGGCGTCAGCATCCTGTCCAACGCAGGCGAATGCGGCGTGGCCGCAGCGTGGGCCGCAGGCGCGAGCTTCGTCCGCGTCAACCAGTGGGCCAACGCATACATCGCCAACGAGGGCTTCATCGAGGGCCAGGCTGCCAAGACCACTCGCTTTCGCCATCGCATCGGAGCCACCCCGGTCAAGATCTTCGCCGACGTGCACGTCAAGCACGGTGCGCACGCCATCGTCGCCGACCGCACCATCGCCGAGCAGACCGAGGACGCCGAGTTCTTCGACGCCGACGTCCTCATCGCCACCGGCTCCCGCACCGGTGACGCCGCCTCGGTGGACGAGGTGTCGGTGATCAAGAACAACACCGTGCTCCCGGTCATCATCGGCTCCGGAATCACCGCGGGCAACGTGGGCGATCTGATGAAGGAGTGCGACGGTGCCATCATCGCCTCCTCGGTCAAGGAGAACGCGCGCTGGTGGGGCCGGGTGGACGGCGACAAGGTACGCGCCGTCGCCCGCGCAGCAGGCAAGTAGCGCATGATCGTCTTCTTCGGCTACGCCAACAGCGATGTGACGGTGCATGTTCCGCACGTGCCGGTGCTCGGCGAACGGGTTCAGGCGACGGCCGTCGACACCATCGACGGGGGCATGACCGCCAACGCCGCCGTCGCCGCCGCCCGCATGGGTGCCCGAGTCGCCTTCGCCGGAGCCGTCGGACCGGACCCGCGTTCGACGCAGTTCCTCGCCACACTCGAACACGACGGCGTCGACACCAGCTGGTCACCGCGTGACGCATTCCTCTCCACCGCAGTGGTTCTCATCGCCGACGGCGGCGACCGATCCATCATCAGCCAGGACGACGCCAACGACGCCACCCGATTGGCTGCGGTGCTCGCCACCCTCGCCGAGGGCGGCGGCCGACTCTTCCTCGACGGCTATCGAGCAGCGATGCTGCCCGCCGAACTCCCCCCGAACGTCAGCCTCGCAATCGACCTCGACGGCTGCGAGGACGCCGATGCCGCGCTGCGCGCCTTCGCTCTCGCAGACCACGTGATAGTCGGACGCAGTCTCTGGCAGAACAGCTTCGGCATCGAGGCCGAGCGGTGGTCGACGCTGACCGCCGAGTACGACACCCACCTCGTCGTCACCGATGGCGAACACGGGTGGACCCTGGTCACGCCTACGGGTGAGACCGTCACCGAACCCGCGGTGCGCGTCGAGATCGTCGACGCCGTCGGCGCGGGCGACTGTTTCTGCGGTACCTACATCGCCTTCGTCGACGCAGGCACACCGCCGGCCGACTCGGCACGTCTCGCGGGAGTGTCGGCAGCCCTCGCCTGCGCCACCCCCGGGCCACGCGGCTGCCCCAGCCTCACCGAACTGACCGAATTCACCTCCACGCACGCACCATTCGACCTCCAGGAGATCCCATGATCAAACGCGCACTCCCTCTCGTTCTCGGTGCTGCCGTGGCGCTGACGCTCACGTCCTGCGATTCCGCCGCTCCCAGCGATACCGCCGGTGGGACCGACGTGGCCGCGTCGTCGATCCCCGAGCCCACCCGCGTCGCCGAAACCTGCGAGGGCAACAACGGCACCCTCAAGATCGGGCTGGTGACGATCAACCTTCAGGCCCTGTTCTTCAACCAGATCAACAACGCAGCTCAGAACGTGGCCGATCAGGCCGGTGTCGATCTCCAGATCATCAGCGGCAACGACGATTCCGTCACCCAAGCCAACGCGTTCGACAACCTCATCGCCTCCGGAGTCGACGCCATCATCGTCGACGCGATCGACACCGACGGAATCAAGCCGTCCGTGGCCAAGGCAGCTGCCGCGGGCATCCCCGTCGTCGCCGTCGACGCCACCGTCGACGATCCGGCCATCTCCACCCAGGTGGGCACCGCCAACGCCGAGGGCGGGGCGCAGATCGGCGACACCCTGGCCGAGCTCGCGAACGACACCGGCACAGTCGGTATCGTCGGCGCGCTCAACAGCACCATCCAGCTCGAACGCCAGAAGGGCTTCACCGACACCGTCTCCGCCGCAGGCATGACCGTCGGAACGGTGGTCGACGGTCGCAACATCCAGGAGAACGCGCAGACCGCCGCGGAGAACCTGCTCACCGGTAATCCGGACATGGAATACGTCTACGCCACCGGCGAACCCGCGCTCATCGGTCTCGTTGCCGCAGTGAACAGTCAGAGCGCACAGGACCGGGTCAAGGCCGTCGGATGGGACCTGTCGGATCAGGCCGTCACCGCGCTCCAGGCCGGCTGGCTGGAAGGCGTCGTACAGCAGAACACCTTCGAATTCGGTTACGAGGCAATGAATGCCGCCATCGACCTCGGCTGCGGACGCACCGCCCCCGCAGACATCCCTGTCCCGACGCAGATCGTCACCCCGGCGAACGTCGGCGACTACATGTACTACCTGGAGAAGTAGAGCCATGACACAACAGCTTTCACCGGATCCACCCCTGATCGAACTCTCCGGAATCACCAAGTCGTACGGCCCGGTCAAATCACTGCGCGGAGTCGATCTCAGGCTCGGACGCGGCGAGGTACTCGGAGTCGTCGGAGACAACGGCGCCGGCAAGTCGACGCTCATGAAAATCCTTGCCGGCGCCGTTCAACACGACGGCGGTGAGATGCGCGTCGACGGCAACCCGGTGCGCTTCTCGACGCCGCTCGACGCACAGCAGAAGAAGATCGGCATCGTGTACCAGGATCTCGCCCTGTGCGACACCCTCGACGTCGCCAGCAACCTGTTCCTCGGGCGCGAGCCCAGGAAGGGACCGTTCCTCGACCGGCACGGCATGCACGAGCGGGCCGCGAAGATCCTGGCGGACCTGCACGTGAAGGTGAAGTCGACGTACCAGGAGATCGGGCAGCTCTCGGGCGGACAACGTCAGACCGTCGCCATCGCCCGCGCCGTATCGTTCCGTCCCGACGTGCTGATCCTCGACGAGCCAACGGCGGCACTGGCCGTCGCCGAGGTGGAGTCGGTGCTGAAGCTCATCACGGACGTCGCGGCCCAGGGCGTCGGCGTCATCCTCGTGACGCACCGACTGCAGGACCTGTTCCGCGTCTGCGACCGCATCACCGTCATGTACGAGGGCCAGAGCGTCGACGACGTCCCCATCGGGGACCTGAACATCGAATCCCTCGTCGGCCTCATCACCCGTACCCCGGTACCCACGCACTCCACGTCCCGGCCGGGAGGCCCATCATGACGATTCTCGACAAGAACGCTCCACCCAGCGTGGAGAAGCTCGCCAGCAGACCCACCCTGTGGCAGCAGGCGAACAAACCGACGCTGGCGATGCTGGCCGTCACCGTCGCTGTCGCCGCGATCTTCTCGGTCACCACATCGTCGTTCCTGACGTTCACCAACATCTCGAACCTCGCCACGCAGATCGCTCCGGTTCTGATCATCGCCGTCGCCATGACGTTCGTGATCACCACCGGTCAGATCGATCTCTCCGTCGGGGCAACGGTGGCGTTCGTGGCCGCGATGAGCGCCGAGCTGATCCAGGCCGGCGTCGACTCCTCGGTGGTCTTCGTGGCAGCGCCCTTGATGGGGGCCGCGTGGGGTCTGGTCAACGGTTGGCTCGCTGCCTACCAGGGCATTCCACCGTTCATCGTCACCCTCGCGACGCTGTCCATCATTCGCGGCATCGCCCTGTACCGCACCGAGGGATTCTCCGTCCCGATCACTCCCGGTACGGCGTTCGCCAAGCTGGGCACCGCATCGTGGCTCGGGTTCTCGGCCAGCGCCTGGATCGCCCTCGGCGTGGTGATCATCGGTGCAATCACCCTCAACCGCACTCGATTCGGCCGCTACGTCACCGGGATCGGCTCCAACGTCGAATCCGTTCGCCGCTCGGGCGTCAACACCCGCCGAGTGCTGATGATGACGTTGGTGTTCACCGGTCTCGCCGCGGGCATCGCCGGACTTCTCATTGCAGCCCGGCTGGGATCCGGATCGGCCAACTCCGCCAACGGATTCGAGCTTACCGTCATCACCGCGGTGGTACTCGGTGGCACCAACCTCTTCGGTGGACGCGGCACCGTGATCGGAACCGTCATCGGCGCGGTCCTCACCGGCATCATCGCGAACGGCCTCACCCTGCTGGGCGTCAGTCCATTCCTGACTCCCATCATCACCGGTGTCGTTCTGCTGATGGCGATCTGGATCAACATGCGCGGACATTCCCTGGCCTCGCTGTTCAAGCACCTGCAGAGTGCACCGGGGAAGCAATGATCGTCACCACCGTCACCGGAGCTATCGAATCCGATCGGCTCGGACTCGTCCTGCCGCACGAACACCTGCACAACGACGCTTCCGTCGCCTACTCACCGTCGCCGGATCCTGTTGTCGCGCAGATCCTCGCCGGCCCGGTCGCGTCGGAGAACGCGTGGCTGTTGCACGACAACCCGTACCACAGTGCCGACAACTGCCGAGTCGACGATGCAGCCGGCGTTCTCGACGAGCTGAAGACGTTCGCAGACAACGGAGGAACGACGATCGTCGACCTGACACCCCCGGGTATCGGCCGTCGACCACAGATTCTCGCCGACTACTCACGCCGGTCCGGTGTTCGGGTCGTCATGGGCTCGGGCTGGTATCTCGAGTCGACGCATCCGCCCGAAGTGGCCGCACTCGGCATCGACACCCTCGCCGCGTCGCTCATCTCCGAGTTCACCGCCGATACGGATGCGCCGAAGCCAGGCGTGATCGGCGAGATCGGAATCTCACCGTCGTTCACCGAGAACGAGGCGAAAGCGCTTCGCGCAGCATGCGTCGCTCAGCGGGAGGTGAACGTGCCCCTGTTCGTTCATCTTCCGGGTTGGAAGCGCTACGGACCGGCGGTGCTCGATATCGTTCTGGACGAGATGGGTGTCGATCCGGGCGCGGTGGTGCTGTGCCACATGGACCCGTCGGGCAACGATCCCGACTACCAGTGCGCGCTCGCCGATCGCGGGGTCTTCCTCGAATTCGACATGATCGGTATGCCCTTCGAGTTTCCCGGGGAGGGGCAGTCGCCGCCGCCCGCCGAGACTGCCCTCGCCGTTGTGGGTCTGGTCGGTGGCGGATACGGAGCGCAACTCCTCCTCAGCCACGACCTGTTCCTCAAATCGATGCTGCGTAAGTACGGAGGCAACGGATTGGCCTATGTGCCCGTCTCTTTCGCCGCTCGGCTGGTTCGCAACGGACTGGATCCGCAGCGCGTGTCCTCAATCATGCAAGACAACCCGAGGTCGCTCTTCGAGCAGGCCGGAAAAGGATAGAGAAGCGTCATGGGTAAGAAAGTTCTGATCGCCGGTGAAAGCTGGATGACGTCGTCCACCCACGTCAAGGGTGTCGACGAGTTCACCGTGCATTCCTACGTCGAAGGCGTCGGCCCACTGCGGGACGCGCTCGCCTCCCGTGGGCACGAGGTGGTGCACATGCCGGCGCACCTGGTACCCACCCAGTTCCCCGGTAACGCAGATGCGCTGTCGGAGTTCGACGTGGTGGTGCTCTCCGATATCGGTGCCAACTCGATTCAATTGGCACCCAATGTTTTCGACCGCTTCCAGGCGGGCGAGGATCGATTGGTCGAGCTTCGGAACTGGGTGCACGACGGCGGTGCGCTGATGATGATCGGCGGATACCTCTCGTTCTCCGGGTTTCAGGCTCGGGCCGCGTTCCGGCAGACGGCCCTCGCCGACGCACTGCCGGTGACGATGCTCCCGGAAGACGATCGGGTGGAGACGCCCGGTGGAATGATTCCCGTCGTCGTCGACGGCACCCACCCCACCGTGAGCGGCAGCGGCACCGAGTGGCCTGCCCTGCTCGGCTACAACCGAGTGATCGCCAAGGACGGGGTTGCCGTACCGGCCACCATCAACGGTGATCCGCTGGTGGCGGCGGGCGCCTACGGCAAGGGCCGCTCCGCAGTGTTCACCTCGGACTGCTCACCGCACTGGGCACCGCCGGAGTTCTGCGAACAATGGCTCGGATACACGGATCTGTTCGACGGCCTGATCGCCTGGTTGTCCGAAAAGTGACTCGCTCCGCCGAACTGACTGCGCGGCAGCATCGCAATCTTGCTGCCGCGCAGCGTGTCCGCTTCATCACCGACTCGATCGACGGCACGTTGCGCGACGACGACTTTCGGCGCTACCTGGTGATCGAGGAAGCATTCGTGCTCACCGCGGTGCGCATTCTCGGGCTCGTGGTCGCGGAGTCGACGTCGTTGGACGACGCCACCGATCACGTGACGTCACTGTCCAACCTCGTCGGCGAGCAGCGCGAATACTTCGCGGGGCTACGCGAGCAGTTTCCGTACGACGGTGACGTGGACGAATTGATCGAGAGCTCGTCCGTTCTGTCGAACTACGCACTGGGACTTGCCCGTAAGGACGGTAGAGCCGCAGCTCTGGTCGCAATGTTCGCCGCCGAAACCCTGTATCTGTCCTGGTGTCGCGCGGCGATGGACAAATCTGTCGATCGTGAACCGGCACTGCAGGAGTGGATCGAGATGCACACCCGCCCCGCGTTCGTCGCGCAGGTGGACGCGTTGGCCCGAGAAGTCGACGCGATGGACGAGGTGGACGACGCGACCCTGGACGCGTGGTTCGTCGGAATGTTGGCTGCCGAGATGGAATTTCACGACGCCGCGATTACCCACGACAGTGGTGTGGACAAGCGCCACTGAAGGCACCTATCCGCACCACTGCCGCAGGCGCTCAGCTTGTCTGAGTCTCGATGGTTCGTTGCGTGTTGTCGTGGGCGATCTCGATCTTGCGTGGCTTGGCCCGCTCCGCCAGCGGGATGGTGACCGTCAGGACGCCGTTGTCGTAGGACGCCGAGATCTTCTCCGCGTCGACCCCGTCACCGAGCGAGAGCTGGCGTCGATACGTTCCGGCAAATCGTTCCGACGAAAGCCACTGCACGCCATCACTGGTGGGTGCGGTTCGATGCGCGGTCAACGTGAGAGTGCCGCGATCGACGTCGACATCGATCGAGCCCGGATCGACACCCGGGAGGTCCGCGTTGAGGACGTAGTGATCATCGAGCTTGTAGAGGTCCATAGGCATGAACCTGGGTGCACGGTCCGAACCACTGGTCGCGCCGAGCATCCCGGCAGCAATCGAGTCGAGGTCACGGAACGGATCGAAGCGAAGCACAGCAACCACCTCCTGAACGACGATGCGCCCGCCCCTGTAGCGGCCGCGTCTTCACTGTGCGAGACCCAAATTAGCACTCTCCGCCCACGAGTGCCAAGAGGGAATTTGCTCCGCAGTGGTGTGGCCGAGTGCCGCCCAGGGCACTCGACCACACCACTGCCGCAGGCACTTACAGCCGTTCGATGATGGTTGCGTTCGAGAGTCCTCCCGCTTCGCACATCACCTGCAGGCCGAATCGCTGCTCACGTTCAGCGAGGGCGTGAACCATCGTCGTCATGATGCGCGCACCGCTGCCGCCGCCGTCCTCGATCTACAGAACGGGCCGGATCGTGATCGCCTGGGCGTTGTGCGATGCCCCGCGATGCGGTCAACTGGTTCTGCAGGATCCACCCGATCAGCAATGGTGCAGCACTCCCAGGAGACGACCCGATCATGAACATTTCGGTACATCAAGTGGTCCTCGACTGCACCGACACCCGTGAGTCCGCCGAGTTCTACCCGGCAACTACTCGGATTCGAATACGTACCCGGCGACGCCGAACCGATCAATCCGGATTGGCTCGCGATCACCGCACCCGACGGTTCGTGGCGTATCGCGTTTCAGCAGGTCGACGCGCTTCCGGCCGCAACATGGCCGGACGGCGAACACCCTCAGATGTTGCACCTGGACTTCCGCGTCGACACTGTCGCGCAACTCGACGAAGAGCATTCGCGTGCAACGGGTTTGGGAGCTACTCTGCTTCGAGATCTGCACGACGACCCGGTGGAGCCGATCCGAATCTATGCCGACCCGGCCGGCCATCCATTCTGCATCTTCGTGGGTGGATGAACCCAGCGCACCGTCTCGCGGCCGATCGGCTCCCCACATTCGGATACCCGACGCCCATCGGAGTCAGAAATCCCAAACCGAGGAGCCGATCCGCGGCAGAGGCCGGGTGAACACATCTACGCCCCTCGCATGAATTCACGCCCGCTACAAGGGGTGCGGATTCCGACGAAGGGCGTATTTACCGCTAGGCCCTGCCGATCAGCTCCCCACATTCGGATACCCGACGCCGATCGGAGTCAGAAATCCAAAACTGGGGAGCCGATCCGCGGCACAGGCGAACCAACTAAGCCGTCGAGTGGTGTGATTGAGTGCCGCCCAGGGCACTTAATCACACCACTGCCGCAGGCATTCAGCCCAATTGCACTGTTGCCGTAGCGCGGTGGCCGAAGATGCGCTTGCCCTCGAATGTCGCGCCCAGTGAGATGACTGCAGTCCGCGTCGCCTCGTCCTTGGACTTGATCTTGCCGGTGAAGACGATTTCGGCGGCCTTGTGGGTGTCCACGGGGATGGGGGTGGTGAAGCGGACGGTGTAGTCCTTCACAGCGCCCGGGTCGCCGAGCCACTCGGTGACGTAGCCGCCGCCGACGCCCATCGTGAGCATCCCGTGGGCCAGCACGTTCTCGAGATCGATCAGCTTGGCGAACTGCTCGCTCCAGTGAATCGGGTTCGCGTCGCCGGCAACACCTGCGTAGTTGACCAGATCACCGCGGGTCAGGCGCACCGTGCGCGGCGGCAGTTCGTCTCCGACATTGACGTCGTCGAACTTCTGCGTCGGCCGACCCCGGTACTCCTCGACGATCAGCGGCTCGTGCTCCTGCGGAGTGGACAGTGTGCCGCTCTCGCCGGAATCGGCACCGCTGACGTCCGTCGTCGCACCGAACATCACCAAGTTCTTCGCGGACTCGGCGATGGCCGGATCGATCTCGCCGGACCGACCGACGAGGAGCGTGGTGTACGTGGTCTGCACCAATTCGTTCTTCTGATTGGACACGACGTTCTTGGTGACCATCATGTCGCGACCCATGACCGTCTTGAACGAATCGAGCGACACATCGCATGTCAGTTGGTCGCCGGCAAGGATCGGCTTCTGGAACACCAGCACCTGATCGGTCTGCAGAATCTGGCTCAGGTCGTAGCCCTCGGCGATGGACTGGAGAAGCTTCTTCTGCGCGAGGGTGCCGACCAGCGACATGAACGTCAGAGGTGCGACGAGGGCACTGTGCCCCAGAGCGGCCGCAGCGTCGCCATCCCAGTGGGCGGGGTGGAAATCCTGGACGGCGCGGGCGTACTCGCGGACCTTCTCGCGGCCCACCTCGTAGTAGTCCTCGGTGCGGTAGTGATAACCGACCATGCTCCGAGCGTGTTCCGCCGGATCGAACGCCTCCTCGCCGGTCGCTGCCGTACCGGACTCCGCTACCTGCTCTGCCACTGTTGTCCCACCGTCTCGTACCCCACTGTTCACCATTACCCGAGCAACTTACCGAACAACGGCGTTGGTTGGCCAGGCCGGAGGGGTCAAGCCGAGCGGTGTCGCGGAGAGTCGTGGTAGCCCACCATGCCCACCATCGAGGCGTGTTGCGACGGCACAACGTTGGCGATCATGGCACCACGCGGGCGATGGCGACGCGACGCGACCGCGTCGACTGCCATCAGAGCCGCACCGTGGGCGGTGAGGGACTCCGGATTGGCGGGCGCGACGACCGGCAGCATCAGATCACGACGAAACAGACGCCGCAGCGTCGGGATGTTGGCGCAGCCGCCGACCATCACCAAGGCGTTGACGGCACAGGGAGCGTCGACGATGACACTGGCCACCCAGTCCTCGAGCGAACGAATGCTGCGCTCGAGAACATCGTCGAAAGTATTGCGCCACAATCGCACCGGCCCACCGACGAAAGGTCCGGCAACTTCCGCCACCCGCAGCCTGGACAGCTGCTCGCGTGCGGTGCGAACCGACACCGCCAGATCTGCTCGGGTGCGATCGGACGCCAACTCGTCCGCTCCGTACATCGAGAGCAAGTAGCGGGAGACCTGCTCGTCGCAGCTGTTACCCCCGAACAGCGTGGTGCGCACCGAACTGAAGACCGTGCCGGTGGCCGGATCCGCGACCGACACCGTGGTGCCGGACGCTCCGACGTCACAGATCGCGACGGTACGAGCGCCCTCCAGCTGGCCGGTGCCCCGCAGATACCGCAGCTGAGCACCGAGTTCGGAGGCGACCAACAGACGATCGGCCTCGTACGTGGAGTAGGCGGAGGTTCGCGCGCGAGCACCGGGATCGTCGGGCACAGCCAAGACGATGTCGGTTCTGTCGACCATCTGGTCGCGCGACATGGAGTCCAGCAAGTCGATGGCGACCTGAAGATGGTCGTCGGGATCGAACGAGTGAACGATGTGGGCCGACCGCACCGACTCGTCGATCGCATCGACTGCGACCCCTCGGGCAGTGGCGGAACCCACCGAAACACCAAGGACTGTTCTCATGATTCCTCGACTCGACTGGCTACTCCGACCAGCCGATACTAACCGCCGAACCGTCGCCTGGACAGCAAACTGGGTATCTCGATGAACTTTTGGTTTGTTTTGGGAGATATAACAAGCAGCAGGACATCAGCCGTCCGTTCTCACGCGACGTGGTCGAACGGTTCTCGACGGTCCGCCAGCAGCGGACCCCATTCCTCCTGCGCCGACGTCATCGCCGCGCACGCGACACCGTTGGCCGAATCCATCCCACGCGCAGCCGCGACGATGGAGCGGGCGGACTGCACGAGCGAGACATCGAAGCGGAAGCTGTGCGCCGCCAATTCGGCGAACGCCTCCTCCGGACTACAGCCACGCAGCGCGATGAGAACACCCACTGCCCTGTCGATGGTCGTACGGGTCACCGGTTCTGCTGCGGGATGTTCGGTCATCGAATACTCACCGTCTACTGGTCGATCACCCGATGGTAGCGGCGGGTGAGCAGAAGTTCAGGTGTCCGAGTCGAATTCACATACCCGTCACGCGAAGGACTTGTACAAGTATCAAAACCGCTCGCTCACAATGCAATCAACGGATCGAGGGCTATTCGACCGAATCTGTCGGCGGTTCTGTATCGGTGGTGGGCTCGGTGATCTCCGGAACCTCGGTGGTCGGCTCGGCCGGGTCCGTGGACGGCACCTCGGTTTCGGGTTCCGGCTCGGGCGGGGGATCGACGGTCGTCGGTTCCTCGCCACCCGAGTCGCCACCCGAGTCGCCACCGCCGGAATCACCGCCGGAATCACCGCCACCGGAGTTGCCCCCGCCGGGTCTGCCGCCACCCGAATCGACGCCACCCGCATCGACGCCACCCGTATCGACGCGCCCGGAGTTGCCTCCTCCCGACGACGCCTCGACGTACGGAGTGGGGACCGAACCCGCAGTGGGTGCTGCGCTCCAGGTACCGACCGGCATCGGCCCGTACGCGGGGGCCTCGAGCAACCCGGTGTCGACGGCCGGAACCGCCGACGGGTCGGTAGAGGGGACCGCCGAATCGGCGACCACCACCGCCGAGGACGCGGCTTCGTTGTCTCCGCTCGACGGGACCTCGGCAACATCGGCGGTATCGACCACGGAATTCTGCGTTGGATCGGACGCCGCCAGTGCCCACACGGTGGCTCCGCTCAGTGCGGCGAGAACCGCGGCGCCCAACCCGATCATCGTCAGTCTCGCGCTGCGGGGCGTACCGGCCACATCGCTGCCGGAACCACTTCGGTCTTCTTCACCCGTCGCAGTCGGAACGGCCACCGGCTCGGCGAGGGCGGCCTTGGCTCCGATCAGTGCCGCTGCAATTACCGATGGAACCGCGGAGTTCAACCGCGGATCTCCGGCATCCACTACCCCGACGTCATGAATATCGTGGGCGGCCAGAGCGGCACGAACGGTCCCGCAGAGCGCGATGCTGTCGCAGACCACCCCGGACCCGCTGATCAGCAGGTCGTTCTGGGCCGCCTGCACCCTCATGATTCCGAGCATCGTCGTGAGGGCGTCCCCGACACCCCCGGGAGCCGAGGAGACGGAGACGGTGCGAGTGGAAATGGGGCCGAGCTCGGGTAGATCGGCCTCGACCAACGCAGCAGATATTTCGTCGTCACCGACGTGCACCCCGAGCGCAATGGCCATGATCGTCGACTCCCCCGATTCGATTCGGACTCAGAGTACCCTTCGAGTCTCGAATCGGGGAATCATCCCGGTTTCGGTGATCAGAACTCCAACCTGCTCGCCTCGTCCCGGGCTACCTCGGCGGCGCGACGCTCGCGCTCGAACAGCAGGCCGAAGGTGAAACCGTTCTCCCCCGCCGTCGTCCCTGCCCGCGCGCCGAGAGTTCGCAGAATTTCCGCCGCGATCACCGCATCCTGGTGCTCTCCCAGCACCTCCTGAATTGTCTTGTAGTGCTTGATGTTCGCTTTCGAGACCTTCTTGTCCACCACCGGCGCCACCAACTCGGCCGCATACCGCGCACGTTTCGACGCCTTCCGTGCACGATGCAACGCCTCGTCGTCGGTACCGCGCACGGCACTCTTCGTGCGATCGATCGCCTTCTTGCCGGCCTTGCGCGCCAGCTTGACCAACACGCGGTCGGTGACCTCTCCGTCGATCGGTAGCCCCCGCGACCACTCCGACAGCGTCGTGAGCAGCGCGCGGTAACGATCTCCGTCGAGTTCGGTCATCGCCGCCTCGCGGTATCGGATCTGCTCGGCCAACAGATCGTTCTCGATGCGCGACGCCACCGGCCCGAGCACCAGTTCGGGCGGCAGTTCGCGCAGCGCTGCCGCGAACCGAGCACGCTGCACCTGACGATCTCGAACCTCACCGAGAATGCTTGCGTACCAGGACAGTTCGGCCTCGAGTTGGGCAGCCGGCTCGTCCTCGAACAGACTCCCGAACACGCGGAGGGTACTGCGGTAGCGCCGAATGGCCACCCGCGTGGAGTGAATCGGATCCAGCCCCCGACGCAGATACACATCGCCTGCGACGATCGCCTGCGCCTGATCGTCGAGATAGTCCGCCAGCAGCGCCACCCCGGGTTCGGCAGGTTCCTGGCGCACCACCGACAGCGCACGATCCAACTTCGACGGATGCGCGGAGGGCCGAGCACCGGCGGCGCGCAGCACCTTGCCCGCCTTCTTCAGGAACGACTCCGAGCCTGCGGGTCCGAGTTCCACCTCCACCTCGCGCCACCGCGGACCGGTCGCACCGCCGATCAAGACCACCGACACTTCGTCGTCGGCGATTTCCGCGACGACGGCCCCATCGGCGTCGGACACGGTGTGGATCGTTCGACGCGTCGTCAAAGTAGCGACCGCGGCCAACTGCGCGCCCATCACCGCACCGCGCAGTACATCGTTCAGCTCGTCCGGCACCGCGTTGTGCGCACCGCTGCCGAGAGGGAGCCGAATCTCGGTCCGCGCCTTCTCCGCCGGGACCTTTGCATGCCAGCCGTTGTCGGAGTCACCGGTACGACGCCGGACGGTGATCCCGCGTCGCAACAGGTCGTGGCCCGCAGTGTCGAAATACTCACTGCTCAGGTCGGTCTCGCTCGACACCAGTGCGCCGCCGGTGGGCACCAGCGCAGCGAGAGTGGGCAACTGAAATTCTGCGTCGACGTCGAACTTGTCTTCGCGCTCGGTCTGAATCGACTCCATACTGCTCATCCTGCCTCGAGTGCCCGGGCCGATGACGGCCGAAAGCGCAGACCGGTCAGCGTCGCGGAAAGTCGAAATCCGGCAATGAAAAGTCGATCGTCCGAGTCGGCCGCGTTGTTGTCGTCGTGGTCCGGGTCGTCGTGGTGGGACGCGTTGTGGTCGGACGAGTCGTGGCGGCAGGTGGGACCGTCGTCTGCACCACGGTCGACCGATCGACGGTGGGCCTACTCGGTGCCGTTGTCTGCTCGATGTCGGACGGGGCACCGGTCGTGGTGACGGTGCGCCGTGTGGCGGTGGCGCTTTCGGTGACCGTCGTGGCCGGTGCCTGAGACGAGGACGACGTTGGCGGCGCGCCGGCCGAAGGAGAGGTCGGCGTCGCCGTCGTGGTCGCGAACGGTACCGACGATCCCGCGGGTTCGGCGGGTGACCCGTCTGCCGCAGGCACCACGGACTGCGACCGGGCGGGTTGCGAGGAGCCCTGCGACGTGGTCACCGACGGCGCTGGATCCTCGCCGCTGGTCCGTGCCGCCGCAGTGACCACGGTGCCGGCTGCACACACCGCGACGAGTGCCGCGAGCGCACCGCCGAGATGCCGGGACTTGTTGGCCCTGGTCATCCGCTTGGAGGAGGTGTCGCTGTGCCGCGGACGCTTCGAGACCACCGGGACAACCGCGGTCACCTCGAGGTCTGCGGAATCCCGGTCCACGGCATCGAACCGATCGGTGAGCGCCTCCGGTGCCGCAGGCGCAGGCCGCAGACCCACCGTCCGAGCGATCCCAGCAGCGCCGTGCGCCGCCAGCAGTTCCGGCTGCTCGGGCACATAGACCGGCATCGACACCGCGTCGAACAGGACCTGACGAATTATCTGCATGTTGGCACCGCCGCCGACGGCGACGACGGCGTCGACGCGAACGCCCTGCGCCTCGACCGCGTCGAGGACGTCGACGGCCATCGAGACGGCTCGGTGCACGGCGTCGCCGATGACCTCGTCGAGATTGCCACGCCACAGCGACGCGCGTCCGCCGACGAACGGCCCGGTGATCGACACGCTGCGAAGCAGAGCCAGCTCGTGTTTGCCGTCGCGGACGTCGTGCACGAGCCGCCTGCGAGCCTCGATCGTCAGCGCCTCGGCCGCTCCGAATGTCGCGATGAGGTGATCGCACAGCATTCGATCGCACTCGTCACCACTGAGCGCGTCCGTTCGACGCGACGCGAGAACGTCGCCGCTGTCGATGTCGACCACGGAGACCGAGGTACCGGACGCGCCGACGTCGAACAGGGCGACGCAGCGTTCGCCTGCCAGCACACGTGTCTCACGTAGTGCGCCCAATTGGGCACCGAGTTCGGACACGAGGACGACACCGTCGGAGAAATCCTGATCGTAGGCCGCTCTTGGGTCGCTCTCACGCAATGCGAGCACCGGATAGAAATCCGCCGACGCATACTCCGACGCCAGGTTGTGAACCGATGTGATGACGGCATCCCACGGATCGGGGGCGAGGCCGTTGGGTGCGGGCTGGGACGCGACGGGCTCGTGCACTTCCAGCACGGCACCGGAGCGAGCGTTGGCACTGATCACGCTGCGGAGACCACTCGACCCCAACGAAGCGCCGAGTACGGACACATCGGGAACCGCGGACACAAGAAACCTCACTCTGGTAGGCCCCAACCCACGTCAGGTCACCAGAGTACCGTTACAACCGTCCGTTCGTCATGTTTTTCGGCGGTCAAACAAACTGCGAGATCGTTACTCGACGCTCGACCGGACAAAATTCAGGTAGGCCTTCGACGGCGTCGGCCCACGCTGACCCTGATACTTCGACCCCACCGCGGCACTGCCGTACGGATTCTCGGACGGCGACGACAGCCGGAACAGACACAGCTGCCCGATCTTCATGCCCGGCCACAACGTGATCGGGAGGTTGGCGACGTTGGACAACTCCAACGTGATGTGGCCGCTGAAGCCCGGATCGATGAACCCTGCAGTCGAGTGCGTGAGCAGACCCAGCCGCCCGAGCGAGCTCTTCCCCTCGAGCCGACCGGCCAGGTAGTCCGGCAGCGTCGTCAATTCGAGAGTGGAGCCGAGAACGAATTCACCCGGGTGCAGAACGAAGGGCTCGCCGGCCGCGGGTTCGACCAACGTCGTCAACTCGTCTTGCTGGAGCGACGGGTCGATGTGGGTGTAGCGGGTGTTGTTGAACACCCGAAACAGCTTGTCGAGCCGCACATCGACACTCGACGGCTGAACCATCGACGGGTCGAACGGTTCGATCGCCAGGTTTCCCTGGGTCACTTCGGCACGGATGTCACGGTCGGAGAGCAGCACCTCTGCAGGCTACTGGTCCTGGGCGGTCCCCCGCGACACACCCGAGTCCCGATCGCGGCGCATAGCTCTGCAAAGGAAAAGCCGGACAATCGAGCGGCACGACCATTCACATTCGGCAAACTCCTGTCAGGAAGACTGAAATGACAATTGCGTTCGACGTCCCCTCGTACTGGGATCAGCGATCCCAATGCTTCGTTCTGGCCACCACTCCCACAGAAAATCCGGCGTTGTGGAAACAATTCCTGGATGGCGCAGAGGAAAGCTATATGCGACACGGTGTCACCACCGCTCTCGAAATATCGGCCATTCGTGACGGCAGCACCACAGCGCTGTTCTTCGCCGCACTCGACCGAACCGGACAAATAGTCGGCGGGGTACGGGTACAAGGACCGTATTCCTCGGTCGATCAATCGCACGCACTGATCGAATTCGCCGACCATCCAGAAGGCCTACGGCACGTGCACACCATGCTCGACGAACGCATCGGCCACGGAGTCGTCGAACTCAAATCCGCGTGGGTCGCTCAGCACGCACCCCACGGCCGCGCCGTCACCGCGATGATCGCCGAATCCCCCGCCTACAGCACAGCACTTCTCGGTGCGCGCTACGCCCTTGCCACCGCGGCCTCCCACGTCCGTACCGCATGGCTCGACACCGGCGCCGTCATCGCCACCCAGATCGCGCCGATCCCCTATCCTGACGATCGCTATCGAACCGAGGTGTTCTGGTGGGACAGAACAACACTCGCATTCAACGCCGACCTGGCCACCTGGCGCCGAATGCGGCACAACACGGTCACCCTGCTCGCACACCGCCGCGCAGCCGTCGAACTCCCGGAAGCAGTCGCATCATGAACGATCGAACCACGCCCGGCCACCACTGGAAGCCTGTGATATTCGACGAGACGGACGCCACACAGCGCGACGCACTCGACGAACTCAGAGCCGACCCCACCGTCACTTTCCTGGACGAGCGAGAGACGCAGAGAAATGGCCTGCGCTCACTGCTTCCCAGCCCTGAGCAGAGCTTTCTCGACGAAAACGACAGGTGGGTTTTCTTTCCGTGGCGAAAGACGGTTGTCGCCGTACTCGGACCCCGCTCGTTTCGACACCTGCGGCTGGACAGGAACAGAAACAAGATAACCCTCGAGGAACAGAATTCCTTGGGAGATCTCACGATAGGAATCATCGGCCTCAGCGTCGGGCACGCCATTGCCCACACTCTCGCACTCGAAGGAATCTGCGGGACGCTTCGACTCGCCGATTTCGACGAGATCGAACTGTCCAACCTCAACAGAATTCCCGCGTCCATCCTCGATCTCGGGGTCAACAAAGCGGTCGTCGCGGCCCGACGCATTGCCGAAATCGACCCGTATCTGCGCGTCGAGATCGCCGAGGACGGAATCACCGAGAACACCATCGACGAGTTCTTCGACGGACTCGATCTGCTCGTCGAGGAATGCGACTCCCTCGATGTCAAGGTCCGCGCCCGCGAGGCAGCCCGCTCGCGCGGGATCCCGGTACTGATGGAGACCTCCGACCGGGGACTGCTCGACGTCGAGCGCTTCGACCTCGAACCCGACCGTCCGGTGTTCCACGGCGTCCTCGGCGAGATCGACTCGACGAGCCTGCAGGGGCTGGGCACGCGCGACAAGATCCCCATCGTGCTCGATCAGCTCGACGCCTCACTGCTCTCGGCCCGGATGGCCGCCTCGATGGTGGAAGTGAGCGAAACGATCGAGACCTGGCCACAATTGGGCGGCGACGTTCAACTCGGCGGTGCAACCATCGCAGCAGCCGTTCGACGCTTCGGCACCGGAGCGCACCTGCCGTCCGGACGAATCCGCGTCGATCTCGAGACCCATCTCGACGCGCTCGCGACCCCGAACCCGACGCCGAGGGCGCAGCAGTCTTCGGTCGACACCGCCGTCGACGCTCACCACGCAGCCGTCGATCCCGACGCGCTCGTTCTCGACGCTGCGCGCCGGGCACCGTCCGGTGGAAACAGTCAGCCGTGGACGTTCACCCGTGACGGACGCACCGTGCGGATCGGGGTGGATCGTTCCCGCACGTCGACCCTCGACGTCGCCTTCCGGGGCAGCTACGTGGCAGTGGGTGCGGCCGCCTTCAACGCGCGCGTGGTGGCCACCGCGCAGGGCAGGCTCGACCGCAGCGAGGTCACCGACCACGGAGTCGAGATCACCCTGAGTGCGGGCGACCCACAACCCGTCACGGATCGACGCCTGCTCGACGGCGTTCTCGAGCGGTGCACCAATCGAGAAATGGGCACCGGCGCACCCCTGGATGCCGGCATCGCCGCCGACATCGCCGCTGCGGCAGAAGCAGAGGGTGGCCGGGTAGTGCTGCTGACGGCACCCGAGTCCATCGCGGCGGCCGCGGATATCCTCGCCGCCGCCGATCGAATCCGGTATCTCACACCGCACCTGCATCGAGACATGTTCTCCGAGTTGCGCTGGCCGGGAGATCTCGATCCCGACCGGGGAATCGAGGTGTCGACTCTGGGGATCGACGACGCGGACCTGTCCAAGCTCGAGATCGTCAAGCGGCCGGACGTCATGGAGCTCGTGCATGCGTGGGACGCCGGTGCAGCGCTCGGGATCGACATGCGCGACCGTGTGCTGTCGAGTTCGGCACTCGCAGTGGTCGTCGTGCCCGGATCGACCGCAGCAGATTACATCATCGGGGGATGTGCAACGGAGAACGTTTGGGTAACTGCGCATTTGCGCGGATTGGCAGTGCAGCCGGTTTCCCCCGCGTTCCTCTATGCGCGCACCGCGGAGGAATATCGACAACTGGCACCGCACCACGCAGAAACGCTGCAGCAGTTGAGTTTCGAGCTCCGCGCTCTGCTTGAAATCGAAAACACAGAGTCCGTCGCGCTGGTGTTGCGGCTCGGTAGCGCCCCGAAAACTCCGATACATAGTCGCAGACTTCCTGTTTCAGCGTCTGTATCGGGGTAGAGTTCCGGCGGAGACCAGGGGGAACAGTCCTGCACTGCGTCTACGAGAGGCGGGAGTGGGGCCCTGGAGCACAACCAGACGCTCGAGGTCCTCGTCACCGGCGTCGCAACCGAACTCATGGGAGTCGATGCGGCGACGGTGCGCGAGGCCTACGACTCCGTGCTGCGGCAACTCGTGGACTACCTGGGCATCGACTTCAGCTTCCTCCGGCACAACGATTTCGAGGCCAGGGCCACCAGACTCAGCGCAGAATGGCCACCGCGACTGAGCGTGCCCGATCCCGACCCACTGGCAGTGGTCTACTTCGACGAAGCAGACTCGGTGTTCCGCCTGGCCGAAACACTGACCGAACCGGCAGTGTTTCGGCCGGACCCGGAGCAGGAGGACTACCGCCGACGCGTCGAGGACGCGTCGGGATTCTCTGCGACCTCGATGGCCGTCGTCCCGCTGCTGCACTCGGAGCGCACCACCGGCATCCTCGGCTTCATCAAGATCGGCGACCGAACGTGGTCCGAGGCAGAACTCAACGCGCTCAAAGCGATTGCGGCACTGCTCTCCCAACTTCAGGCGCGAGTGAGCGCCGAGGAGCAACTCCGGTTCTCGGCGCTGCACGACCACCTGACCAAACTGCCCAACCGCACAGCGCTCACACAACACCTCCGCGAACGACTCGACCCGGCCATGCCCGGTCCCGTCGCCGTGATGCACATCGACCTCGATCGACTCAAAGCCTTGAACGACTTTCTGGGACACCTCGCCGGAGACCACTACCTCCAGACCATCGCCGACCGACTGCAGAGCTTCGTCGGCAAGTCGGCCGGTCTCGTGGCACGCCTGGGCGGCGACGAATTCCTGGTGGTACTGGCCGGGCCGTGCTCGGCCCGGGTCGCAGCACACCACGCCGAGATGATCGCCGACGCCATGTACGCCCCCGTCACCCTCGGAGTCGAACGCATCAGCAGAAGCGCGAGCATCGGAATCGCCTTCGGCCAGCCGGGCAAGCACACCGCGGAGTCGCTTCTGCGGCAGGCAGATCAAGCCGCCCTGGTAGCCAAACGCGGAGGCGGGCACGACATCGCCCTGTTCACCGAGGAGATGCACGCCGAAGCCGAACTCCGCAACGACGTCGAGATCCATCTGCGCGACGCCATCGCAGGCGACTCCCTCACCCTGCACTTCCAGCCCGAAGTGGACCTCGTCACCGGACGCATCACCGCAGTCGAAGCACTGGTCCGATGGCAACACCCCACCCGAGGCCTACTTCCCCCGTCCGCGTTCATCCCAGTGGCCGAGGACACGAACCTCGCCGGAGAACTCGGCCGCTGGGTGCTCGACCACGCCTGCCGCACCCTCGCCGACTGGCAACGCGAGATCCCCCACCTCGACATCGCCATGCGCGTCAACATATCTCCCGTCCAACTGGTCACCAACGGATTCGTCGGTGCCGTCGCCAGAGCACTCACGGAGTTCTCGATAGCCGGGCCCGACCTCTGCCTCGAGATCACCGAAGTGGCAGTGGTACAGGACCTTTCCCGCACCCGCGTGACACTGCGCGAACTCCGCGAACTCGGCGTGCAAGTGGCCATAGACGACTTCGGCACCGGATACAGCTCGCTGTCGCACCTCAAGGAACTTCCCGTCGATGCACTCAAGATCGACCGCGCCTTCGTCACCGACCTCGGAGCCAGAAACACCGGCGACCTCGCCATCGTCCAATCCATCATCGGACTCGCCGACGCATTCGGACTCGACATCATCGCCGAAGGCGTCGAAACACAGACCGCCAGAAACACCCTGATCGAACTGGGCTGCACTCGCGCACAGGGATACCTGTTCTCCAAGCCGGTACCAGCACACGACGCCCTCACCCTGCTGCACGGCGTGCGAATCGACATCTGAACGCCCTGGTAACCTCGAACCGCACCACACGCCGGTGTAGTTCATTGGTAGAACGCGACCTTCCCAAGGTTGAGAGGCGGGTTCGATTCCCGTCACCGGCTCCACGCTGGCTCCCCCTCGAGTCGCTTCCGCCTCGCCCACACCGCTGATTTCGCTAACCCTCCCTAGTCACTGCGGTCACTCCTGAAACAAACCGACCACCGCAGACCATTGGTCGATACCCTTGCTACCGACCAGTAACATAGGCTAATTCATTCATTGTATTCGCAAGAATTCCTGCATTTCAAAAGAAACTTCTGTCGCCTAGTTTGCCGTGCTAGAAATCAAATGTCGACATTTGTTCACCGACATATGACCCTGACAGGAATCCCCCTCATGCGATCACTATTCACAATTGTCGCGGTCGCCCTGACGACGATGGCCGTGGCCGTCTCGTCGGCGACCGCAGCCCCGTCACTCGCCGCGCCCCCGAGAACCCAGGGCGGAGCAGGAACCGTGCTGTGGGAAGACCAATTCAACGGGTACGGCGGACCCGACCCCTCCAAATGGGGGTTTCAGACCGGCCGCTGGGGCGCGAGTTCCGGTGAGCAGCAGTACTATACGGACTCCTGGAACAACGCCAACCAGTTCAACGGCTCACTGAACATCACCGCGCGTCGAGAGACACCACCGGACCGCAAGCGGGCACCGTACAACTTCACCAGCGCCCGCGTGGTCAGCATGGGCAAGCAATCGGTGACGCCGCCGGTGCGCATCGAAGCATCGATCAAGATGCCGAGCGCCCAGGGCCTGCTGCCCGCATTCTGGACCCTCGGTCTACAACCCGGTGGCGAATATTCATGGCCCAGCCAAGGGGAAGTGGACATCGTCGAAATTCCCGGACTGTACGGACCGTCATTCAATTTGCACGGTCCCTCGAAGTGGAACTCCAATCAAGATGTGAAGACCGGCGGCAGTATGAATCCGGTCGGCAACGGATTCCACACGTACCGCATCGACTGGCTACCGAACAGCATCACCTGGTTCGTCGACGGGGTCGCTCGATACTCCTTCACTCAGGCCCAGTACGAGGCGAAGGGTGGCAACTGGAAGGCGTTCTCGGGCGCATGGCCGCACTACATCCTGTTCAACGTCGCCGTGGGCAACAACTGGACCGGCAAGACGCTGAACAGCACGCCGTACCCGCAGACGATGAGTGTCGACTGGCTGCGTGTGAGTCGCCTCTGACCTGCAGAGCAATCCTTCTCTCCGCACGGGGCCCAGCCACCACGGCTGGGTCCCGTGCGGTGTACGCGCCAGGCACGGTTTCGCGCGAAGAACAATTCTTGTGACTTTTCTCAGTCCACACCCCCACTCATAGGGACATTCCACAGTTCGAGGAATACCGTCTATTCATGCGCGGGCCACGGCGAAGTCTGATCACCCTCGTACTCGTCGCTGCCGCTGCGCTGCTGACACCCTCCGCGCACGCGGGGCCACTGATGCCCATCGCCGCTGCCCCCGAGCAACCCGATCACGCCGATGCCATTCGCTACGCCGCATCCAATCGCGACGCCGCACCTCCCGGAGCCAACGACATGGGCTGCAAGCCCACTGCGGCGCACCCGAATCCCGTCGTCCTGGTACACGGCACCGACGCCACTGCGTACTCCGACTGGGCCGGCTTCGCACCCATCCTGAAAGCAGCCGGATTCTGCGTCTTCGCCATCAACTACGGCACCTCGCCGGACGGCAAATCCAACGGGTACGGCGTCATCGAAGACAGTGCAGCGCAACTGAAGTCGATGACACTGTCGATACTTCAGGCAACCGGTGCCGGAGCAGTCGACGTGGTCGGCTACTCGCAGGGTGCCGCGGTCGCTCGATACTTCGTCAACAGGCTCGGCGGTGCCTACGTGGTCGACAGATGGGTGGGCATCGCATCACCGACCTACGGCGGCACCATGTACGGAGTAGCGCCCGTCGTACAGGCAGTGCCGGGTGCAACCGGGGTCGTAGCGGGCGAATTCGGCCCAGGGCTCGCCCAACTGATGGCCGGATCCGATTTTCTCGAACGCCTCAATGCAGGCGGCGACACCGTGCCCGGAGTGGAGTACACCTCCATCGCGACGAGGGTCGACGAAGTGATCCAGCCGTACACCAATGCGCTGCTGCGGGATCCGGGAGCGCACAACATCGTGGTGCAGGACGTGTGCCCCGATACCGAGGTAGCGCACTTCACGTTCACCTACGACCCCACCGCGCTGCGGCTGGCGCTCAACGCACTCGACCCGGCGAACGCGCGTCCCCCGACCTGCGTACCGGTGCCGCTGGGAGCCGGAATTCTCGACGTCGTCCTCGCCAGCCACTGACCCTCACGTCAGCAGCTGATACGCCCTGAGCCCGACGTAGAGTTCCGCGGCTTGAATCGGATCACGGAAGTCGCGTCCGGTGAGCTCGGCGATGCGACGCAGCCGATACAACACCGTATTGCGATGGTAGTGCAGCGATTCGGCGGCGTCGCGGGTGGAACCGCCGCACGAGAACCAGGCGTCGAGAGTGTCCAGCAGGCTCTGCCGTTCGGCTCGCGGCAGCGCCAGCAGATCACCGAGTATCTGACGCGAGGCGATGCGGCCCGACGAGGGATCGCGGACCAGCAGCAGCGGTACCGGCACGGAGTCGTAGCGCACCGGCGCGGACGGTGAGGCCGCGTTCGGGGTGCACGACCTCGCCAACCGGGCCTGACCGACGGCATCACCGATACCCGACGGAGACCGGAAGACCGAACTCACCCCCACCCGTCCCGGACACAGCTCGCTCAGCGTGATCAACGCGCAATCGATCTCCGATTCCGTTGCGGCACAGATCAGCCCGACGCTGCCGTCCACCTCGGCGTCCCACACCGATTCGGCACCCGCGGTACGGAGGCGGGAGATCAACCCGTCGATTCCCATCGCTGCGGTCAACGGCTCCTGCGAGACCACCGCGAAGTAGCCGTGGTCGGGAATGCGAAACGTGCGCAATGCGTCCGCTGCCGCAGTCGGATTCGCGCCGTGATCGGCGAAGAGCACCCGGATGAGGCGTCCACGGGCTTCGGCGCTCTCCCGCGCACGCATGTCGGCACTCTCTCGATAGGCCTCCGCTGCCTCGTCGGAGTACACGTCGACCAGAGCCCAGACCTGGGCGGCCATGTCCAGCAGCGCATGACTCGCCCGGCCGTCCGAACGTTCCATCAATTCGTCCCAGACCAACCTGCCGCCCAGCCGAAAAGCGTGAAGCAGGGCAGCCAGCGGTACCCCCTGCTCCGCCTTGAGTCGGCCCGCGTCCCGAGCCGACTCGAGTCGCATGGGAGCACGACCGGACAGCTTGCCCAGCATCGACGCCAGATTGCTCCGCGACGCCTCGTAGAGCTGCTCGGTGGTGAGCAGCGTCGATTCCAGGTAGGCGTGCTCGGCCCCCAGGATCCGTCGCACGAGTTCCGTAGCCAGATCGTCGACGCCGTCGAGCATCGTCGCGGCCAGATCGGTCGGTGACGGATGCACGTCGAATTCGGTGGCGGTCATGACCGAACTCTAACCTCACCCGTGTAAGCCACGCCACAGCCAAATTGTGCGGCTGCACAAACCGCTGCATCCGATTGAGAGCCGTGGCCCATAGCGTCCCACGTCCGAGTGCGACCACAATCACAGTGGAAGCGTGTACCCGAACGACGAGTGGAGCCGAGAAGTTGACCAGCGACGTCACCCCACACCTGAAGCCCGTACCGACGCCGGGACCCACCGAGGCAGTCGACTCCGCACTCGCCGATCTGTCCGAGGGAGAGAAGAACTGGGGACGCCTCACCCTGGCCGAGCGGCGTGCCCTGCTCGAACGCGTGCACGCGCTGACCACAGCTCACGCGCAGGAGTGGGTGACGGCGGCAGCGTCGATCAAGGGACTCGACGCCTCGTCCACCCTCGTCGGAGAGGAATGGTTGTCGGGTCCGTACTCGTTCCTGAACGGACTCGGCACCGTGGCGCACACACTGGCGGCGCTCGAAGCCGGTAGCAGTCCGCTGGCCGGTGCCACGTTCGGAACGGCACCCGGTGGGCGCACGACGGTGTCGGTGCTGCCTCTCAACATCTTCGAGCGCCTCCTGCTCAACGGGTTCACCGCCGAGGTATGGCTGAAGCCCGGAATCGACCGTGCAACCGCACAGCGGACCGCAGGCCTCGCCCAGCTCGATCCCACCCGCACCGCGGGCATCGGAGTGGTACTCGGCGCAGGCAACATCACCTCGATCGCGCCGCTGGACGCGCTGTACGAACTGATCGCGTTCAATCGAGTCGTCGCACTCAAGCTCAACCCGATCATGGATCCGCTGTTGCCGGTGTTCGAGAAAGTCCTCGCGCCGCTCGTCGACATCGGTGCATTGCGCCTGCTCACCGGCGGAGCCGACGTGGGCACCTACCTGGTCCAGCACGATCGTGTCGACCACGTCCACATGACCGGCAGCGCCATCACGCACGACGCGATCGTCTTCGGTCCGGGCCCGGACGGCGCTGCCCGCAAGGCGGCCAACGACCCGATCCTCACCAAGGAGATCTCCAGCGAACTCGGTGGCGTCTCGCCCACCATCGTTCTGCCCGGAGAGTGGAGCCGTGCCGACATCGAATTCCAGGCCGAGCACATCGCCACCCAACGCCTGCACAACAGCGGATACAACTGTGTCGCTTCGCAGGTCGTCGTGCTGTCCTCGGAATGGAAGCAGCGCGACCAGTTCGTCGCCGCCCTGCGCGCCGCGCTGGACCGCGCGCCCGCCCGTGCGCCGTACTACCCCGGCAGCGACAAGCGAGTGTCCGACGCCACCGCCACCTACCCGTCCGCCGAGCGCCTCGGCGAGCGCGGTGGCCGCGTGCTCATCACCGACCTGAACCCCGGTGAATACGCACCGCTGCTGCAGACCGAGTATTTCGCACCGGTCATGGGCATCATCGAATTGCCCTACAGCGGAGCAGCATTCGCAGCCAAGGCGGTTCAGGCCGCGAACGAGGAATTCACCGGCACCCTCGGCATCAACATCATCGGCACCCCCGGCACCATCAAGGGACTCGGGGAGAAATTCGACACCATGCTCGCCGACCTGCGCTACGGCACCATCGCCGTCAACGCCTGGACGGCCATCGGATTCCTCACCGCAGCAGCCACCTGGGGCGCATTCCCCGGCCACACCGTCGACGACGTCCAGAGCGGAATCGGCATCGTGCACAACGCCTTACTGATCGACGGAGCCGAGCGAACAGTGGTGCGCGGACCTTTCCGGCCGATGCCGCGCTCGCTGATCAACGGCGAACTCTCGATCTCCCCGAAGCCACCGTGGTTCGTCACCAACAAGACCGCAGCATCGACGGGCAAGCTGCTGACCGCATTCGCGGGTGCACCGTCCTGGTCCAAGCTGCCGGCAATCTTCGCCTCCGCCCTGCGCGGGTAGAACCCACCGTCGACGACCGAAGGACAATCATGAGCTCTCAGCGCACGACGGCCGACTACATCGTGGTGGGCGCAGGTTCGGCAGGCGCGGTGGTGGCCAATCGCCTCAGCGCAGACCCACGCAACGAGGTGGTTCTCCTCGAGGCCGGCCCCGAGGACAAGAACAAGTTCGCCCACATTCCCGCTGCGTTCTCCAAACTCTTTCGCAGCGAGGTCGATTGGGACTACTTGACCGAACCGCAACCGGAACTGCGTGATCGCAGCATCTATTGGCCGCGCGGCAAGATGCTCGGCGGTTCGTCGTCGATGAACGCGATGATGTGGGTGCGCGGATTCGCCGCCGACTACGACGAGTGGGCAGCGGTGTCCGACGACTCGTGGTCTTTCCGAAACCTCGTCGGATACTTTCGCAGGATCGAGAACATCGAGGGCACAACGGCAGTCGACGCCGGCACCGACGGCCCCCTCATCGTCTCCCACCAGCGCAGCCCCCGCGATCTGACGTCGTCGTTCCTCGACGGCGTCGAAGAAGCAGGCTATCCGCTGGAAACCGCGAACCTGCCCGAGCCCAAGGGCTTCACCCGCACGATGGTCAACCAGAAGCGCGGAGCACGGTGGAGCACCGCCGATGCCTACCTGAGACCGGCGAAGAAGCGCAAGAACCTGACCATCCTCACCGAGGCACACGCCACCCGTGTGCTCTTCGAGGGCAGCGCGGCGGTGGGAGTCGAATACGCCTCCGGCGGGCAGACACACACCGTGCGCGCACGCAAAGAGGTGATCCTCTCCGGCGGAGCCATCAACACCCCGCAACTACTGATGCTCTCGGGCATCGGAGACCAGGAACAGCTGAAGTCCCACGGCATCGCCGTCCAACACCACGCGCCCGGCGTCGGGCAGAACCTCCTCGACCACCTGGCCGCCCTCGTCGGCTGGAAAACCGAAAGAGACTCCCTCTTCCACGCCGAGAAGATCCCCGAGTTGGTCAACTACCTCGCGCGCCGACGCGGGATGCTCACCTCCAACGTCGCCGAGGCGTACGGCTTCATCAAGAGCCGCGAGGACCTGGCCCTGCCCGACCTCGAACTCATCTTCGGACCGGCACCGTTCTTCGACGAGGGACTCGTCGGCCAGGACTCGCACGCCGCCGTCATCGGCGCGGTACTCGTCAAACCCGAGAGCCGCGGCGAGATCACCCTCCGATCGGCCGACCCGTCGGCCAAGCCCATCGTCGAACCCCGCTACCTCAGCGACCCCGACGGACTGGACCGCAAAGCGATGATCGAAGGCCTGCGCGCCTGCGTCGCCATCTCCGAAACCCCGTCGTTGAAGGGACTGCTCGGCGACGTCGTACGCCCCAGGGTGGCGTCGAACATCTCCCCGGCGGACCTGCTCACCGAGGCCCTCGAACAGAATGCGCACACGCTGTACCACCCCGTGGGCACTGCGCGTATGGGCAACGACCCCGCCAGTGTCGTCGATCCCGAGCTGCGAGTGCGGGGCGTCGATCGCCTTCGCGTCGCCGACGCGTCGATCATGCCCAGCATCATCCGCGGACACACTCACGCGCCGTCGGTGGTGATCGGCGAACGAGCTGCGGACCTGATCCTTCGTTGATCCCGAGTGAACCTTCGGAAAAATTCCGGTTTGACAGTCCGGTTTGTCGGGTAACAGGTGGACACGCTCCCTTGCAAGGGATCGAGATGGAACCCATCCGCTCGGCAAGCAGCGCCGAATGACCCACAACGCTCGAGAGACGAGCACGGAAGGTTGACCGACATGTTCACTGTTCGTAAAGCTTTGGCCGCCACCGCAATCGGTGCACTCACCATCGTCCCGCTTGCCGCATGCTCCAGCGACGAGGCGTCCGACACCGTCGACAACGCCACCTCCTCGGCAGCGTCGGCCATGGAAACCACCGAGAGCGAGCCCGAGCCCGCAGCCGAGGTCGACAGCCTCACCGGTGTCGACACCGCAGTTGCATTGGATCCCGGCTTCACCGGCGCGCTGACCACCCTGGGCCTCACGCCCGGCGTCGTCGGAACCGCCACTCTCGCAGACGGATCCATCCGCTTCCCGATCACCGGCGGAGACGTCAAGTACTGGGAGCCCGGCACCGTCGACCCCTACGTCCAGGGCGAGATCATGCACGACGGCAGCGGCCTGTCGCTGACCGCCGGCGAGACCGTCGTCGAGCTCATCAACTTCGACATCGATCCGGGCACTTCGCTTCTCACCGGTGACGTCATGGTCAACGGCGAGGAAGCTGCCGCAGACGCAGTTCTGTTCGATCTCGACGGCCGCACCCTGCAGCCGCTCGCTACCGGACCGGACAACACCGCGATCCTGCAGGGCACCGAGGTGAAGATCTCGGAGACCGCTGCCGGACTGCTCAACAGCACCTTCAACACCGATGCTGTGACCCCGGGACTGCTCGTGGGCGTTGCGACCATCACGATCAACACCGCTTAATCACAGTCTCCTGAACGCCCGTGCGCGAGTTGTCGCCGTGAAAACGGCGGCGCTCGCGCACGAGTGTTTGCATCGCACGGTCAGGAACCTCGAATGAGAGCCTTCACGAAGATCTACGGTGGACACCCGCTACACGCGGTCGGTCTGCTGCTCTCGTTCGCGCTGGTCGGCTACGTCGTGGCACTCATGGGGCCGCAGGCTCTGTGGAACAACGACGTGTGGTGGAAATCCGTTCTCGTGTGGTTCTTCGGATCGGTACTGCTGCACGACGCCGTACTCTTCCCGCTCTACTCACTGGCCGATCGGCTACTCACCGGCATTCCGCGACACCGCCTGGCCGTGTCGCCGGTGAACTTCGTTCGAGTTCCCGCCCTCGGAGCCGCCCTGACCTTCCTGATGTTCTTTCCCGGCATTCTCTCTCAGGGCGCGCAATCGTACCGAGCCGCAACCGGTTTGACCCAGGAACCCTTTCTCGGACGTTGGCTCGCACTGACCGCCGTGTTGTTCACCGTGAGCGCAGCCGCCTACTTCACCCGATGGACCCTCGTACGGAGCCGAGCATGAGCGTCACCGCCGATACACTCTTCAACCGCGCAGCAGCCGGACTACCCTGCTGGATAGGCGATTCCGACGGCAGCAGGCAGCAGCTTCCCACCGAGCGTTGGATGGGTGGCAGCGCCTCGTCGGCCGAGGATCGCCGCGCGGATCACGCGATGCTCAGCCGCTGTACCGGCCCCACGATCGATCTCGGCTGCGGTCCGGGTCGACTCACCGAAGCGCTTGCTCGACGCGGCGTTTCGGCACTCGGTGTCGACACCTCCCGAGCCGCCGTCGATCTGACCATCGGACGCGGCGGCAACGCCGTTCTCCGCGACCTCTTCGAGCCACTGCCCGACACCGGCAACTGGTCGTGTGTCCTCCTCGCGGACGGAAACATCGGCATCGGCGGAGACCCGGTGCGTCTGCTTCGCCGGGCCGCCGACCTGCTCGCCCCCCACGGAGCCGTCATCGCCGAAGTGGATGCGCCGAGCGACACGGGAATTCGCCACCGCACCGTTCGATGGGAAACCGACACCATGGTCGGCGACTGGTTCGCCTGGTCCAGTGTCAGCGCCGACGCCACCGCAGATCTCGCCGGCGCCGCAGGCCTGCGAGTGGTGGACGTGGCACCGATCCACGGGCGCTGGTTCGCTCAGATGACGCTGGCCCCGTTCACCAATTCGTGAACAGGAGATGATTGATCGCCAACGCGCCGATCACCTGCAGCGCCAACCAGAAACGATGCGTCCGGATCGGCAACACAGCAGGCGCGATCAGCATCCACATCGCGAAGGGCAACCAGATCCTCTCGGTCTCCGCTTTGCTCAACTGACTCAGATCCGCCATGACCACTGCCGCGATCGCCGAGATCACCAACAGGTTGATCGGCTCCAGCCGAGTGAGTATCCGCGGGAACGCCGCGGGCACAGCCACACCCAACGCACAGAACAGCGCCGCGAAGTTCGCCCAGCCCCAGTACTCGAACGGCCGGTCCTTCGCGATGCCCTGGTAGTAGCGCTCCTGCACCAGCAAGTAACCGTCGTACCACCAGAATCCGTACGCGGTGAAGATCCCGGCAACGATCAGCGCACCGATCAGCGCGCCGAGGAACGGCAGAATCCTTCGCCCGGCGATCAGCACCGCGATCGCAGGCAGGCCCATCAACACCAACCCGTAGTTGAGGTAGACGCCGAAACCGAGCAACACTCCCGCACCGATCGACGCGGGCCACAGGTAGCGCTTCGTCGAGATCGCCAGCAGCGCAATTCCCCACGCGGCGACACCGGCGTAGAACGCATCGGCGGAAACGGCGATCCAGATCGCGGCCGGGGCGATGGCCACGAACGGTGCTGCCCGCCGCGCGATGTTCTCGTCGCCGAGCACCCGGAGCGTGAGTACCAGCGCCACAGCGGCACTCGTGCCGACCAGCACACAGAGTGTCGCCGCCCAGGCTCCTCCGCCGAGGCCGAGACGATCGAGCCACACGAAAGTGAGCAGTGCGCCGGGGGGATGACCCGACACATGCGTCGTCCACGAATCGGCCTGGTAGTCCAGAATGCGTTCGGAGAATCCGCGGAGCGTGGCGGGAATGTCGGTGATGCCGGGCACTTCGTGCAGGTACTCGTCCGTCGATGCCAGCCGGTTCACGAAGCCGCGCTTCCAACCGTCCACCATCGCCAGCGACATCGTCCAGGCCGCCGACGCGCCCCACACCACGAACAACAGTCGCGTCCACGACAGTCGGCGTGCGACCGTCGGCCCCCACAGCACAGTGGCGACGGCGATCAGAACGGCGACAGGAGTTCCCCATCCCACGTGAATCTCGCGGAAGCCGAACAGCGGTGCCGCATCGGCGAAGTCACGTACCTGCTGCGGAGTTCTGTTGATGATGGGGGTGACGAGTTCGTTTCCCAGGTACGGAACGACGAATGCGACCACGACGAGCACGACGGCCAACGTGCCTGCGACGGCTTCTCTCCAGTAACGGATAGTCTTTTCTCCCTGCGGACTTGAAGGCGAACACGACTTCGGACCAGCATATCGACCGACGGTGATGGAGGATGAGCAGATGGACAACGACGCGACGGGGCGGGCCGAGATAGCCGTCATCGGCGGCAGCGGCTTCTATTCGTTCTTCGGAGCCGACGCCCAGGAGGTAGTGCTCGACACCCCCTACGGCGCTCCGAGCGCCCCGATCACGTTGGGCGAGGTGGAAGGTCGGCGAGTGGCGTTTCTGCCCCGACACGGCCGCAATCACGAGTACTCACCGCACACGTTGCCGTACCGCGCCAACATGTGGGCGCTGCGGATGCTCGGGGTGAGCCGAGTGTTCGCCCCGTGCGCGGTCGGATCCCTGGTGTCCGAGTACGGCCCGGGCACCGTCGTGATTCCCGATCAACTGGTCGACCGAACGTCCGGGAGAGCACAGACCTACTTCGACGAGGGCGGGATTCACGTCGAATTCGCAGACCCGTACTGCCCGACGCTCCGGAAGTCCGCGGTCCAGGACTCGGCGATCGACGGCGGCGTCATGGTCGTCGTCGAGGGTCCTCGGTTCTCCACTCGTGCCGAGAGCCAGTGGTTCGCGCGCCAGGGTTGGACGCTGGTGAACATGACCGGCCACCCCGAGGCAGTTCTGGCTCGCGAACTCGAACTCTGCTACGCACCGATCGCATTGGTGACCGACCTCGACGCCGGCATCGAGTCCGGTCAGGGCGTCAAGGCGGTGGACGTGTTCGCCGAGTTCCAGAAGAACATCGAGCCACTCAAGGCACTGGTGCGCTCGGCCATCTCCGACGCTCCCACCGGCGACTGCCCTACCTGTCGGGTGCACACCGGCCTCACGCTGCCGATCGAGCTGCCATGACCCGGGTACTGCTCACCGGCGCAGCCGGATTCATCGGCGGTCACATTCGCGATGCGGCAGCCGCCTCCGGCCACGAGATCGTTGCCGTCGACGCCATGCTGGAATCGGCTCACGGCCCAGGAGCGCGCGCCGACGGAATCATCGATCTCGATGTGCGCGACAAGGACTCGCTCGTCGACGCATTGCGCGGGGTGGATGTCGTGTGTCACCAGGCCGCCGTCGTCGGAGCCGGCGTCGATGCCGCGGATGCCCCCGCCTACGCCAGCCACAACGACTACGGGACGGCAGTTCTGCTCGCCGCGATGTACGAGGCGGGCTGTTCGCGGCTGGTTCTCGCCTCGTCGATGGTCGTCTACGGCGAAGGGCGCTATCTCAATTCGTCGGGCGAGACCGTAGTTCCGCCGCCCCGCACCCGCGCCGATCTCGATGCCGGCTTGTTCGACAATCGCGATCCGAGGTCCGGTGAGCCTCTCGATTGGCTTCTGGTGGAGGAGGATTCGTTACTCGAACCGAGGAGCATCTACGCGGCGAGCAAACTGGCACAGGAGAACTACGCCTCCGCGTGGGCGGTATCGACGGGCGGCTCGGTGATCGCACTGCGTTACCACAACGTCTACGGACCGAACATGCCCCGCAACACCCCGTATTCCGGTGTGGCAGCGATGTTCCGCTCGTCGCTGGAACTCGGCCAGGCCCCGACCGTGTACGAGGACGGCAAGCAGGCCCGCGATTTCGTGCACGTTCACGACGTCGCAGCGGCCAACATCGCGTCGATCGACGCAGAGACCGAGGGCTTCACCGCCCTCAACGTCTGCTCGGGACAACCGATCACCATCGGTGAGGTCGCCACGATCCTCGCCGAAGCACGCGGCGGGCCTACACCCGAGATCACCGGACGCTACCGAGCCGGCGATGTACGGCACATCGTCGCCAGTTCCCGACTGGCCGAACAGACCCTGGGATTCCGCGCGAGGATCATGCCGAGGGACGGTCTCACCGCATTCGCCGACGCACCGTTGCGCGACGCCGAGGGCACGGGACCACCCCGTGTCTGAACAGAAATCGGTGACCGTCGTCATCCCCTGCATGAACGAGGCCGAATCGCTTCCGGCAGTACTCGATTCGGTACCGGCGGGCTACTCCACGATCGTGGTGGACAACAACTCCACCGACGCCACCGCCGCCGTCGCCGCAGCCCACGGAGCCACGGTGATCTCCGAAACCGTGCCCGGCTACGGCGCAGCAGTGCACGCAGGCGTCGTGGCAGCCGACACCGACATCGTCTGCGTCCTCGACGGAGACGGCTCGATGGATCCGCGTGACCTGCCGACCCTCGTGACGGCCCTCGACCATGCGGACCTCGCCGTCGGTCGCCGTCGACCGGCGAAGGGAAGCTCGCCCCTGCACGCCAGGATCGGCAATGCCGTTCTCTCACTTCGGCTTCGCACCAAATACAAGCTGCCCGTGCACGACCTCGGAGCCATTCGCGCGGTACGCCGTCAGGCACTGCTCGACCTCGGCGTCACCGACCGCCGCTCGGGCTATCCACTGCAGCTGCTGGTACTGGCGGCCGAAGCCGGCTGGACCGTCGTCGAACACGACGTGGTCTACCGACCACGGACAGCCGGAACGTCGAAGGTCTCGGGATCGGTGAAGGGAACCATCGTCGCCGTGCGGGATTTCTGGAAGGTGCTCTCGTGACCGTCACCGCTCTCGTCGTCGCCAAAGCCCCCGTACCCGGGCTGGCCAAGACACGCCTCGCCGCGACGATCGGCGACGCCGCCGCAGCCGAACTGGCCGCGGCCTCGCTGCTCGACACCCTCGACGCCGTCTCGGCCGCCGACGTCGACCGCCGTGTCGTGGCCCTCACCGGCAATCTCGCCGACGCGGCCCGCGTCGACGAACTGACCCGCGCGCTGGCGTCGTTCACGGTCGTAGCGCAGCGCGGCGACGGGCTGGGCGAACGACTGGCCAATGCCCACGCCGACGCGGCCACCACCGGTTCCGTACTGCAGATCGGCATGGACACCCCTCAGGTCACGGCGCACTTGCTGTCCGACGCGGCCGCGCAACTCGGCAACAGTGACGTACTCGGATTCGCCGAGGACGGCGGCTGGTGGGCGCTCGGCCTTCGCAACCCCGAGCTCGCTCGGTTCTTGCTCGACGTGCCCATGTCCGCCCCGTCGACGGGCTCCGACACACTCGATGCCTTGACCGCGGCCGGGGCGTCGATCACGATGCTCCCGGAATTGCGCGATGTCGATTTCGAGTCCGATCTCGAAGCGGTGGCGCAATTGTGCGCACCGAACAGTCGGTTCCATATTGCCGTCGGAAAAGTCGGTAATTGAAAGGGGCCTCGGTCCGTTCCGTCAGGTCTGTTTCGACCGAAATGCCGCATCGAGGCCGCAATCTCCACATCCGTTGTGGAACAGCACCTTCGATCTGCCCGAATTGCCGGACCGCACGCGACCAATATCGAATCGCAACAAAGCCGAACCACCGTTTCACGGCTATTTCACAGACACAGGTGCTAGAAAGTGTGACATGACCGGGTTGTTGATAGGCGTAGCCGTCTGGATGGTGTTCGCGACAGTCGTCGCCACCGTCCTCGGCCGCGTCGCGCGCCGGGGTGACTCCGAGGAATTGGGGTCGACGATCGAGTGGGACGTCGAGGCTCTCGAGCACGAACTTCACCACGAGAACTGACTGCGCTCAGTCGACCCGCTCGACGATCTCGGTGAGAATACGAGCCGCTGCGGCCAGCGTCTGGCGCTGCTGCGGCGTCAATTCGTCCAATTGTTCCGCCAGCGCGATTTCCCGAGCGGCAACCTCCTGCCGTGCAGTCGCCGTGCCCGCATCGGTCAACAGAAGAACCACCTGCCTGCCGTCCGTCGGATGCGGCTCCCGGCTCATCAAACCCAACTCGACCAAGGCGTGCGACGACCTGGACACCGACGGCGGCTTGATCCGCTCACGCGCCGCCAACTCCCCCGTCGTCATCGGCCCCTCACGAAGCAACGTCGTCAGAATCGACAGCTGAGCGACGGGCCATCTGTCGCTGGAATGGCGCAGTCGGAGTCTCCGATTCAATCGCATTGCACTGACGGACAAATCCCTCGCCAGCCGGGAATCGGGCAGATCACTCACGCTGTCCAGATTACGACACCGAGGTGCATTCGCCCGATTCCCAGAAACAGCGGATCGCTCGGTTTATTCCGCCTCGAACAAACCGCTGATATGGTTCTCGTCGGTTGCCGGGGAGTGAAATCAAATTGGGGGAGATCGTCGTGCGTCGCGTGGGTTCCAGAGTCTTGACCGTTGCCACCATGGCCGTAGCCACGTCGCTGCTGGTCACCGGGCCCAACGCCCTCGCAAATCCCAATGCGGTCAATCCCATTGCCGGACTCAACGGCACGTTCGGGCTGCCGCAGCTTCAGGGTCGCGCACAAGCCGTCGCTCAGGTGACCGGTATCTCGAGTCCCAACAACACGCAGAACGTCAACATGATCGGCACCGATCTCGGCATCATGTGGGACAACGGCCGCGGCGAGGTGCTGACGGCATTCGGCGATACCGCCGGCCTCGGCGTACCCAACCTGCTGCAGGGCAGCCTGTGGTCGTGGCGCAGCAACGCCATCGTGCGAAGCAACGACCGGAACCTCGCCGACGGCATGAACTTCGACAGCGTCGTACTCGACCCGATCGGCCAGACCAAAGAGGTCGTCCCCAGCCCCAAGATCCCGTTCGTCGAGATCAGCCGAATCCCGACCGCAGGCGTGGCCGTCGGCGACAGCCAGTACCTCAACCTGATGTCCGTGAAGAACTGGGGACCGCCGGGAACCTGGGAGACCAACTTCTCCGGCCTGGCCGTGTCGAACGACAACGGGGAGAACTGGGCAGCACTACCGGACACCCAGCGGCCCAGCGTCGGCGGCGACCGCAACTTCCAGCAGAGCGCCTACCTGAAGGACGGCGGCTACGTCTACCAGTACGGCACCCCGCCCGGTCGCTTCAACCTCGGCCACGTCGCTCGCGTCAAGGAACAGGACATCGCCCGGCTCGGCGAATACGAGTACTGGACCGGCCAGGACTGGAAGAAGGGCGACCCGGCCGCGGCCGCACCCATCGTCGGCGGCGTCGGTGAACTCTCCGTCGCGTACAACGCAGCCCTCGGTCAGTACCTGATGATGACGACCGACAACGCCAACTCGATCGTCCTGCGACGCTCGCCGTCACCCGTCGGGCCATGGAGCCCACCGGAAGTTCTGGTCGACACCCGCGAGGTCAGCTCCATCTACGCGCCGTACATCCATCCTTACTCGACCGGCCGCGACCTGTATTTCGTGGCGACGGTCTACCAGAACTACAACGTGCTGCTGCTGCGCGCGACGCTGTAGGAACCGCCACTAGGCTTCCGAAGGTGGACGCCGCAGACTGGGATCGCAAGTACGAAGGCCGAGAACTCGTCTACGGCGAGGCACCGAACGCGACGCTCGTCGAAGTCGCGACGACGCTCGAGCGAGGTCGCGCACTGGATCTCGCGTCCGGCCAGGGTCGCAACGCGATCTGGTTGGCAACCCGCGGCTGGACCGTCGACGCCGTCGATTTCTCCTCGGTGGCGCTGACGAGGGCGAACGACGTGGCGTCTTCGGCACCCAGGTCGGTCCGCGAGCGACTGACCTGGGTCCACGCCGATGTGACGCAGTTGTCAACAGAACCGAACTATGACCTGGTTCTCATGTTCTATCTCCACTTGCCCCCGAACGAACGGCAGAAGGCCGTCTCGGTCGCCGTTTCCGCGCTGAAACCTGATGGAATCCTCATGATTCTCGGACACCACTCCGCGAACATCGACTCCGGCGTCGGTGGTCCACAGGAAGCCGAGATCCTCTACACGCCAGAGGATTTGGCGTCGGACATCGGTACTGGACTGACCATCCTCACTGCCGAAAACCGCTATCGCGACGTGACCGGCGGCACAGCGATCGACGCATTGCTACTGGCGAGTAGGCCTCCCCTTGGCAGCGAACCGGATCGGGGGTAATATCCGTTAAGTTACCGACGAGTAGCTAACTTGGGCGGTACTCACGAGACCGCACCACCGACTGGAGAGCGAACGAGCAATGGGCCATTACAAGAGCAACCTCCGGGATCTCGAGTTCAACCTCTTCGAGCTTTTCGGACTCGACGAGACACTCGAAGGCGACAACTTCGGCGACATGGACGGTGAAGTAGCCCGCGACATGCTGCGTGAGGTCGTACGCCTTGCCGAGGGACCGCTGGCCGAGTCCTTCGCGGACGCCGACCGCAACCCGCCCGTCTTCGATCCCGAAACCCACAGCCTGAAGCTGCCCGACTCCTTCAAGAAGTCGTTCAAGGCGCTCTACGACGGCGAGTGGTGGCGCGTCGGCCTCGACGAGGAAGTCGGTGGCATGGCAGCACCTCGCAACCTGCTCTGGGGCATCAACGAGATGCTCCTCGGATCGCAGCCGGCCGCGTTCATGTACTCCGCAGGCCCCGGATTCGCAAACATCTTGTACCACAACGGAACCGACGAGCAGAAGGAATGGGCCAAGGTGGCCGTCGAGCGCGGCTGGGGTGCCACGATGGTCCTGACCGAGCCCGACGCCGGATCCGACGTCGGAGCAGGTCGCACCAAGGCGATCAAGCAGGACGACGGCTCGTGGCACATCGAAGGCGTCAAGCGCTTCATCACCTCGGCAGTGTCCGACGACCTCTTCGAGAACATCTTCCACCTCGTACTCGCCCGCCCCGAAGGTGCCGGACCCGGAACCAAGGGCCTGAGCCTGTTCTTCGTGCCGTCCATCCTCTTCGACTTCGAGAAGGGCGAACTGGGCGAGCGCAACGGAGCCTTCGTCACCGGCGTAGAGCACAAGATGGGCCTCAAGGCCTCCGCCACCTGTGAACTCACCTTCGGTGGCAACGGCATTCCCGCCAAGGGCTGGCTCGTCGGCGAGGTCCACAAGGGCATCGCGCAGATGTTCGACGTCATCGAGCACGCTCGAATGATGGTCGGCACCAAGGCAATCGGTACCCTCTCCACCGGCTACCTCAACGCACTCGAGTACGCCAAGGAGCGCGTCCAGGGCGCAGACCTGACGCAGATGACCGACAAGACCGCTCCCCGCGTCACCATCACCCACCACCCCGACGTGCGGCGCAGCCTGATGATGCAGAAGGCGTACTCGGAAGGCCTGCGTGCGGTGTACCTCTACACCGCCGCACACCAGGATCCGGTCACCGCCAAGCAGGTCTCGGACGCAGACGCCGACATCGCATACCGCGTCAACGACCTCCTGCTGCCCATCGTCAAGGGTGTCGGCTCCGAAATCGCCTACCAGGTACTCGCAGAATCCCTGCAGACCCTCGGCGGCTCCGGATTCCTGCAGGACTACCCCCTCGAGCAGTACATCCGCGACGCCAAGATCGACTCGCTGTACGAAGGAACCACCGCCATCCAGGCGCAGGACTTCTTCTTCCGCAAGATCGCCCGCGACCGCGGCGTAGCACTGGCTCACGTTGCCGGACAGATCAAGTCGTTCATCGACAGCGAAGCAGGAAACGGTCGACTCAAGGCCGAGCGCGCACTGCTCGCCACCGCACTCGAAGACGTGCAGGCCATCGTCACCTCGATGACCCAGCACCTCATGGGTGCACAGGACCAGCCCACCGAGCTGTACAAGGTCGGCCTGGCATCGGTGCGCTTCCTCATGGGCTTCGGAGACCTGCTCATCGGCTGGCTGCTGCTGCGTCAGTCCGAAATCGCCATCGCTGCACTCGACAACGGCGCAGAGGGCAAGGAGAAGGCGTTCTACGAGGGCAAGATCGCAGTGGCCTCGTTCTTCGCCAAGAACATCCTGCCGCAGCTCACGGCGACCCGCGCCATCCTCACCAACATCGACAACGACATCATGGAACTGGACGAAGCAGCATTCTGATTCCCTGAACTCTTCGGCGGCCGCACTCGTTCTCGAGTGCGGCCGTTGTCATATGTACGCCGGGGCGGTGGTGTCGCGGCGGGCTCGGGTTTGCCGCAAAAGCGCGCGCGTTTGTCAGATGAGCGGGGTTGCAAACCCCCAGCCGTTGCAAAAGCGCGCGCGTCTGTCAGATGCGCGCGAATTCTGCCGAATACTCAGGCAATTTCGAGTGAATTCGGCGAATGCGCGCGCATTTGCGGGCCGCACGAGGTACTCCGCACCGTCCCTCGTGGTGGAGGCAGGGCAGCAGCCCGCTCCACAGCTCGGGCCACGCGCGCCACCAGCTCCGCCGGATTCGCCAAATCTGCCCACGTCCAGCGCACCACGGGATAGCCGAGATCGCGCACCGCGTCCTCCCGCACCTTCTCCCTGAACACCACGTCGCCGGGGTGCTCATCCTGCCGTAGGTACTTGGTGTACTTGGCTTTACCATCGAACTCGCACACCACGACGCCATTGACCAGCCAATCGATCCGCGCCACCGTCCGCCCGTCCGGATCCAGGATCTCCACCTGCGATTCCACGTCGAATCCGCTCTCACGCAGAATGACTCGCCGCTGAGACTCGCCGGGGTTTTCGCTCCGCCCGTCCATGAGGGAAACGGCTCGTCGCGCCTGCGCCACACCTTTCCATCCCCGAGCACGCTGCAACTCCGACTCAAGCTCCTTCGGATCGCGGCGATTCAGAGCTGAGTCACCTGCGATCACCGCCGACAGAAGCGGCTCGGTACGGGCAAGGTCGACAACCGTCCGCGCCAATGAGGTCACGGGAATTCCGTCGACGGTGGTGCTGGGTACCCACGGCGCACAGTGCACGATCACCGCTGCATTCGCTCGACCTCCGCCGCGGCGGCGTCGGGTGACGTGAACTTTGTCGAATCCGCCCGTGGGCAAGTGTAATTCGTGCAGTAGCGCCGCCGAACGGTGACTCACCGTGCTGCCGTCCGCAATCATCGGAAATACGGCGTCGATCAACAACCGATGCCGCTCCTGCCCCGAAAGGCCGGCCAGCCTCGACGTCGGAACGTAGACGCCATTCACCAAACGCTCCCAGCCCCCGCGTTCATACATTGCTCGCAGCTCGTGATCGGCATTGCCATCGGCAAGAGCCTCCGAGCGTCGCACCATTCGGTCATCCCTCATCTTTCGAGTCTCGACCATGCGCGCACCGATCCGAGGACGAAAGTACCTGCCTGTGTACAACTTCGGACCTGTGGATGAATACAGGTACGGGCGTACCAGTTCGCTGTGGCGCCGGAGCCGCCAACGCGCGCGCAGTCGTCAGGTGCGCGCAGAATTGCCCCCGATCAGGCCACCAATTCGCGCGCATTCAACAAACGCGCGCGCTTTTGCGAAGACTGGGGAACCGAAGCAGGCGAACGGGAACAGGGAACACAGGAACACGGGAAACAGGGAACAGGGAACAGGGAACAGGGAACAGGGAACAGGGCGACGGTGCATCGTCACGCGGGCCGACCCGACGAAGCGTCGAAGGGCGAAACCAACGCCGGACCCCGCAAATGCGCGCGCAGCCGTCAGGTGCGCGCAGAATTGCCCCCGATCGGGCCACCAATTCGCGCGCATTCAACAAACGCGCGCGCTTTTGCGAAGACTGGGGAGGCGGGGGACCTGGGGAGGCGGGGGACCTGGGGAGCCGAGAGGACCTGGGG